>NZ_JBEYYO010000003.1:336892-388886 GCF_040645615.1 Glycomyces sp. NPDC046736 | reverse complement strand
ATGCGCTCGGTCAGGTCCTTGATCGCCGTGGGCTGGTCGCCCGACGGCCGGTACTCGCTGACGACCTCAAAGCGCCCCTCGGCGCGGGGAATATCAGGTGCTCCGCCCCGACGAACCGCGAACCGCGAACCGCGAACCGCGAACCGCGAACCGCGAACCGCGAACCGCGAACCGCGGGCGAAGCCCGCGGTGCGACCAATTCGGACATCCGGGCCGCCCCGTGACCGGGGGGTTCGCGGGGCGGGACGCGTTGGTCACACTCCGGGGTGTCGCGGGCCCGCGGGGTGTCGCGGCGGGGCGGGGGTGTCTACACTCGCGCCATGGAGAAACACACCTCTTCACCTGCGCAGGCGCCCGCGACCCGGTCGCCCGGCCGCCGTACCTACCTCATGTGCCGCCCCGCCTATTACGCGGTCGAGTACGCCATCAACCCCTGGATGGACACCACCACCCCCGTCGACGCCACCCTCGCCTGCGCGCAGTGGGAGGAGCTGGTCGACGTCTTCACCGGCCTCGGCCACGACGTCGTCCGCATCGAGCCCGAGCCGGGCCTGCCCGACATGGTCTACGCGGCCAACGGGGCGTTCGTCGTCGACGGCATCGCCTACGGCGCGAGCTTCCGCTACCCCGAGCGCCGCCCCGAGGCCGACGCCCACGAGAAGTGGTACCGCACCAGCGGCTGGACCTACGCCAAGCCCGAGTTCATCAACGAAGGCGAAGGCGACTTCACCTACCTCCCCGGCCGCGAGCTCATCCTCGCCGGGTGGGGTTTCCGCACCGACGCGCGCGCCCACGCCGAGGCCGCCGACGTGTTCGGCCGCCAGGTCGTCTCCCTGCGCCTGGTCGACCCCAGCTACTACCACCTCGACACCGCGCTCGCGGTCCTCGACGACCACCGCATCGCCTACTTCCCGGGCGCCTTCGCCCCCGGCAGCCGCCTCCTGTTGGAGCGGCTCTTCCCCGACGCGGTGATCGCCGACGCCGATGACGCCGCCGCGTTCGGCCTCAACTTCGTGTCCGACGGGCGCAACGTGGTGGTCAACGCCGAGGCCACCGGCATGGTCGCGAAGCTCAGCGACGCCGGGTACGAGCCGGTCCCGGTCGACCTCTCCGAGCTGAAGAAGGGCGGCGGCTCGGTGAAGTGCTGCACCGCCGAACTGCGTCGCTAGGGCGTGCCCGACGGCCGTTATCGGGCCCATTCGCCCGCTCGCTTCGTTGTCGGCCTTCCCGATACAGCACCGGTATCGGGAAGGCCTTCCGCGGCCTCGGCGACGCTTGCGAGCCGTAAATGAGCCCAGCGAGCGAACGAATGGACTCCGATACCGACTCGCCGCGAGTTCCCAAGCACGCCCTAGGCGGACACAGACAAAGGGCCGGTGCCGAGCATTGCTCGGCACCGGCCCCTTTGCATCGACCGCGGGTCGTCTTCGAAGGCGCGGGCCGCGTCCTGCCAAGGTCAGCGCCGCAGCGGTCCGCGCCCTGCGCTCCCGCCCGGCCGCGGCCCGGCGGTTCCGGGCTTACGCGGCGGCGAGTGTCGGCTCGAAGCCGGTGGGCGCCGCTATGGGGAGCGGCCGGTCCGCGTGGCGCGGCGGCTGCTGGGCGGGGACGGGGACCGTCGGTCGATCGGCCGACGGCAGCGCGCGGTGCGCGCCGCCGCGGGACGCGGCTGGGTTGATCGGGGCATCGGGAACGTGCGGGGCCACGGCCAGCGCGCGGTGTGCACCGGCGTCCGGGGCGGACGCGGTGAGCGCATCGGGCCGCGGCGGCATCGGGCTCGCCGGGTGCGTCTGGTTCGAAGGAAGCACCTGGTTCGAGGAGATCGAGGGGCGCGGACTCGCCGGAAGCGCCACCGAAGGGAACACCGAGGCCGCCGCCGGGATCGCGACCACTGGGAAGACCTCGCTGCGGGGATTGAGCGCTCGGCGGGCCGGGCGCGGGGTGGCCGAAGGCCGCCGGAACGTGCGCGCGAGCAGGGCGTCGACCCGCCATACCCGCTTGGCGTGGCTGGCCGGGAGCCAGAAGTGCCACCGGTGCGGTTCGCTCGCGCCCGAGCCTTCCAGGACCGTGAAGTTGAGTTCGACGCCGGGCCCGGCCGGGTCGGCCGACCAGCGCAGTTTCTCGATCGCCTCCACCGGGGCGTCGAGGCAGAGGCGGACGCGGCCAAGCAGGCGCGACTGCCGGGTGACGACCATCCGGGTGCCGGTGAGCATGAGGACGTAGTCCCCGCTCCCGAGCCCGTCGGAGCCGACGCAGCGGCTCAGCAGGGACACCTGGTCGCCGGGAAGGATGTTGCGGCGCAGCAGCGGCACGTGCCGCGACAGCGCCGTCGTGGTCAGGCCCGCCTCGGCCGAACAGGCGAGCATGCTGCGAGAGAAGAGATCCATTTGCTACCCCACCTAGATCCGTGTGCATTCGTCGCTCGGCGACGCGCTCTCAGTAGGGCTAACGGCAATCCGCATGTGCAGGTTACGGCTGCGGGGTGTCCTTCCCCACAACTCACTCCTTCGGGCGAGGGAGTGTCGGGGTAGCGGGGGCGGGGTGTTATTGAGGGGCTTTCACATCGGGTTCGGGGCGGTCATTCGGGGAGCGGGAGTTCGATCAGGTCCTCTGGGGTGAGGTCGCCCGGATGCTCGGAGTCGGACCGGTGGTCCTCGTGGCTCCAGTCCCAGTCCCAATCGCCGTGCCATCCGTGACCTGGGTGTTCGCCCCCGTCCTCGGGAGGCGGAGCGGGCGTCTCGTCCTCGTCCGGAACCTCCTCCTCGGGAGGCGGAGCGGGCGTCTCGTCCTCGCTCGGAACCCCGTCCTCGGCGGGCGGCACCGGGACCAGGTCCCCGCCCGGAGTCTCGCCGCATTCGGGACCGGACTCCTCGATCGGGACCAGCCTTGGCGGGTCCTCGACTTCCTCGAGTTCCTCGCCGCGCTCCTCCTCGCGCTCGGCCGGAGGCGGCGGTGCCGCGACCGGCTCGAGCACCGGGTCCTCGCGCACCGGCTCCGAGCGGGGCTCGACGGTCCCCGGACCTGCGATCGGCTCGGTCTCCGGTCCGGTCGGGACCGGCCCGGGCGGGTCCTCGCCGCTGGTCGCGGCCGATTCGTCGGCCTCGATGACGACCGTGCCCGGCTCCACGTTCGGCGGCAGGGCCGTCGCGGGCTCGTCCTCGTAGAGGCCGCTGGTGAAGGTCCACCCGACCGCCGCGAACGACGCCACGGTCCCCGCGCTCATCCCCACCAGCGCGAACCACAGCCCCACCGGCCAGCGTCCCCCCTGGTCGCTGCCTTCGACGCGCACCATGTGCTCCTTCCCGCCACCCCCGTGCGACGAAACGGCCGTTCAGGACCGATGATGTCGAATGCTCGACGGTACGACCCCGATCCGCCGCGTCACCGAGGCAGGTCGGCTACTAAGCGTCAGACTTCAGCCCCGAATAGTAATGGGGTGGGAGGTGTGACGCGCACCGCCCGGGTCTTTGGGATGCTTGGATACACCGGAATACGAATATGAGGAGGCAACTATGGGCGACACACAGCGTCCTGCCAAGAAGACGGCCAAGAGCCGTCCGAAACCCGCCTCAACGAACGAACCAGAGTTCGTGCAACTGCTGACTCCGGAGGGTCAGCGCGTCAAGCATCCCGACTACGACATCGACCTGACCGACGAGGAGTACCGCGGCCTGTACCGCGATCTCGTCGTCACCCGAGAACTGGACGCGCAGGGCACCGCCCTCCAGCGTCAGGGCCAGCTCGGCCTGTGGCCGAGCCTGCTGGGCCAGGAGGCCGCGCAGATCGGCTCGGGCCGGGCCCTCAAGGCCAACGACACGGTCTTCCCGGCCTACCGGGAGCTGGGGGTCCAGTGGGCCCGCGGCATCGACCTCATCTCGTCGTTCGCGCTCTTCCGCGGGACCGACCTGGGCGGCCGCGACGTGGCCGCCGACCGCTTCAACATGTACGCGATCGTGATCGCCACCCAGACCCTCCACGCCGCCGGCTACGCGATGGGCGTGGCCATGGACGGCGCGGTGGGCACCGAGGACGGCGAGGCCGTCATCGCCTACCACGGCGACGGCGCGACCAGCGAAGGCGACTTCAACGAGGCCCTGGTGTGGGCCGGGGTGTTCAACGCCCCGCTGGTGCTGTTCTGCCAGAACAACCAGTACGCGATCTCCGAGACCAACGCCCGCCAGTTCCGGCTGCCGCCGCACCGCCGCGCCGAGGGCTTCGGCGTGCCCGGGATCCTCGTGGACGGCAACGACGTCCTGGCGACCCTCGCGGTCACCAGGGCCGCGCTCGACCGCGCCCGCAAGGGCGAGGGCCCGAGCCTGGTCGAGGCCTACACCTACCGGATGCAGCCGCACACGACCTCCGACGACGCCACCCGCTACCGGGACGAGGCCGAGCTGGACTTCTGGCGCGCGAAGGACCCGATCGTGCGCTACCGCAAGTGGCTGACCGCCGAGAAGCTGGCCGACGAGGCCTACTTCGCGTCGGTCGACACCGAGGCCGGTGAGCTGGTGCGCGAGCTGCGCGCCCGCGTGATGGCGCTGACCGACCCGGAGGTCACCGAGATGTTCGACAACGTGTACGCCCAGATGCCGCCCGGCATCGCCGCCCAGCGGGCCGAAGCGCTCGACTTCCAGGCTTCTCTCGAGGAAGGGAGCGAGGTCCGATGACCACGATGACGATGGTGAAGGCCCTGAACGAAGGCCTGCGGCGGGTCCTGGAGGACCAGCCGAAATCCCTCATCATGGGCGAGGACGTGGGCCGCCTCGGCGGCGTCTTCCGCGTCACCGACGGCCTCCAGAAGGACTTCGGGTCCGACCGGATCATCGACACGCCCCTGGCGGAGTCGGGCATCATCGGCACCGCGATCGGCCTGGCGCTGCGCGGGTACCGGCCCATCTGCGAGATCCAGTTCGACGGGTTCGTCTACCCGGCGTTCGACCAGCTCGTGTCCCAGCTCGCGAAGCTCCCCAACCGCTCCGGCGGCCGCGTGCGCCTGCCCGTGGTCGTCCGCATCCCCTACGGCGGCGGCATCGGCGCGATCGAGCACCACTCGGAGTCGCCCGAGGCGTACTTCGCGCACACCGCGGGCCTGAAGGTCGTCACCTGCTCCAACCCCTCGGACGCCTACTGGATGATCCAGCAGGCCGCCGCCGGGGACGACCCGGTGATCTTCTTCGAGCCCAAGCGCCGCTACCACGCCCGCGGCGAGGTCGACACCGCAGCGCCCGAGCGGGACCTCTACCGGTCCCGGACCGTGCGCGAGGGCCGCACCGCGACCCTCATCGCCTACGGCCCCACCGTGGACGTGGCCGAGAACGCCGCCGCCGCGGCCGCCGAAGAGGGCCTGGACCTGGAGGTCGTCGACCTGCGGGCCCTGTCCCCGATCGACTGGGAGCCGCTGTTCGCGTCGGTCCGCAAGACCGGCCGGGCCGTCGTCGTCCACGAGGCCCCCGGCGAGGTGGGCATCGGCGCCGAGATCACCGCGCGATTGACCGAGGAGTGCTTCCACTCCCTGGAGGCCCCGGTGCTGCGCGTGACCGGCTATGACGTCCCTTATCCCGCGAGCCGTCTCGAAGACGACTACCTTCCGAACCTGGACCGGGTGCTCGACGCCGTCGACCGGTCCCTCGAGTACTGAGGAGCGGGACATGGGTCAGAGGATCACGTTCAACCTGCCCGACCTCGGTGAAGGACTCACCGAGGGCGAAGTCGCCGCGTGGCTCATCGAGCCCGGCGGCGAGGTCAAGCTCAACCAGCCGTTCGTGGAGGTCGAGACCGCCAAGGCCCTCGTGGAGGTCCCCAGCCCCTACGACGGGGTGCTCGCCGAGCACCACGCCGTCGCGGGCGAGACCGTCGACGTGGGCAAGCCCCTCGCCAGCTTCGAGGTCGAGGGCGCTGAAGCGCCCGAGCCGAAGAAGAAGGAGGAGCGCACCCCCAACCTCGTGGGATACGGGGCCCGCGAGGCCGGATCGAAGCGTCGCAAGCGGCGCGGCGGTGCCCCTGAGGCTCCTGCTCCGGTCGCCGCTCCGGCTCCGGTAGCGTCGCCTCCGGCTCCGGTAGCGCCCCCCGCTCCGGCCGCCCCGGCGGTGCCCGAGCGCACCGGTCCGGTGCTCGCCAAGCCCCCGGTCCGCAAGCTCGCCAAGGACCTCGGCATCGACCTCGCGTCGGTCACCCCCACCGGTCCCGGCGGCATCGTCACCCGCGCCGACGTCGAGGCGCACACGGCGGCCCCCGCCGCTGCCGCCCCGGTGAAGGTCGCAGCCTCGGCCGAGGACCAGCGCCTGCCCATCAAGGGCGTGCGCAAGCTGACCGCGCAGAACATGGTGGCCTCGGCGTTCACCGCGCCGCACGTCACGGTGTTCCTCACCTGCGACGTGACCGGCCTGATGGAGACGGTCAAGGAGTTCAAGGGCCGCAAGGAATTCGCCGACGTCAAGGTCACGCCGCTGCTGTTCGTGGCCAAGGCGGTCCTGCTGGCCGCCCGCCGCCACCCGATGATCAACGCGCGGTGGGACGAGGCGGCCCAGGAGATCGTCGTCAAGCACGACGTGAACCTCGGGATCGCCGCGGCCACCCCGCGGGGCCTGGTGGTGCCGAACATCAAGGCCGCGCAGGACCTGACGCTGGTCGAGCTGGCCGAGGCCATCGGTTCGCTCGCCCGCACCGCCAGGGACGGCAAGACCACCCCGGCCGACATGGCCGGCGGCACGGTCTCGATCACCAACGTGGGCGTCTTCGGCGTCGACACCGGCACGCCGATCCTGCCTCCGGGCGAGTCGGCGATCCTGGTGTTCGGCGCGGTCCGGCCCCAGCCGTGGGTACACGAGGGCGAGATCGCGGTCCGTCAGGTCACCACGCTCGGGCTCTCGTTCGACCACCGGTTGATCGACGGCGAGCAGGGTTCGAAGTTCCTCGCGGACGTGGGCGCGTTCCTGCAACACCCTGGGGAAACACTGCTCGCCTGGACGTGATCAAGCGCACCAGCGATTCGTTGGCGGATCTTGGTGTTCGGTGTTGTAATTGAGGCACGGAAACAACGGAGAAACATCACTTCGAAGTTTCCGATCGTCTCAGTGAACTGAGACCGCGAACTTTTCTCCTCCAACTGGTGGAGCGGACAGCGCCGAGTCCGCACACCGCGGAGACCCTCTCCAGGGGGTTCTCACACCGGCCGGGCGCCGCGTTTGCCATGAGGGGTGGGCAACCGCAGCGCCCGGCCTTTTTCTGTGCCCTCTTGCGCGTGCGCGGGGTTTTTCTTGCGGCTCTTTTTAACCCTGTCGAGTGATCGTTGGCGTCGCTGCGGTACCGTGTTGCCGTCTGGCGTGCCCCCAAGACGCCAGGCCGGAAGCAGCATTGAGGAGCAGCCGTGACCTCCGAGCAAGGCAACCCGCCAGCCAAGGGCGAGGCCCCTGACGACCAGAACGAGGTCGTTTCGAACGACGCCGCGCCCGCCGCGGACGCCGCCGCCCCCGAGGCCGAACCGGTCCCCGAACCGGAGGCGGCTCCCAGTCCCGCCGAGCCGGCGCCCACCCCCGAGGCGGCCCAGGAGCCTGCTCCCGAACCCGAACCCGAGGCCCCTGCCGCTCCCGCCGAGATCGAGGTCCAGGTCTCCCCGCCCGCCGCCGAGCCGAGCCCGCCCCCCGCGGCCGAACCGACGCCGCCGCCCGCGCCCGAACCCACCCCGCCGCCCGCGATCGACGAGGGCGCCACCCAGGCCATGCCGACTGCCGGCGCCGGTTTCGACGCCCCGCCCGCTCCGGCCGCCGACGCGCCCGCGCAGCAGCCGCCGGCCGCGTTCGAGCCCCCCGCCGCGCCGCAGGGCCCCACCGCCGGGCCCCAGTTCGACGACGAGGGCACCCAGATCCTGCGCCTGGGCCCGCAGTCCTCGCCCCCGGCCGCGCCGTCGGTGGACGAGAACACCCAGGTGCTGCCGCCGCAGGGCGTCTCGGGCTTCAACGCCCCCGCGCCCCACGGCGACCCGGCCGCCCAGCCGCAGAACCCGGCCTGGCCCTCGCCGCCGCCGAACCCTCTCGCCAACCAGGGCCAGCAGCCCCCGCCGCCTCCGGCCGCGCCTTACGGGCAGCAGCCGCCGCAGGCGCAGCCCCAGCAACCGCCGCAGCCGCCGTCGGCCTACCCGTCCGGTCCGCCGGTCCAGTCCGACGACACCCAGAAGCTGATCATCGGCGCGCACAACCCCTACAGCGAGCCGCCCGCCGCCCCGGCCTCGGCGTACCAGTCCGCGCCGCAGCAGCCGACGCAGGCCCAGTACACCCAGCCGCCGCAGGCGCAGTACACGCAGCCGACCGCGCCGGCCGGCCAGTTCCCGCCCCAGGTCCCGCCGGGCGGCAAGGACGGCAAGAAGAAGCCGCTCGTGCCGATCCTCGCCGGGGTCGCGGCCCTGGTGGTCATCGCCGCGGCCGTCGGCGTCTACTTCCTCATGTTCGGTCCCGCGAAGTTCGAGGAGGGCGGCTGCGTCCGCCACACCAGCGGCGACCAGGCCGAGGCCATCGACTGCGAGGACGCCGTCGACGGCGAGGACTACGAGATCGTCGAGAAGGTCGACAACGGCGAGAAGTGCGCCGAGGCCCAGCGCGAGACCCTCACCGTGGGCGAGGACGTCTACTGCCTGGCCCTTCGCGGCGAGCCCGCCGACGAAGGCGCCGACGAGGGCGCCGAAGAAGAGACCACCGAATAGACCGAGGCGGCCCGGGCCCGGAGAGTTCGCTCACCGGACCCGGGCCTCTTCTATGTCGTAGCAGCTCACCGGCAGTGAGCGAACGCTTCCACGCGTGCGCCCGAGCTAGGCTCGCTGCGTGACACAGGAGCAGACGGGGCAATCGCGGGTGCGCGCGGCGCGGCTCGAAGGGCGCGGCTGGTTGAACACCGGCGGGCGGACCCTCGACCTGGACTCCCTCAAGGGCAAAGTGGTCGTGCTCGACTTCTGGACGTTCTGCTGCATCAACTGCCTGCACGTCCTCGACGAGCTGCGCCCGCTCGAAGAGAAGTACGGCGACGCCCTGGTCGTCATCGGCGTCCACTCCCCGAAGTTCGAGCACGAGAGGGACCCCGAGGCTCTCGCCGCGGCCGTGGAGCGCTACGGCGTCGAGCACCCGGTCCTGGACGACCCCGACCTCAAGACCTGGGACGCCTACGCCGCCCGCGCCTGGCCCACCCTCGTCGTCCTCGACCCCGAGGGCTACGTGGTGTCCACCATGGCCGGTGAAGGCCACGTGCAGGCCCTCGACTCGATCATCGGCGGCCTTGTCGCGACCCACACCGCCAAGGGCACGCTCGAACCCGAAGGCAGCCCGTACGTGGCCGCACCCACGCCTGAGACCGCGCTTCGCTTCCCCGGCAAGGCCCTCGCCCTGCCCGGCGGCGACGTCCTGGTGAGCGACTCGGCCCGCCACCGCCTCGTGCGCCTCGCCCCCGACCTGGAGACCGTCGTCTCGGTGATCGGCACCGGGCGGCGCGGGCGCGCCGACGGCACCGAGCCCGAGTTCAACGAACCGCAGGGCCTCGCGCTGCTGCCCGAGGCCGTCGCCGCCGAAGTCGGCTACGACCTGGTCGTGGCCGACACCGTCAACCACCTCCTGCGGGGCGTGCGCCTGTCCGACGGCGCGGTGACCACCGTGGCCGGAACCGGCGACCAGTGGCGCAGCGACAACGGCACCGACAAGGCCTCGGGCGTCGACCTCTCCTCGCCGTGGGACCTCGCCTGGTTCGACGGGAAGCTCATCGTGGCCATGGCCGGGATCCACCAGCTCTGGTACTTCGACCCGCTCGCCGAGACCGCCGGGGTCTTCGCCGGGACCACCGTCGAGAGCCTCAAGGACGGGCCTCTGGAGCAGACCTGGATGGCCCAGCCGTCCGGGCTCGCCGCCGACGGCGACCGGCTCTGGCTGGTCGACTCCGAGACCTCCGCGCTCCGCTGGATCGAAGGCGGCGACATGCGCACCGCGGTCGGGCAGGGCCTGTTCGACTTCGGGCACGTCGACGGCCCCGCCGCCGACGCCCTCATGCAGCACCCGCTCGGCCTCACCGTGCTCGCCGACGGCCGCGTCGCGGTCGCCGACACCTACAACGGGGCCCTGCGCGCCTACGACCGGCGCACCGGCGAGGTCACGACCCTCGCGTCCGCCCTCGCCGAACCCAGCGACGTCCTCGTCCTCGAAGGCCGTGTGGCCGTGGTCGAGTCGGCCGCGCACCGCCTGACCGTCCCCGACCTGAGCGAGGCCGCCGTGGCCGGGCAGCACCACCGGGTCACCCGCAAGCGCACCAAGGTCGCGCCCGGGGCGCTGCGCCTGGACGTGCTCTTCGCGCCCGCCGAGGGCCAGAAACTCGACTACACGTTCGGGTCCCCGATCCAGGTCACCGTCTCGGCCGACCCGCCGCAGCTCCTCGCCCAAGGCGCGGGCCGCGGTGAGGAACTCGGGCGGGACCTCGTGCTCGCCGAAGGGATCGACCGCGGCGTGCTCCAGGTCGTGGCCCAGGCCGCGACCTGCGACGCCGAGGCCGAGCACCCCGCGTGCCACCTCACCCGCCAGGACTGGGGCGTGCCGATCGAGATCACCGAGGACGGCGTGCCGTCGCTGCGCCTGGTGCTTCGCGACTGACCCGGAAGTGTGACCGGTTGTTCACCAAGGGTGCGTGTCGCGAATCCGTGCAGCGCTCACGGAGGACTACGTTGTTCGAGTCGCACTCGATTCTGTTCCGATCAACCCATCGCAGGGAGGCAACGCTGTGACCGCCGAGGCACAGGTCAACGAACGCTACGCGGAGTACGAGCACTGGCTGGTGCTCAACGCCGCCGACCAGATCGTCACCGTCGGCAAACTGCTCGAACAGCAGGTCCGCACCCTCGAATACCTCACGCCGGAGTACGCGGGCGGCCTGGCCGCCTTCGAGCCCGACCTCACCGTCCTGACCGCGAACCGGTAGCGATCCGGCCGGGCGGCGCCCGCACGGCAGGCGCCGCCCGGCCCCGCCGCTACGCTGAAAGCGAAGTAGCGCCACAGCGGCTCGGCCCCTTGCGCCCGCGCTGATACCGTCGATGGGTGGAATTCTTCGAGAGGCCGTTCGGCGACGAGTCCGGCCCGGTCCAAGCCCCGATGCACCCCGCGTGGATCCGCATCATGCCGTGCAGCATCGAGTTGTTCCGCACCGTCCCCTCCGTGAACCCGTTCCCCGCGAGCTGGTGGGCCGACGCCTTCCCCGAGGACGACATCTGGAACGAGCCGGTCTGGTGCGATCCGGGCGACGTCGACGACTGGATCGCCGAGGCCTCCGAGCACCACCTCGGCGCCTCCCAGGAGGTCATCGAGAAGGAGGCCCGCGAGGAGTACGACCGAGCCACCGCCGAGCGAAGCGAGCGCATCGACACCTTCACCACCCACTGCCGGCGCGCCGGGCTCCCCGTCCCGCACACCGTGAGGGACCTCCTCGAATTCCTGCTCGCCCTGGGCCTGTACCGCTCCGAGACGCGCGAGGGCAAGCTCCACGTCGCCCCGCAGCTGTACATCAACCCGTTCGATGTGCTCGCCTTCGACAAGCTCGAAGCCATCGAAGAGGCCGCCGACCAGCGGGGCGATCTCGAAGAGCTCACCGCGATCGCGATCAGGCGCGTCGGCGGGGTCGACTACGAGTTCGACGAGGAGGGCCGCTTCACCCTCCCGGGGAACGCGAAGTCGGCCACGGTCCCGGTGAGCTTGGAGGCGCTCGCCGAGGACGCGGGCGTGCCCGCGCCGGTGATCCGCGGCATGCTCATGGAACTGGCCGAGGACGGCGACGTGATCGCCTCGGTCGAGCTCGGCTCGGTCCCGGTGGCCGAGGAGTTCACGCTCACCGCCTCCGACGACCTGCTCGGCGGCTACCCGAACGACGAGCTGCTGCCGCCTGAGCACGCCTGAGGGCCGTGACCGGGCCCGCAGCCCATTCACCGTCAGTTCACCTGAGTGTCCCCTGTCGTGCACCTCGATCGCGTTCGATGAGGACAGGACACGTTAACGGCGGTTGACATTCGGTGATAGGAGCTCGCGTGACCGTGAACGAGACTGGCCCCCGCACCCAGGCCCCCATCGGCGCGCTCGCGCCGCAGGGCCGCTCGGGCGGTTCCACCGCGACTGAGACCGTCATCGAGCTGCAAGGCGTGGGCATCCACTACGGGAAGGCGCACGCGGTCCGCGACGTCTCCCTCCCGGTGGCCAAGAACCAGATCACCGCCATGATCGGCCCCTCGGGCTGCGGCAAGTCGACGGTGCTGCGCTCGATCAACCGCATGAACGACCTGATCCCGGGCGCGAAGGTCTCCGGGAAGGTCACCTACCACGGCGAGGACATCTACGGCTCTGCCGTCGACCCGATCGCGGTGCGCCGCCACATCGGCATGGTGTTCCAGAAGGCGAACCCGTTCCCCAAGTCGATCTTCGACAACGTCGCCTACGGCCTTCGCATCAACGGCATGAAGGACGACCTCGCCGACCGGGTCGAGCAGGCCTTGAGGGGCGCGGCCCTGTGGGACGAGGTCAAGGACAACCTGAAGAAGAGCGCCCTGGCGCTCTCGGGCGGCCAGCAGCAGCGCCTGTGCATCGCGCGCGCGATCGCGGTGCAGCCGGAGGTCCTGCTCATGGACGAGCCGTGCTCGGCGCTCGACCCGATCGCGACCGCGCGCATCGAGGAGCTCATGAACGAGCTGGTGCGCGACTACACGATCGTGATCGTCACGCACAACATGCAGCAGGCCGCGCGCGTCTCCGACGCGACGGCGTTCTACTCCGCCGAGATCGACGACGCGGGCGAGCGGTACGGATTCCTGGTGGAGTTCGACGAGACGCAGCGCCTGTTCTCCAACCCCTCGGACCAGCGCACCGAGGACTACATCACCGGCCGTTTCGGCTAGGCGAACGTGAAAGCGGCGGGCGGCCTGAGGGCCGCCCGCCGCTGTTCGCTCGTCTTTAGACCTCTTCGGCGCAGATGATCGCCGAGGTCCGGCCCTGGGTGTCGGTGATCTGCCAGTACCAGCTGCCGCCGCAGGTCGCGGCCGTCTTGGCCTCCTCCTCGTCCATGGTCACCGGCTCGTCGAACACCACGGTGTCGACGACCTTGTAGGTGGCCAGGTCGGAGGAGCAGTCGACGCTCCACCACTCGGTGGCCTCGTCGAAGCAGGAGCCGGTGTCGGGCGTGTACGGCAGGTGCTCGGGCTCGGCGGGGTCGGCCGCGCCGGTGGCCTGGATGCAGTACAGCGAGTCGGTCGAACCGGACGAGTACACGTAGTGCCAGTTCGTCCACAGTTCGCCGAGGTAGTTGATGCCCCAGTCCTCGCCGCACAGTTCGAGCGCGGGCCCGGGGTCGGTGAGCTTGCCTTCGTCGTCGACGCCGATGGAGACGTCGTAGGACTGGGCGGTGATCTCCCAGAACGCGGTCGACGCGGAGCAGTCGACCAGTTCGAGGCCGTCGCCGTAGCCGTCGTCGGTGATGACCGGCTCGTAGGGCAGGCACTGGCCGACCTCGGAGTTCGCCTCGGTCTCGGAGGTGACCTCGTCGTCGGGGGTGGTCACGTCCTCGGACGCGGACTCGGATTCGGAGGTCTCCTCACCGGCGAGGTCGCCCTCGTCGTCCTTGTTGAGGTTCATGAACACCAGGAGGGTCGCGCCGAGCACGAGCACGGTGACGCCGACGATGATGCCGCCGATGAGCGCGAGGTTGCGCCTGGGCGGCTCGGGCGGCAGGCCCGGTGCGCCGTAGGCGGGGGGCTGCTGGCCGGGTGGCTGCTGGCCGAACTGCGGCGCGCCGTAGGGCTGCTGCGGCTGGCTCCCGTACGGATTCTGGCCGCCGTTCGAAGGCTGCCCGAACCCGTAGCCGGGCGTGTTCGGCTGGTCCGGAGGACCGTAGTTGGGAGGGACCGTCATAAGGCCACGCTATAGCGGGCCGTCAACCGCGATCAGAGAAAGCCTCGGATTCGATGGGGGAAATCGCAGTTGACAGGCCCGGTGCGGCTCCGATTGCCCCGGCTTGTCACGGGTGCGGCAGTGACGCACGCGACCTTTCAGAATCCCACCGGTGTGGTCAGAGGGTGTCGGGCAGGACCAGCACGCGCTCGACGGTGTAGTCGAGCATCGCCGAGCGGACCCCTTCGCGGCCCACGCCGGAGGCCTTGACGCCGCCGTAGGGCATCTGGTCGGCGCGGAAGGAGGGCACGTCGCCGATGATCACGCCGCCGACGTCGAGCGTGCGGTGGGCGAGCATCGCCTGCGGCAGCGACTCGGTGAACACGCCCGCCTGGAGCCCGTACCGGGAGTCGTTGATCGCAGCGAGGCCTTCTTCGAAGCTCTCGACGCTGGCCAGGACCAGCACCGGTCCGAAGACCTCTTCGCGCAGGACCTTCGCGTCGGCGCGCACGTCGGTGAGCACGGTCGGCTCGATGGAGGCCCCGTCGCGCGGGCCGCCGCCGCACAGGACCTTCGCGCCCTCGTCCACGGCCTCCTCGATCCAGGATTCGACCCGGGCGGCCGCGTCGGCGCTGATGAGCGGTCCGACCTTGCACGCAGGGTCGTTCGGGTCGCCCGAAGGGAGCGCCTTGACGCGTTCGACGATCCGGTTCGCCATGTCGGCGAACGCGGGGGCCTCGATGAACACCCGCTGCACCGCGATGCACGACTGTCCGGCCTGGTAGTTGCCGAACATCGCGATCCGCTCGGCGGCCCAGTCCCGGCCGGGGTAGTCGGCGGCCACCAGTGCCGCGGCGTTGCCGCCCAGTTCGAGTGTGACGTGCTTGCCGGGGATGCGCCGCAGGATCTGCTGGCCCACCGGCCCTGAGCCGGTGAACGAGACGACCGGCAGGCGCGGGTCGTCCACGAGCTGCTCGGCCCGGTGGTTGGGCACCGGCAGCACCGAGAGCATCGCGCCGGGCAGGTCGGTCTCGGAGAACAAAGCGCCCAGGTGCAGGGCCGACAGGGGCGTGGCCGGGGCCGGTTTGAGCACGATCGGGCAGCCCGAGGCGATCGCCGGGGCCACCTTGTGGGCGACCAGGTTGAGCGGGAAGTTGAACGGGGTGATCCCCAGGACCGGGCCGCGGGGGAAGCGCCGGATGAGGGCCATGCGCCCGTCGGCGGCCGGGTCGGTGTCGAGCCGTTGCGCCTCGCCGCCGAAGCGGCGGGCCTCCTCGGCGGCCCAGCGGAACGTCGAGACCGCCCGCTTGACCTCCACGCGCGCCCACGAGATCGGTTTGCCCGACTCGGCGGTGATGAGCTCGGCGCACGTCTCGGCCTCTTCGTCGAGGCGGCGGCGCACGTGTTCGAGCGCCTCGGCCCGCACATGCGCGGGCAGCGCCGCGCTTTCGGCCGCGATCGACTTCGCGGCGGCCATCGCGGCCTCCACCTGCCCGGCGGTGGCCCACGAGGTCGCGCCCACCGGCGACTCGTCGAACGGATGGGTGACGAAGAACTCCTCCTCGCCGTGCTGAGGGCGGCCTGCCACCCAGATCGGCGAAACGGGACGGAGACGTTGCGACATGGCTCCAGCCTACGGGTTGGGGGCCGATCGCCGCTGCCGTTGGGTGGCGCGAATCCGTCCGCGCGAACGCGATCGCCCCTCCCGCACCGGATCCCTGGTGGGAAGGGCCCGAACGGGGTGAGCGCCGCACAACCCGGATGCGCCCGTTTGCCCGTCCAAGGCATGATGAGGGCATGAGTGAACAGCAATCAGGTGCGGGGTATCCGCAGCAGCCCAGTCAGCCCCAGCAGGCCTATCAGCAGCAGGCCTACGCCTCGCCCCAGGCGCAGTACCAGGCCCAGCAGCAGTACGCGTACGCGCAGCCGGCCGGCCCGTCGCTGTTCGACAAGCTCGGCGTCCCCGCCGTCCCGGCGATCCTCGGCCTCTCGGGCCTGGCCGCGCTGATCCTCGCCGGTCTCATCGGCGGCACCAGCTCCGGCAGCGCCGACACCGCCGAATGGGCGGACCTGGACACGTCCGACCTGTCGAGCTATGTGCTCGGCCAGATCAGCGTCGACCTGCTCTCGATCCTCGCGGCGGTGATCGGCGGTTTCGCGCTCGTCCTGTTCACCGGTGAGAAGCTGCGGAACCTGTGGAAGGTCGTCGTCCTCGCGGGCGCCTCGCTCTTCGTGGCGAAGACCCTGTTCTACGTCCTGGCCCTGCCCGACCGCGACTCGGCCTCCGACGCCTCGGCCTGGATCGCCCTGCTCCTCCTCGTCGGTGCGTACGGCCTGTTCACCGCCGGCGCGCTCTTGGTACCCGGGAAGGGCGGCGAGGCTCCGCAGCCCGCGCAGCCGCAGGGGTACCCGACCGGTCAGCAGCCCGCGGTCCAGCCGCAGGCCCCGCAGGCGCCCCAGGCCCAGCAGCAGCAGTGGCCCCAGGCGCCCCAGCAGTAACCGCGCTCCGGGGTGCGTCCGGTGCACCGGACGCACCCCAGGCAGCCGAAACGGCGGCGAGACCTCATCGGTCTCGCCGCCGTCTCTTGTCCGTGGCTGGTGGTCCGTGCGGGAAGCCTGCGCGCCCGGCCTCCGCGTCAGCGTCCTCGCGCGAGCGCGAAACGCACAGGCGCCTCGAAAGGCACCTGTGCACGCTGGATGTGGAGGTTGCGCGGGTGGATCGGCGATGCGGCCCGCCTGGCTCACGATCGGGCCTGGAACGGTGCGCGAGCACCGTTCGCAAGCGCCGTCAGCCGGCTAACTGCTTCTTGTTCGGCGGGAGCCAGTCATCCTCGCGGAGATCGTCTTCGCCTCCGTCGTACCGATCGGCGTAAGCGTCATAGGGGTCCGGCTCCTCTTCAGGAGGCTCAACGTCGACCTCTACCTCGCGACCACTGGAAAGCTCGCGCTCGAGCGCGCGAATGTCAGTGTTCGGAGTGTGGTACTTGAGCTTACGGGCCACTTTGGTCTGCTTAGCCTTAGCTCGGCCTCGCCCCATACGGCTCGACCCCCTCGCACAGAAATCATCGGGGCGGCCATTGAGGCGCCCCGGAATGCTTGTAATCTCTTCGTGGGTCCTACGGTACAACCTCGCGGCGTCAGACCGCATCCCGGCCCATGAGTTGGGTGCCACAGATTACCGGCGATGACCACCAGATCGGGACGAACGTCCGGACTATTCGTGAGATTCGTTCTCACTGTCCGGATCGTAACGACCACTTTAAGTGAGCGCGGCGGACGGCTCCCGAGCCGCCCGCCCACGCGTACGTCTAGCGGAAGGTCCGCACCCGCTGGAGGCGGCCGATCGCGGCCATGCGCTCCTCGGCGAGCGCGTCGGCCGCGGCCACCGGCGTCACGCCCTCGCCCTTGGCCCGCTCCAGGATCCGAGCGGTGGTCGCGAAGATCCCCGCGGTGCGCCGCTCGGCCCGCTTGAAGTCGAACGCGCCGTCGTACTCGTCGGCGACCTGGATGACCCCGCCGGAGTTCACCACGTAGTCGGGGCAGTAGAGGATGCCCGAGCGCTCCAGCTCGTCCGCGATCCCCGGCTCGGCGAGCTGGTTGTTCGCCGCCCCGCACACGATCTCGGCGTCAAGGGTCTTGAGCGAGGCCTCGTTGAGCACCCCGCCGAGCGCGCACGGCGCGTACACGTCGATCCCGGCGCCGATGAGCTCGTCGGTGCCGTCCACGAGCCGCACCTGCGGGTGGTTGGCCGCGGCCCACGAGAGCGCGGCCGGGTCCACGTCGCACGCCACGACGTCGGCACCGGCTTCGAGCAGGTGCGGGATGAGGTGGCGCCCGACCTTGCCGAGCCCGGCCACGCCCACGGTGCGACCGGTCAGGTCGACCGCTCCCCAGCGGTGCTGCGCGGCCGCGCGCATCGCCTGGAACACCCCGAACGCGGTCAGGATCGAGGAGTCCCCGGCCCCGCCGGACTCGGGGCTGCGGCCCGAGACGTGGCGCGTCTCCCGGGCGATGTGGTCCATGTCCTCGACATAGGTCCCGACGTCGCACGCGGTCACGTACCGCCCGCCCAGCGACTCCACGAAGCGCCCGTAAGCCCGCAGCAGCGCCTCGGACTTGTCGACGCCCGGGTCGCCCCAGATGACGGCCTTGCCGCCGCCGTGGTCGAGCCCGGCGATCGCGTTCTTGTACGACATCCCCTCCGACAGGTGCAACACGTCGGTCAGGGCCTCCTCCTCGGAGGCGTACGGGTAGAAGCGGGTCCCGCCCAGGGCCGGACCGAGCGCAGTGGAGTGGATCGCGATGATCGCTCGCAGACCCGAATCGGGGTCGTGGCAGAAGACGACCTGTTCGTGGCCGCTGGCGTCGAAGATGCTCATGGCTTGCTCTCCAGTTCGTGTCACGGGGGATCGGCCCCGGAGATTGGCCGGGGCCCCGCCCCGAGGGGGCGGCCGGGTCTCGGCCGACTCGTCTCGCGTAGCGCGGGTATGCCTACGCCCCCAGCATAGGACTATGGAAGTATCTGCCTCGTGTACGCACCGAACGCGTCCTATCTGCGCGTCTACGAGCCCGCGGCGGCGCTGCCCGACGCCGATTACTGGCGCGCGTACACCGCCTCGGGCCGCGCGGTCGACCCGCTCGAAGGCCCCCGGCTGCGCCGCGAGGCCCTGTACGAGCGCATCGGCTGGCCCTGGCGCGGGGTGCCGAGTTTCCCCCGCGAGGCGTACGTCATCGACCGCGGGCCCGAACTCGACCCGCTCGTGTGCCCCTGGAACCTGCGCTACCGGATCGCCTCGGCCGCTTTGGAAGTCAAGCGGCTCACCCCCGAGGCGGTCGCCGAGGCGCTGTTCCCCCCGGAGTTCCTCGCCTCCGCCGAGGAGGTCGTGGCCCTCGACGAGGGCGCCGACCGGCACGAGGCCCCCGCCGACGCGCACGAGCACGTCGCGTCCTGGTCGGTGCCGCTGCGCTGGTTCGCGTGCGTGCGGCCAGAGGACCGCGAGCTGGTGATCGGGCCCGGCCACGTCCAGTTGCGCTACCGGACCCCGATCGCGCGCTCGCGCACCGACCTCGTGGTGGCCCGCAACCTGGTCCGCGCCGAGTTCGGGGAGGCCGACTTGGCCGAGGCGCTCGCCGAGACCGGGCGCTGGCTCGACGGGTTCCACCGCGACTCGGTCGTCGAGCTCGACTACGGCGGGCTGGTCTCGCGCCTGAGCGAGGACGAGCTGCGCGACGAGGACTCGGTGGACGTCACGTGGCAGGCCCTGGATCATCTCCGCGACTCCGAGCCCGAGGAGGCGCAGGAGTGCTACGCGCGCCTCATCGACCGCTGGCGTGATCGTCGTCTCGCCGAACGGTTGAACTGACCCGGTTCCGGTCCTTCGCCGCGCCAAGGCTTCTGCCTGGGGTTTCGCTTGTGGACTGATCACTCGGCTGAGTGAACCGAGCGGAAAGTCCAAGCAAAATCGGCCGTTCGGCCTATGTCGGACACCTAGGACAAGCCGGACGATTGGAGAAGGAACGAATCAAGGCTCGGCGCCGGTGATTCGCAGCCCGTGTGTGGAGGAGAAGAACGATGACGACAGACCTCAACCTTCCGGTGGAATCCGAGGCCCTGCTGACCCCCTCTGAGGTCGCCGCGATGTTCCGCGTCGACCCCAAGACCGTCACCCGCTGGGCCAAGGCCGGCAAGATCTCGGCCATCCGGACCCTGGGCGGCCACCGCCGTTACCGCGAGTCGGAGATCCGCTCGCTCATCAACGGCGACATCCCCGCTCAGCGCGAAGCCGCGGAGTAGCACCCGGCCCTCGCGGGCCGAAGGAACACCACCGAGGACGGCGCCGCCGAACAGGCGCCGTCGCGAGGAAACACCAGTGGAAACCGGCCGGACCACCCTTCCGGCCACCGACAGATCGAAGCCGCGGACGTCGGCGCCGCGGCGATGCCGATCACAGTGGAAGCGGGCCCTCCCTCAGGGCCCGCCCCCATGTCCAAGGCCCGCAGAGCGATCGGCCCGCTGCGAAATCCCGCCCCTGCACGAGCCGTACCCCGCGCTCGGGCGTGTCGCCACGCAAGCCCCCCCCGGTTCAAATGATCCCGCGAGCCACCGACACTCGCCGCCGCCGACCGCCCCGGTCCTCGCCCCCATGTGCGAGTGTCGCTCGCTTCGGGGCGATGTCGTACCTTCGCGCGATCATTGCAATCGGGGGCAGTCGAGTTGCGACACGCCCGACCGCAGGGACCAACCCCCGCACCCGGGCGTGTCGCCACGCAAGCCCCCCCCGGTTCAAATGATCGCGTGAGCCACCGACACCCCGCCGCCCGCGAGTGTCGCTCGCTTCGCGGCGATGTCGTAGCTTCGCGCGATCATTGCAGTCGGGGGCAGTCGAGTTGCGACACGCCCGACCGCAGGGACCAACCCCCGCACCCGGGCGTGTCGCCACGCAAGCGCCCCCGAATCAATCATCGCGCGAGCCACCGACATCCCGCCGCCCGCCCGTCGGCTCGGAACCCGCCCCGCTTCCGTCCGCTTCGCGTTTGCGAATCGCGGGCGGTTGGTTCGTCCGGCCGATTGGGCGACGTTCCCGATGCGTCCGCGCGGACGGCATGCCACGCTTGAGGCGTGACCCGCACTAGAAGCCTCGCCGTCGCCGCCGCGGTGTTCGCCGTGGTCGTGTTGTTCGCCCTCGGCGTGCCGCTGCTCAACAAGGCCGTGTCGCCCACGATCGACGTGGGCGGCGAGACGTTCGACCTGGCCGGAGTCACCATCGTCGCCCCCGAACAGACCCTCATGCGCCCCGGCTTCTACCAGCCCGGTTCGGGCCGGATCGAGTTCCTCGTGGGCGACGCCGAAGTGGACATCGCCGTCGCCGGTCCTTACGACTTCGACGCCGAGTACCTGGCCGAGGAGATGGCCCGCCTCCTCGAGACCCAACCGGGCGTGCGGCTCACCGACCCGCGCGCGTGCGACGCCGACGGCGTCGAGGGCGCGGGCCGCAGCTTCGTCACCGAGACCGGCGCGGGCTTCGCGTGCGCGTTCGTCCACGGCGACATCCGCGCCGAGGTCACCGCCACCGTCTCCTCGATCGGCTCCGGTTCGGGCGTCGCCGCGTCCCTCAGCTCCCGCACCGCCGAACGCGTCGACGAGCTCATCGCCCAGCTCGACTTCGAGACCGCCTGATGCGCCCCGACCCCACCTCCCCCACCCAGTGGACGGCCGCGCTGCTCATCGGCGCGGCCCTGATCCTGCTGCTCTACAACACCCTCCCGGTCGCCCTGGCCTACCCCAAAGCGGGCACCGCGGCCCTGGTCCTGTTCGCGCTCTTCGCGGTCCCGTTCTGGTGGCTGCGCGGCCGCCTCGCCGACCACCTCACCCTCCCCGCCGCCGCCCCGCTGCTCGGCCTCGCCTGGGGCGCCACGGTGGCGGTCATGACCTCCCTGTTCGGTTCCCGGGCCCTCTACGGGCTCTTCGCGACCGCTTGGGGCCCTTCGTGGGCCGAGCGGTGGTCGCCGGTCCTGGCCGCGCCCGTGGTCGAGGAGATCGTCAAGACCGCCGGGGTGGTCCTGGTGGTCGCGATCTTCTGGGGAAGGGTCCACGGGGTGCTCGACGGCGTGGTCCTGGGCGCGTTCTGCGGCGTGGGCTTCCAGATCGTGGAGGGCTACGCGTTCGCCATGTCGAGCACGGTCCTCAACCGCGCCGGGGACGTGGTCGAACCGGTCATCGCGGTGTTCATCGTGCGCGGCGTGCTCGCCGGGCTGTGGAGCCACGCGATCTTCACCGCCATCGCCGGGGCCGGCGTGGCCTACGCGGCCACCAGGCGCACCCCGCGCTCGGTCGGGGTCGCGGCCCTCGCGCTCGCGGGCGTCACGTTCCTGCACGCGGTCTGGAACTCGCCCCTCCTGCGCGACGGCCTGGGCCTGGGCGCGCTCGGCGTCCTCGCGGGCGTCCTGCTCAAGGGCCTGCCCGCGGTACTGGTGCTCTGGTGGATCGTGCGCTGGGCCCGCAGGAACGAGCCCCCGGTCGCCGAGGCGAGCCTTCGTGAGGCCGAGGAGCACGAAACCCCCGGCCGCCGGGGCGGCCGAGGGTTACCCGGTGGCGGTGCGGGAGTGCACCGCCGCCTTCTCACGCGTAGCAATGCCGCCGAGATCTGAGCGCGCGGTACCCCGGCGGCATTGCAGTTGCCCGGTCGCGTGCGCCGCAGCGCCCGCTCACGCCGGCCCGCTTCGTGCGGTCGGTCCGCGGTCGACGCGACGGTAGTTGGCGCGAGCCGCGTCGTCGTGTTCCGGCCGACCGCTCGGGGGCGGCCCGCGGTAGGCGATCCGGTCCCGGCACCGGTGGTGAGCCGGACCCGAGGGTCCGCCCGATGCCTCGCTCGGTGACGGAGCGAGGTTCGACCCGGGACCGCCGATCCGAGGATCGGCGCCGACCGAGCATCATCAAGATCAGCGCTTCAACGCATGACCACTGGATGCTTCATGAAGTTCTCTCAAATCCCACGCTAGCAGCGGCCGGACCGTTTGTCACCGACTCGGGAGTTCGAACCGCCCCGATTCGTCGGTGCCGATCAGACCCTCCGCGAGCAGCTGCGCGACCGCCTCGGCCCGCATCCGCTCGTCGGGCCACACCGCGTCGACCCTCGCCTGCTCGACCGGCCCGTCGGCGTCCCTGAGCAGGGCCATCACCTCGCCCCTCACGTGGCGGTTGGTGCCCTTGTAGCGCTGGCGTTTCCGGCTGGGGCCCTCGGGGATCTCCTGCCCGGAGAACGCGCACGCGTCCGAGACCGGGCAGGCCCCGCACTCGGCCTTGCGGGCGGTGCACAGCAGCGCGCCGAGCTCCATGAGCGCGAGCGAGAGCCGCGCCGCGGTCGGCGCGTCGGCGGGCAGCACCGCTTCGGCCGCGACGAGGTCGGCCTTGGTGGTGGCCGCCCCGGCGTCGCTGCGCCCGCCGAGACGGGCCACGACGCGGCGCACGTTGGTGTCCACCACCGCATGACGCCCGCCGTAGTGGAAGACCGCCACGGCCGCGGCCGTGTAGTTCCCGATCCCCGGCAGTTTTTCGAGTTCGACCGGGTCGGAGGGCACGACCCCGCCGTGCTTCTCGGCCACGATCGCGGCGCACTCCTGGAGGCGCAGTGCTCGCCTGGGGTAGCCCATGCGGCCCCACATCCGCAGCACCTCGGCGGTGGGCGCGGCGGCGAGGTCGGCGGGCGTGGGCCACTTCGCCATCCAGGCCTCCCACACCGGCGCGGCCCGCGCGACTTGGGTCTGCTGGCTCATGACCTCGGAGACGAGCACGCCCCACGCGGTGGTGCCGGGCCTGCGCCAGGGCAGCTCCGTGCGGTTGTTGGCATCGAACCAGGGGAGCAGGCGTTCGGCGAGGAGTTCGGGGGAGGGAAGCCCCTCGGGTGCGGCGCGCATGCACCCATTGTGGGGTGCGGGTCCGACACGACCCCCGCGGGGGCGAATCCTATAGGATATATCCTATAGGATCTGGATTTGTGGCAGCGCTGCGCGGAGTCCGGAGCGATGGGCCCCCGGTAAATACCCTGACATGGGGGTCCGACATCGAACGGTGCCGAGGAATGTTCGCGAGGCGAGGTCGGTGGGGTGAGGAGCGCTCGGGGGATGCTTCGCGTGTAATTCCCCTCGCGGAGCGTCCGGCTGCGTTAGCGTCCCGGCGTGCAGGGTTTCAAGGGCAAGTTCGTGAAGGGCAGCGAGCCCGAGTCGGTGTACTGGAAGCGGCGGGCCATCGTGGCCGCGGCCGTGCTCGCTGTGGTGCTGGTGATCGTGTTGGGGCTCAGCGCCCTCGGCGGCGGCGACGAGGAGAGCCCGCAGGGCACCGAGGCCGCCGCGACCGCCGGGGAGTGGGAGGCCCCCTCGCCGACTTCCACGATCCAGCGGCCCTACATCCCCGAGACCCCCACCGCCGAGCCCACGAGCGAATCGCCCTCGCCCACCGAGCCGGAGGTGGTCGCGTGCGAGCCGGGCGAGCTCATGCTCCAGGTCGTGGCCGCGTTCGACGAGGTCCGCTCAGGCGCCCAGGTCCCGGTGAGCGTCCTGGTCGCCTCGAGTGCCGACACGCCCTGCCTGGCCGACCTCAAACAGGTCGCCGTCGAACTCGCCTCCGGCAAGGACGTGGTCTACTCCAGCGCCCACTGCGAGACCCCCAAGGGCGAGGAGGTCGAGCTCAGCGGCGGCCAGGGCCAGACCGTGGAGATCACCGTCGACGGCCTCGCCTCCGAGGCCGCGTGCGAAGGCGCCCGCCGCGAACTGCCCGCCGGGGACTACGAACTCACCGCCCGCCTCGGCGACGCCGTTTCCTCGCCCACGGCCCTCAAACTCACCTGAACGCGCTCCTAGGGGGTGTTCACGAACCCCCACCGGCCGCTAGCGGGCCCATTCGCCCGCTCGCTTCGTTGTCGGCCTTCCCGATCCCGGTGTTGGATCGGGAAGGCCTTCGGCCTCCCGAGCGAACGAATGGACTCCGATACCGACTCGCCGCGAGTTCCCAAACACCCCCTAGAGGGCATCGAGCCTGGCGCGGACGGCGTCGGCGTCGGGATGGTCGAGTTCGTCGAAGAGCTCCAGCGCCCGCAGCCATGAGCGCCGGGCCCCGGCCAGGTCGCCGATCGCTCGCTGCGCCTCGGCGAGGCCGTCGAGGATGGTCGCCTTCTGCGCGGGGAGGTCGAGGTCGCCGAGCAGGTCGAGGGCGAGCCGGTAGCGGGCGACGGCCTCGTCGTGGCGCCCCAGGCGCCGCAGCGCGTAGCCGAGGCTGTCGAGCGTGGCGATCTCGCCGAAGCGGTCGCCGACCTCGGCCATGAGGACCAGTGCCCGTTCGCAGTGGTCGAGCGCCTGAGGGTACTCGCCCAGGAGGGCGTGGAACCATCCGATCGAGTTGAGTGCGCTGGCCTCGCAGGCGCGTTCGCCCGCGGCCGCGTAGAGCGCGAGCGCGCGGCGATTGCAGTCGAGCGCTTCGGCGTACCGTTCCTGGCTCTGGTGGACGTGGCCGCGTCCGCGGAGGGCGTGGGCCTGTCCGACCAGGTCGCCCAGTCGCGCGGTGTCTTCCATCGCCCGGTCGAGGTGGGCGTGCGCGTCCGCGAAGCGGCCCAGCCGGGTGCAGGCGTAGCCGAGGAAGCGGTGTCCGCTCGCCTGGGCCGCGAGGTCGCCGGCTCGGCGGGTCGCCGCGAGCGCGGTCTCCCAGACCGCGGCCAGGTCGTGCCAGCGGCCGTGCCGGTCGAGGTGGGTGGGCAGGCCCCACGCCAGCCGCCAGCATTGGCGGTCGAAGCCGTGCGCGGCGGCGTGCTCGACGGCGGCGAGGAGCACCTCGAGTTCGGCGGCGAACCAGTCCTGGGCCGCTTCGGCGTCCGGGGGCGTCGCGGGGGCGACGTCGGTGGGGTCGAGGTCGAGCGGTGTGCGGGAGGGGTCGAGCCGCCGGTCGGCGGCGTGGGCGGAGTGCACGTAGTAGTCGAGCATCCGGTGGCGCGCTCGGCGGCGGTCCTCGTGGTCGTCGTGGGCCTCGGCGAGTTCGGCGGCGTAGGCGCGCAGCAGGTCGTGGAAGGCGTATCGCCGCGGTCGCGATTCGATCAGGAGCACCGCGTCGGCCAGTTCGGTCAGCAGCGCGGTGGTCTGGGGGAGCGGGAGGCCGGCGAGCGCGGCGGCGGCGTCGGGGGTGAGGTCCGGTCCCGGGTGGAGCCCGAGGAGCCGGAACAGCCGGGCGGCTTCGGGGCTGAGCGCCTGGTACGACCAGGAGAACACGGCGCGGACGTCGACGGCGGGGTCGGGGTCGGCGAGCGCGTCGAGCCGGGTGTCGACGTCGTGCAGGTCCTTCGCCACGGCGGTGAGTGGGAATTCAGGTCGGGCGGCGGCGCGCGAGGCGGCGACGGCGAGGGCCAGGGGCAGGCCCGCGCAGGTGTCGATGATCTGCCGCAGCGCCGCGGGTTCGGCGAGCGCGCGTTCCTCGCCCAGCCTGAGGGCGAGGAGGCGCTCGGCTTCGGCGGGGGTGAGCAGGTCGAGCGTGATCGGTTGCGCGCCTTGGACGAGGAGGCCGGAGAGCCGGGCCCGGCTCGCGGCGATGACGAGGTTGCCGGGGCCGCCGGGGAGCAGGGGGCGGACCTGGTCGGCGTCGCGGGCGTTGTCGAGCACGAGGAGCGCGCGCCGCCGCGCCATGAGGCTGCGGTATAGGCCCGCCTGGGCTTCGCCGTCGGCCGGGATGCGCGAGTGCGGGACGCCGAGGGCGGTGAGGAGTGTGCGCAGGGCCTCGGTCGGTCGCACGGGCCGGTGGGTGGGGTCGAAGCCGCGCAGGTCGAGGAAGAGCTGGCCGTCGGGGAAGCGGTCGGCGACGCGATGGGCCCAGCGGACGGTCAGCGCGGTCTTCCCGATCCCGGCGGTCCCGGTGAGGACGGCGACGGGGACGACGCCGGGGTGTGCGGCGGTGTGCCCCGACAGCAGCTCGTCGAGTCGGGCCAGTTGCGGTGCGCGGCCGGTGAAGTGGCCGGGTGCGGCGGGGAGCTGTCGGGGCACGACGCCGAGGTCCGGCGGGGGTTGAAGCGCTCCCAGCGCATGGGGGCGCGTGCCGGTCGGCTCGCTGGCGGGCTGGGGGTCGGCCGATCGCGCGGCTTCGCGGCGGGCGGTGGGGGTGTTCGCGACGGCGTCGTCTTGGCGGAGGATCCGGCCGTGCAGTTCCTTGAGTCCGGGTCCGGGTTCGACGCCCAGTTCGTCGGCGAGGCCGCGCCGGGTCCGGTC
The DNA here is from genome assembly GCF_040645615.1 of Glycomyces sp. NPDC046736. Lineage (NCBI taxonomy): Bacteria > Bacillati > Actinomycetota > Actinomycetes > Glycomycetales > Glycomycetaceae > Glycomyces > Glycomyces sp. NPDC046736. The sequence continues at coordinate 362,265 of NZ_JBEYYO010000003.1, read as the reverse complement.
GTAGACGGCGAGGGCGGCGGCGGGGTTGCCGGACCGGCACAGGGCGAGCATCCACAGCCGTACGAGGTTCTCGGCGAACGGGTGCTCGGCGACCGCCGCGGCCAGTGGCCCCGTGGCCGCTTCGTGGCGGCCGAGCCGCAGTTCGGTCGCGAACAGCTCGGCGAGGATCGTCACGCGTTCCTCGCGCAGCGCTCGGCGCTGGCGTTGGGCCCAGTCGCCGGGCAGGCCCGCCAGCGGCTCGGCCGTCCACAGTGCGGCGGCTTCGCGCAGGAGCGGGGCCGAGCGCGCCGGGTCGGCGGGGCGGCCCGGGAGCGGCCGGGCGCGCTCGGCGAGGGCGCGCGCCCGGTGGAGGTCGATCGTGTCGGGGTCGACGTCGAGCAGGTAGCCGCCGTGGGCGCGGCGCAGCGGCTGGTCGGCCGGGCCCGCTTGGAGGGGCCGCAGGCGGGCGCGCAGTCGCGAGACGAGGCTGTACAGGGTGGCGCGGACGTTGTCGGGCGGCTGTTCGCCCCAGACGCGGTCGATGAGGGTGTCGCTGCCGACGGGGCGTCCGACGTCGACTGCGAGGGCGGCCAGGACGGCCCGCTGCCGGGGTGGTCCGAGGTCGATCCGGGCCGGTCCGCGGCGCAGCTCGACCGGGCCCAGGATGCGCAGTTCGGGCATGGCGTCTCCAGTGTGCGGCCGCGTGGTCTGATCGATTGCGGCGCATGGTGGGTCGTAGTCTCAAACATACGGTGCGCCGTGCGGGCCGGGGAGGGGGCGCAGCATTCGTCAAGGTTTCGGTCAAGGCGCCTCGCTTAGCGTGGGGGCGGCCCGCGGCCGAGGTGCGGTCGCGGTGGCCGACAAGGAGAACCATGCGAAACCCCTCAGCGCGGCGAGCGCTGCGCCACGTCGTCGTGCTCGTGGCCGCCTTCATGCTCGTGGTCGGCGCGGCCCCGAGCTCGGCTCATGCCGCGAACAACTACAAGGCCTGGGTCTGGGCGCAGAACCCTCAGGGCACCTACAACGCCGGGCTCGCCCAGACCTGGAGCCAAGGCGAGAACATCCTGCTCGAAGACTTCCACGCCGACGGGTGGGGCGTCCGCGCCCAGTTGCAGACCCTCGAATGGGACCCCGCGGGCTACCGGTACTGGAAGAACCACGGCGGGGTGTGCTTCGACGACACCAGCACCTCGAACGCGCCGGGCGGGCGGACCCTGTGCGACCGCAACGTGGCCGAGGGCAAGGAGTACCGGATTCACATCTGGGCGTCCAAGAGCGGTGCGACCAAGTGGCACAACTACAGTCCGGGCATCCCCGCTTAAGACCCGTCGAGAAGTCCCCGTGGACCTGCGGGCGCGCCCGTCGCGGCGCGTTCGCAGGCCGCGGTCGTCGGGCTCAGAGGTACCGGTCGAGGATCGAGACTTCCGCGAGGCGCGTGAGCGATTCGCGGATGCTCTGCGCCCTGCCCGGGCCCACCCCGTCCACGTCCTGCAACTGCTCGACCGTGACGCCCAGCAGTTCCGGCAGGGCCCCGAAATGGCCCACGACCCGTTCGATCACGGCTTCGGGCAGGCGCGGCACCTTCGCGAGCATCCGGTACCCGCGCGGGCTCACCCGCCGGTCGAGCACGTCCGGGGAGTACGGGTACCCCAGCGACCGCGCGACCGCGACCAGGTCGAGCAGCTCGGGCGAGCCCATCTCGTCCACGGCGTGCAGCGCCTTGCGGTGGTCGCCGCCTTCGGGCAGGTAGTCGCGGACGATGAGCTCGCGGTCGGCGTCGACCCCGGCCATGAGCTCGTCCAGTTGCAGCGCGAGCAGCCGCCCGTCGGTGCCCAGCTCGATCACGTGGCCCTCGACCTCGTCGGCGATGTGCCGGGCCATCTCCAGCCGCTGGAGCACCGTGACCGCGTCCCGCACGGTCACCAGGTCCTCGATCTCCAGGCTCGACAGGTTCCCCGCGACCTCGTCGAGCCGCAGCTTGTACCGCTCCAGGGTCGCCAAAGCCTGGTTGGCGCGCGAGAGGATCTGCGTGGAGGGTTCCAGCAGGTGGTGGATGCCGCCGAGGTACAGCCCGAGCGTGTGCATCGACTGGCTCACCGAGATCACCGGGAGCCCGGTCTGGATCGCGACCCGCTCGGCCGTGCGGTGGCGGGTGCCCGATTCGTTGGAGTGGATCGAGGGGTCGGGCATGAGGTGGACGCCGGCGCGCACGATCCGCGACCCGTCGGTGGTCAGCACCACCGCACCGTCCATCTTGCACAGTTCCCGCAGCCGGGTCGCCGAGAATTCGACGTCGAGCTCGAAACCGCCCGTGCAGATCTGCTCCACCAGCGTGTCGCAGCCGACCACGATCAAGGCGCCGGTGCGGCCCCGCAGGATCCGCTCCAGGCCGTCCCTCAGCGCGGTCCCGGGCGCCATCGTGGCCAGGGTCGCCCGCAGGCCCTCGTCCCGGATCGCCGCCACTGGTGCCCCCAAGCGCTGGTCGGTCCCCCGGCGCTGGAGCGCCGAGGCGTTGAAGGAACCTCGCGCCAGGGGTGGGCGCCAGGTGGCTTCCAGTGTACGGACGACCCGGGCCCGGCAGGGACCGGCATTTACCGCAAGCTACGCAAGGCGCCCGTTCCGGGTTGTGACCTGCGCCCGGCCGCTCAGAGCCGGTCGACGACCTGCACGTGCCCCGGCGCGTACGAGGCCAGCCGCGCCAAGAGCTGCTGCGCTTCGGGTTCGAAGTCCTTGCACCGCACGGCCAGGTCGAACCCGGCCACGAGGCCCTCGGTGGCCCGGTTGGCCTCCCGCAGCACCGACCGCCCGATGAACCCGGGCCGGTCCGAGCCCCCGCGCCCCAGGTACACGTCGGCCGCGAACAGCAGATACGAGGTTCCCCGCCGCCGCGACCCCACGTGGATCGCGGCCAGTTCCTCGACGTTGCTCCAGGGGATCAGGAGGTTCTTGCCGAACCCCGGGCGCACCCGCAGCCCGAAATGGTTCACGCTCAGCTTCGGAGGCCGCACCAGCGGCACGAGGAAGCACACCGCTCCCAGCGCCCCTATCGCGGTGAAGAACCCCGGCAGCGCCGCCACCGGGTTCGGCTCGCCCGAGTCCAGGGTCGAGGGCTCGGTCCGCACCAGAGCGGCCAGCGTCCCGATCACGACCGCGCACGCGAGGGCGTACAGCACCAGCGCGGAGATCCGGCGGGTCGGTGAACTGCGCTCGACGACAACCCATTCCGAACTTCTGCGCACGGCTCACCTCCGAGACGCAACTGTAGCGAGAGGCGTCGATGCGCGCCACGATCACGAGTTGTCGGTGCCGCCCTCTAAGCTCGCGGCCATGACTGCGAACCCCGACTTCAGCGCCTTCACCCACGCGAAACTCGTCGAGCACGACGACAGCGTCTCGATCATCTACAGCCCCGGCGGCCCCGCCGACGCCCACCTGAGCCCGGTCTTCGCCGCCCACAGCCTTGAGGGCAGCGGCTACGACTGGCAGTCCGCGATCCACGCGAGCCTGCTCGACTCGCCGGTGTTGGAGCGCTTCGGATTCGACTCCGAGGGCGGCATGTTCTGCGCCTACGGCACCGACCGCGCGGCCCTGCACGAGGTGGCGACGCTCCTCGAAGCCCTGCTCGCCGACCCCGAACGACTCGCGGCCGCGCTGGCGGTCGCGGTGGAGCACGACCTCTTGGACTGACCGCGCGAACGGCGGCGCCCCTGGTGGCCGCGTTCATGTCCCCTGATTGGAACGAACAATTCCGTTCTGCTAATCTCGAGGCATCATCACGGACTAGCACAGGAGCCGACATGACCACCGTCAACTTCCAGCCCGAGGGCTACACCACCGTCACCGCCTGGGTCGTCACCGAGGACACCGCGAAACTGCTGGACTTCGTCACCGAGGTCTTCGGCGGTGTCGAGACCGCCCGCGTCCCCACCGAGGACGGCGGGATCGGCCACGCCGAGATCAAGGTCGGCGACACCATGCTCCTCGCCTTCGACAGCCGCCCCGACTGGCCCGAACTGCCCTCGCTGCTGCGCATCTGGGTCGCCGACGCCGACGCTGCGGTCGAGAAGGCCGTGGCGGCCGGAGCCACTGTGGTCACCGAACTGGCCGACGCCGCCTGGGGTGACCGAGGCGCCCGCGTCCGCGACCCCTTCGGCAACATCTGGTGGGTCATGTCCCACATCGAGGACGTGCCCGAAGAGGAGTTCTGGACCCGCATGAACGCCCCCGGCTACGCCGAGCACATGGCGAACGCCCAGAAGACCCTCGACGCCGAACTCACCGGCCGCACCGGAAGGTCGAGCCGCCCGGTCAAGCCGTCCGACCAGTAGCAACCCGGCCGCCCGGTCCGGCCGCCGCTCCTCCACGCGTGGGCGGTTCGGGCGATGCGGGGGCCGCCGAGGGCGTTCTCGCCTACGATCCGAAAATGACTACTGCGCTGATCATCGGCCTGGGCGACATGGGGGAGCGGATCGCGGCGGGCCTGGCCACGGGCGGTCGGGTCGAGCGGCTGGTGCTCGCCAGCAGATCGCTCCACAATGTCGAAGACGCGGCTGCCGCGATCGCCGCCGCGTCAGGCTCCCTTGTCGAGCCCGCGCAGGTGGACGCGACCCGGCTCGAAGACGTGGCGCACCTGATCGACCGGGTGCACCCGCACCTGATCGTCCAATGCGCGTCGCTGCGCAACCCCTCGGCGCTCGCGGGCCGCACCGACGCCGCCGCGCGGGGCGTGGTCGCGGCCGGGTTCGCGCTGCGGCTGCCGTACCAGCTTCCCGTGGTGCTCAACGTGATGCGCGCGGCCGAGCAGGCCGGTTTCACCGGTCCGGTCGCGAACCTCTCCCTGCCCGACGTCACCGGCCCGGTCCTCAAGGCCGTGGGGCACGCCCCGCGTCTCGGGCTCGGCAACGCGGGCATGATGATGCTGCGCGCGCGGGCCGCGCTGCGCGTCCAGGCCCCGCAGGCCGAGGTGCCGCTGGTGCGGGTGCTCGCCCACCACCACCAGCTCGACGGCGTGATGGAGGCGAGGCCGCCTGCGTCCCCGCAGGACCGGTGCCGGGTCTTCCTCGGCGAGGACGGGACGAGGGACGACGATCTCGCCTACCGCCCGCCGGGCCTGGAGCCCCACGGCCGGGGCAACTTCGTCACGGCCGCCGCCGCGATCCCGGTGCTGGAGGCGCTGCTGCCCGAGGGTGGGACGCTCCGCTGGTCGGTCCCGGCCCCGGACGGCCTGCCCGGCGGCTACCCGGTGCGCATCGAGGCGGGCGAGGTCGCGCTCGACCTTCCCCCCGACCAGCCGCTCGACGAGGCGATCGCGTTCAACGAGCGCATCGCGAAAGGCGACGGCGTCGAAAGGATCGACCCCGACGGCACGGTCCACTTCACCGACGCCGCTCGATCGGCCGTCGCCACGTTCGCGCCCGACTTGGCAGAGCCGCTGAAGGTCGCCGACCTGGACGCCCGCGCCGAGCTGCTGGACGAAGTCCTCGGCTGAAATCCTATATCATATAGGATATATCCTATCGGATATGCGGCGGACTAGCGCTTGCGCGGTGCGGCCGAGCGCGGCGGCTGCTCCCTGATGTGGTCCCTCACGCGGGCCATGATGTCGCCCAAGCGGCGCAGGTCCTCGTCGGAGAGCGCTTCGTAGAGCAGGCGGCGGGTGACCTGGACGTGGCCGGGGAGGACCCGGTGCACCACGTCGATCCCGGCGTCGGTGATGGTCACGAGTGTGGCGCGCTCGTCGTCGGGGCTCGGGCCGCGGGTCACGAGCCCGGCCTTCTCCAGTTGGCCCGCTTGGTAGGTGAGGCCGCTGCGGCTGTAGACCACGCCGTCGGCGAGCTCGGTCATGGTGGCCCGACGGGTCTTGAACAGGTGCATGAGCACCTCGAACTGGACCGAGGAGATGTCGCCCGCGGCGCGGAGCTGCTGCTCGACGTGGTGCTGGAGCAGGGTGGCCGATTCCATGAGCGCGAAGTAGGCCTCCAGCTGCTCCGGGTCGGGCGGGTCGAAGGCCGTGAGGTCGAATTCGGCGTCGGTCACCTCCCCATCCTATCTACTTCGAATTCGAAGCATTGTGTCGATCGTCACGCGCTTCGATCATTGCGCTTCGAATTCGAAGCAGTTTACGGTGAACAAGTACTTCGAACTCGAAGCACTTGACTGAGAGGGGCCCATCATGAAGGCCATGCGATTCCACACCCACGGCGGCAGCGACGTCCTCGCCTACGAGGAGGTCGACCGCCCCCAGGCCGGGCCCGGACAGGTCGTCGTCGCGGTCGCGGGCACCGCGCTCAACATGCTCGACGTGGTGATCCGCGCTGGGCTGGTGACCGAGCTGTTCCCCGTCGACCTCCCGCACATCCCCGGGTTCGACGTGTCCGGCACCGTCGCCGAGATCGGCGAAGGCGTGACCGACTGGCGCGCAGGGGACGCCGTGATCGCGATGCTCCCGTTCACCGGCCTCGGCTCGTCCGCCGAATACGTCGCGGTCCCCGCCGACCACCTCGCCGCCGCCCCGACCTCGATCCCCCTGGCCGACGCGGCGTCGCTGCCGGTCTCGGGCCTCACCGCCTGGCAGGCCCTGTTCGAGAACCTGGAACTCGCCTCGGGCCAGCGACTCCTGGTCAACGGAGGCGGGGGCGCGCTGGGCGGCTTGGCGATCCAACTCGCGGTCCGGGCAGGCGCGAAAGTCACGGCGACGGCGAGCCCGGCCAGCAGGGAAGCCGTCATCGAGGCCGGGGCGGAGGAGATCGTGGACTACACCGAGAAGGCGGTCACCGAAGCCCTTGCGGGCCAACGGTTCGACGCGGTGCTGCAACTGGTCCGCACCACTGCGGAGGACACGGCCGCGCTGCTCGACCTGATCGAAGACGGAGGCATCCTCGCCTACGCCACAGTCCCCGCATCACGGGAGCCCGAACGCGGCATCCGCACGAGCCGGGTCGAAGTCCGAAGCGACGCAACGCAACTGGCCGAACTCGCAGCCCTGGTCGACGCGGGAGAGCTGCACTTGAGAATCACCGACCGCCGCCCCCTCGCTGATCTGGCCCAGGTCCACGACCTCGCCTTCAGCGGAGGCCTCCACGGCAAGATCATCCTCACTCCCTGACGTACCCGACCGGCTAAGCGCCGGTGCCGCCTGCTGTCTGATCGGTCATGGCCGGTAGAGGGAAACGAGTGCCGGTGAGGCGTTCGGAGAGTTCCCAGAGCCGGCGGGCGAGGTCGGGGTTCTTCGCCTCGGCGGACGGCTCGGTCACCGCGGCCGGTCCTCGGATGCCGCCGAACCGGCTCGGGCCGATGAAGCTGCCTCCCGGGACGTCACCGACGGCCGCCAGCAGCGTCGGCAGCGACCCTCCCTCGGGACCGTGGGCGAGAGCGGGCGTGCATGCCGCGGCGAGTGCGTCGAGGAGTCGGCTGCCACTGGTGATCCGGAAGCCGGTGGCAGCCCAACCGGGGTGGGCGGAGGCGGCGATCACCGGCGACCCGGCCGCGATCAGGCGGCGCTGCAATTCGAAGCTGAAGAGCAGGTTCGCCAGTTTGGACTGACCGTAGGCGCCGAACGGCCGGTACTTGCGTCGTTCCCATTGCGGGTCGTCGAAGTCGATCCGTGCGGAGCGGTGCGCGGTCGAGGAGACGGTCACGACCCGTTCGGTGATCCGGTTCAGCAGCAGGTTCGTCAGCGCGAAGTGCCCCAGGTGGTTGGTCCCGAACTGGAGCTCGAAGCCGTCCGCGGTGCGCCGCAACTCATCGGTCATGGTGCCGGCGTTGTTGATGAGCACGGAAAAGGAACCGTCGATGCCCGCGGCGAATCGTCGGATCGAGGCCAGCGAGGCGAGATCGAGCGGACGGACGTCCACCTCGCCGTCCATCGTGGCCGCTGCGGCACGGCCCTTGTCCTGGTCCCTGACGGCGAGAACGACTCGCGCTCCCTTGGCGGAGAGCGCGGCCGCCGCGGCGCGGCCGATGCCGCTGCCGCCGCCGGTGACGATGATCGTGCGGCCGGTTTGATCCGGCATCTGTGAAGGTGAGGCGAGCGTAGACATACCCTCAATGTATCCGCTGGAAACAATGTTGTCAACGGGTACATTGATAGACTCCCGTCATGACGTCCTACCGCCCTTATCACCACGGCAACCTGCGTCAAGCGGTCTTGGACGAAGCTTCGGCGGTGGTGCGCGACAGGGGCGCCGCCGAGCTGTCGTTGCGCGAGATCGCGGCGACCATCGGTGTCACCCACGCCGCGCCGCGCCGGTACTTCTCCGGCAGGCAGGAGCTTCTCGACGCTGTGGCGGTCGAAGGCTTCACCCGACTCGGCACCCGGTTGCGGAAGGCCTCTGGCGAGCGCGACCATCCCGGGCGGCTTCGAGCGGTCGCGCAGGCCTACCTCGACTTCGCGGTCGCCGAGGCGAACCTCCTGGAGTTGATGTTCGCCCACAAACGCGGACCGGGCGGCGAAGCGGTGAGCACGAGTGCCGAGTCCGCCTTCGCTCCGATACTCCAGCTGTTCCAACGCAGCGAGGCCGAGGGGCTGCTGCCGGACGGGGGCGCGGTACGGCTCTCCGTGGTCTTCCTCGCCACCCTTCAGGGTCTCGCGGGGCTCGTCAACTGCGGTGTCGTCCCCCTCGACCAGGTCAGCGAACTGGTCGACGAAGCCGTCGCCCGGTTCAGCGACTGAACGCGGGCTTGGGGACCTTCGGCGAACCATCGCACGGCCCGGCGGTCGCGCACCGGTCGGCCCGCCCGAGACCCGGCTTCGTTGGCGGGCCACCGTTAGTGTGGAGCGTGTCACTCCCTTCTGCGGGAGCGGCCGTCGTTGTGCCCCCCAGAGATGCGGAAGCCCACATGTCCACGCCCTCATCGGAAGTCCCGCCCCCGGGCCAGCCCGCCCCGGGCGAACCGCCGCAGCCGCCTGTCCCCGGCGTGCAGCCGCCCCACGTTCCCAGTCTGCCGCATCCGGTTCCCGTGCCGCCGCCTTCCGGCAGCGTCCGAGCGCTCGTCGGGTGGTTGCTTCTCATCGTTCCCGTCGCCGCGCTCGTGGTCGCCTACGTCATGCCCACGATCCGCACCCTCAACATGAGCCTGGAAACCGGCTCGCCCTTCGGCGACGGCGAGTTCGTCGGGGCTGAGAACTTCTCGAACGTCCTGGGCGACACTCGATTCGCCGAGAGCCTCGGCCTGGGGCTCGGCCTCGGGTTCGGTGCGGCCGTTTCCGGCGCCGTCCTCGCGTTCCTCGTCGCCTGGTGCGTCCACAAAGCCGGTCGCGGGATGCGGACCGCCACCAATGTTGTCGCCGCGCTCGCACTCGTCGCGTTCGCGCCCGCCGCCTGGGTGATCGCCCGCCAGATCGCCGCGTTCGAGAGCTACCGCGACAACGGCGGCGAGCTCGCCACGGCGGACTGGAGCACCTGGGGCTCGCTCGTCGGCGGCGTCGTCTTCGGCGCAGGGCTCCTCGTGGGCCTCGCCGCCTTCCGCGGCGGCGACGACACCCATCGTCGTTCGCGCACCGTCCTCACCGCCGCCGGACTCACCGCCCTCGCGCTCGTCGCCGCCGGAGTCCAGACGTTCGCGTTCAGCTCCATCACCGGCGTGCAGCCCTTCTCCCCGCTGCTCTACCTGTACCAAAGCGGCTTCGTGATGATGGACTTCGGCCGCTCCTCGGCCATCGCGGTCCTGCTTCTGGCCGGGCTCGCGGTCCTCGGCCTCGGCGCGGCCGTCCTGTTCGCCGCCGCCCGCGTCCGCCTCGACGTCGCCCCCGGACCAGGCGAGCCCCGCCCGTTCAAGATCGGCACCGGCATCGCCTCGATCCTCCTTATCGGACTCTTCGCGGCCGGGACGCTGATCAGCCTGTGGCCCTGGCTCAGCCGCATCACCGAAGGCGCCTCCGAACGGTTCGAAGGCACCACCCCGACCCTCGACACCTGGGTTCCGGCCCTGATCACCACCGTCGTGGCCGTCGCGTGCGCCGCCGTCGGAGGCTACGCGATCGGTGCCCTGCGCCCCGCCGGGGAGGCCTCCCGCTGGCTGCTCCTGCCGTTCGCGCCCTGGCTCTTCGTCGGCACCGGCCCGCTCGGCCTCGCTCACTACCAGGCCCTGCGCGAGGCCGAGACCCTCGGCACCTTCGCGGCCCTCGCCCCGCGCGCCTGGCTAGCCGTACCCGCGCTGTTCCTGTTCACCGCCCTGTTCTGGGGCCTCGAGGACCGCAAGAGGGCCATGACCGCGGGCGGCCTCGCCCCCGGGGCCGCCCGCTGGACGCTCACCCGCGCCGCCTGGCCGATCGGGGCCCTGTTCTTCCTCGCGGTCCTCATCGCCAACGCCCAGGACGTGTTCTGGCAGGCCCTCTCGGCCCCCAGCCCCGACCACGCCACCGCCTGGTTCGTGATGGTCACCAGCATCTCCGACCACTTCGGCAACCTCGGCGAGACCGGCATCGGCACCGCCTACCCGCTCGCGCTCCTGGTCCCCTTCGCGGCCGCCGCCGCAGCCGCGGCGATCTGGGTCCTCCCCAAGACCGGCATCCGCACCGGCCGCTGATCCACGGCGAGGCGGCCCTCGTGGCCGAGCCCCGCCGCACCCGCGAAAAAACGGGCCCCGGCGTAGCCGGGGCCCGTTTCGCTTGCGCTGCTAGATCATCGGGTGGCGGATGATGTTCTCCTCGCGCCCTGGGCCCACGCCCACGACGCTCACCTGCGCGCCGCACAGTTCTTCGAGGCGCTCGATGTACGTCTGCGCGTTGCGCGGCAGCTCGTCGAACTTGCGGCAGTGGGAGATGTCCTCGTACCAGCCGTCGTGGTACTCGTAGATCGGCTTGGCGTGGTGCACGTCGGTCTGCGTCATGGGCATCTCGTCCACGCGCTCGCCATCCACTTCGTACGCCACGCAGATCGGCACGCGCTCAAGCTCGGACAGCACGTCGAGCTTGGTCACGAACAGGTCGGTGATCCCGTTGACGCGCACCGCGTACCGGCCCAGGACCGCGTCGAACCAGCCGCAGCGGCGGCGCCGGCCCGTGGTCACCCCGTACTCCCCGCCGCGCTTGAGCAGGAACTCGCCGAACTCGTCGAACAGCTCCGAGGGGAACGGCCCCGAGCCCACGCGGGTCGTGTAGGCCTTGATGATGCCGATCGCGGTGGTGATCTTCTGCGGCGCGATGCCGGTGCCCACGCACGCCCCGCCCGTAGTCGGGTTCGAGGAGGTCACGAACGGGTAAGTGCCGTGGTCGACGTCGAGCATCGTGGCCTGCGCGCCTTCGAGGAGCACGTTCTTGCCCGCTTCGAGCGCCTTGTTGAGCAGGAGGCGCGTGTCGGCCACGTACGGCTTGAGCCGCTCTGCGTACCCCAGGTACTCCTCGACCACGGCGGCCGGGTCGATCGCCTTGCGGTTGTAGACCTTGACGAGGATCTGGTTCTTCTCCTTGAGGATCTGCTCCAGCTTGATCGTGAGGATCTTGGGGTCGAGCAGGTCCTGCACGCGGATGCCCTGGCGCGCGACCTTGTCGGCGTAGGCCGGACCGATCCCGCGGCCGGTGGTGCCGATGCGGGCCCCGCCGAGGTACCGCTCGACCACGCGGTCGAGAGCCCGGTGGTGGGGCATGATCAGGTGCGCGTCGGCCGAGAGCTTGAGGTTCGAGACGTCCACGCCGCCCGCGGTGAGCTCGTCGAGCTCGGAGATGAGGAACTTCGGGTCCACCACCACGCCGTTGGCGATGACCGGGACCACCCCCGGGGTGAGGATGCCCACCGGCACCAGGTGGATGGCGTACTTCGTGCCGTCAGGGACGACCACCGTGTGGCCCGCGTTGTTGCCGCCCTGGTAGCGCACGACGTAGTCCATCTCGGCACCGAGCAGGTCGGTGACCTTGCCCTTGCCCTCGTCGCCCCACTGCGTTCCGACGACCGCGATCGCTGGCATCTGCCCATCCTCCCGGGAAGTTGATCACCCGATTACCTGGTAAGCCTACTGGCAAGGGCTTATCCGGGGTCTCAGCAGGGCTGAGCAGTATGAATCGGGTCCCCGTCACACCGTAAGGTGGCGGCTGTGAACGTTGTGGTGTTGACACTCCTTGAGGCGAACTGCGCCAACCCGGGGCCGCGCACGCAGGCGCTCCACCTGGCCGACGAGCTGCGGTCGCTGGGCGCGGCCGTGCGCACCGTCGAGGCCGCCAAACCCGAGGAGATCGACCCGGTCCTGGACGACCCCGACGAGCGGATCGTGCTCGCCGCCGAATCGGACGAGCAGGTCAACGCCGTGATCGCGCGCCTGGTGCGGCGCGTCATGCCCGCCGCGAGCAAGCGGCCCGAGGGCCTGCCCGAAGGGCGCACCATCCCCGACCTGCCCGCCGTCGCGGTGCTGCCGCTGAGCGGCGTGCCCGGGATCGTGACCCGCCTGGGCCTGCCCGAGAAGCCCGCCGAGGTCGCTCAGGCCGTGGTCGGCGGCGCGGTCCTGCGCACCGACCTCATGAGGCACGACGGCGGCGGCGTCGCGGTCGACGGCGTGCGCCTGGGCGGCGGCGACCGGCCCTGGCGCGGCGTGGTCAACCTCGACGACGTGGTGCTCGCCGACGGCAGCGAGCAGATCCTCGCGTGCGTGGTCGCCAACGCCGACGGCTACGCGGCCACCGACGACATGGTCCTGGCCGAGCCCGACCCCGCCGACGGGAAGATCGACGTGGCCGTCGCCGTACCGGTCACCGTCGGCCGCCTGCGCAAGAAGCTGCGCATCGAGGTGCGCCGGGCCCGCGGCCGGGCCGTGGCCGTCCACCCCGAGGACGCGGTCACGTTCATCCAGGACGGCCTGGTGGACGAGCTGCGCCGCAAGCGCACCTGGTGGGTCGAGCCGGGCGCGGCCCTCTGGTACACGGGAGCCTGAGGCAGGCTCGGCTTCCATAGTGGACAGACGATGCCCCCCTCGCAACAACCCTGACCTACGGGTACGACAGTTTTCGCAGATGAGCGATCCTCGCCCGCGGGGAGGTCGAGGGGATCGTGAGCGTCGATCGCGTCGTATCGGATAGACGACTGTGGCCGTGCTCGCCACCTGATCGAAATCCGATCGTTATCTCAGTGAGCCATGCTGGCTAGCGCCCGTGCGGTAACGGGTTGGCGGACGGCGACATCGGAGGTGGGGCATTGGCGGCGGAGTACAAGAATTTCGTGGCCATCGGCGACAGTTTCACCGAGGGGCTCGGTGACCCCGACCCTCACGGCGACCGGTTCCGAGGCTGGGCCGACCTGTTCGCCGGGTGCGCCGCCGAGCGGTGGCCGGGCTTCTCCTACGCCAACCTCGCCATCCGCGGCAGGCTCTTCGACCGCATCGTCGACGAGCAGGTCGTCCCCGCGATCAAGCAGAGCCCCGACCTGGTCTCCTTCGCCGCGGGCAGCAACGACGCCCTGCGGCCGGGCTTCAACCCGGTGCCGCTGGCCACGCGGGCCCACGAGGTGGTGCGTCTCCTCAAGGCCTCGGGCGCGCAGGTCATCCTCTTCACCGCCGCCGACGTATCGCCGCACATCCCGGGCATGGCGATGATCCGCAAGCGCTTTGTCACCATGAACGACGCCTACAAGCGCGTCGCCAAGCGCCACGACGCGATCCTGGTCGACCTGTGGGAGGACCGCGCGTTCGACGACCCGCGCCTGTGGTCGGTCGACCGCCTCCACATGAGCACCCTCGGCCACCAGCGCGTGGCCCAGAACGTGTGCCGCGCGCTCGAGGTCGATCCCGACCCGTCCTGGCTCCAGCCGCTCCCCGACCTGCCCAGCCCCCGCCGCGAGATGAACGGCGTCCAATGGGCTGGCAAGCACCTCGCCCCCTGGGTCAAGCGCCGTCTCACCGGCAAGTCCAGCGGCGACGCGATCACCCCCAAGCGCCCCCACCTCACCAGGGTCGAACGATGACCACCCCCGACGCCACCGAGGTACCAGCATGATCGTCTTCAAACTCCTGATCATCCTCGTAGTGATCCTGACCTGCGCCTTCTTCTTCGGCCTGCTCTTCAAACGAGGCCGCGGCCGCTAGGCCGCGATCCTCGGGGCGAAGTCGATGACGAGCTCCACCTCGAGTGCGTCGGCGAGCCGTTCGAGCAGCGGGATCGTCGGCGTCGCGCCGCCCCCTTCGAGCCTTGAGAGCTGCGGCTGCGTCATGCCCGCCCGTTCGGCCAGCTCGACCTGGCTCAGCCCGAGTTCCTTGCGGCGCTGGTAGACCAAGCGTCCCAGCAGGAACGCGCGACGCGCGTCCTCGTAATCCTCGGAGTGGCCGCCGGAGCGGCGCCACTCGGTGTGATCCCCAGACCCTCGCATCACTGCTCCTCCCAGTCTCGATCGTAAACGGCGGCCGCGTGGTCGTGCCACGACTCGCACACGACCTGCGCCAGTCGCGCCCGCTCCACCTCCGACCGCTCCCGCGGCAGGGTCTTCGCGAAGACCGTGAGCAGCACGATCCGGCGCTCCGGGGCCAGCCAATAGGTGATCCGAACCTGCCGCTGCGGCAAGTGGAACCGCAGCTCTCTGAGCTTCCCGCCCAAGTGCCGCGTATAGGGCTCGCCCAAGTCCTCGCCGTGCTCGGCGAGGAGATCGCCGTAGAACTCGACCCGGTCGTATTCGGATCTGGGCAGCGTCTCCAGCCACTTCCTCACCTCTGGTTCGAGCTCGATCGAGAACGGGATGCTCATGCATTCGACGGTATATGCCTTCGATGGTATTACCGATGAGCGACACTCGCAACGAAACTCTTCATCGAATCGGGGGTGGGCGTGGCGTTCGGGCGGGGGACAGGGCATCATGGTCAACTGTGGGACTTCTCCAGCGTCTGTTGGGGCGCCGGGACACGCCAGATTCTGTGCCAGATCCCGCCGCCCAACCCTCATCGACCCCTGAACCCGAGTCCGCGGCCGATCCCGGTCCGTCCTCGGGTGCCCTCGACGATGCCGCCCCCGACGAGTCGAGCCCGGACACCTCGCCGGAAGCTCGCGACGAGGAGGAGGACAGCATCGTTTCCGCAACGCCGGTCGCCACCGGCCTCAGGCTCGTGCCCGACCCGGAGCCCGAGCCTGAACCCGAGATCGAAGCGCCGCAGCCGCATCTGAGCGTGGTGCCCGAACCCGAGCGGTCGGGCGACATCTTCGTGCCCGAGCGGCCCCGCCGCGAATTGCTCACATTGGACAAACCCGAGCCGCCCCGCCAGGGGACCGGCCGGGACGAGATGATGCCGCGCATCGACTCCGAGGAGCTCGACATCGCCGGGTCGCCCCGCGGCGACCTGCGCGCCGCAGGGCTCGCCGTCCCCAAGATGCACCAGCTGGTGCGCCGCGGCGACACCGCGATGTGGGCCTTCGGCGTCCGAGCCTCCGAGGCCCTGCGCTGGTGGCTCGACATCCGCCAGGCCGCCGAGCAGACCGGCTGGATGCCCGTCCTCCTCGGCGCGCCCGAGGAGTGGCGCGACAACGGCGAGGCGATCATCCACGAGGGCGACGACGAGCTCGCCCGCGCCGAGGAGATCGACGCCCCCCAGCTGCTGCACGACAAGGCCGCCGAGGCCGGCGAGCCCGCCCGCGGGGTCCCGATCCTGCCCCGGAGGGGCGACTCCGACTTCGCGACCCCGCAGTCCGAGGGCCTGCTCGGCCTGGTCGAGGCCGACGCGGGCTGGAAGATCCCGGCCATGTTCCCGTGGAAGGGCTCGACCAACTGGGAGCTGTACGGCGCCGAGCACGCGGCCGTCCTGCGCAGCTGGAACCGCCGCTTCGAGGCCGAGCTGGTCGCCATGACCTACGACGTGGTCGAGCTGTACGTCCCGCGCCCGCCCGGCCCCGAGGAGGCCCTCGCCGTCGCGAGCGAGGCGTACGCGTACTGCCCCGACCTGCTCGACTCCGGCGTCCCGACCCTCGAAGACCTCGCCGAGCACATGATCCGCTCCAAGGCCTGGTACTTCAGGTGGACTTAGGGATCCGGCTCGCCTCCATGCGGGGGGCGATGCCGTCCAGGTAGGCGTCGAGGGCGTGCTTCACGGCCATCTCGGCGGTGATGTCCCACGCGGCCTCCTGCTCCATGCGCGCCATGCGCGGGAACTGCCCGGACTCCATGGCCCGCTGGAGGTAGGGGAGCTGCACCTCCCACCACTCCTCCTCGGAGGAGACCGGCCCGCCCTGCTCGGTGGGCGTGTCCTGGATCAGGTACGACAGCGCGATCCCGGTCGCGATGCCCCACACGGCCGTGACGATGAGGATCTGCTCGCGGTCGGGCAGGTCGTGCCCGTCGAAGGCCCCCAGCGCGTAGTCCAGGCCCCGCAGCGACTCGGGTCCCAGGACGGGGCGCCGCTGGTTGATCTCCAGCATCCACGGGTGCGCGGTGTAGAACTCCAGGCTGCTGGTCGCGAGGTATTCCAGGACGCTCCGCCAGCCCAGGGCGCCCGTTTCGAGTTCGGGGTTGCCCCTCCCGGAGACGGTGTCGACCATGAGGTCGAGCAGTTCGCCTTTGCCCGGGACGTACCGGTAGAGGCTCATCGTGCCCACGCCCAGTTCGGTGGCGACGCCCCGCATGTTGACCGCCCCGAGCCCCTCCCGGTCGGCCAGCGCGATCCCGGCGTCCACGATCTGCTCGACCGAGAGTTTCGGTTTGGGTCCTGGCCTGCTCTGTTGCGGTCCGAACGCTCGCCAGAGCAGTTCTGAGCTGCGCTTGGGGTCGCCCGCCCCGGTCTGTGCTGTCGCCATAGGGACCTCATCTTAAACCCGGTTGCTAACCGGGTACGTTGTACTCTATTATTGAGTACATCGTACCCGATTAGGAGGGAAGCATGACCACCACGACTGTCGAGGCCCAGAACCTCGGCAAGCGATACAAGGACACCGTCGCGCTCGAAGGCTTCGATCTGGCCGCCGAGTCCGGCACCGTCCTGGGACTCCTCGGCCCGAACGGCGCGGGGAAGACCACCACCGTGCGCATCCTCACCACGCTCCTGCGCTTCGACACCGGCACCGCCCGGGTCGCCGGGTTCGACGTCGGCCGCGACGCCCGCCAGGTCCGCCGCCGCATCGGCCTCACCGGCCAGCAGACCGCGGTGGACGAGGTCCTCACCGCCCGCCAGAACCTCGTCCTGTTCGGCAAGCTCTTCCGGCTCAACAAGCATCAGGCCCGCGAACGCGCGGACCGGCTCCTCGACCAGTTCGGCCTCACCGAAGCGGCCGACCGCCAGGCCAAGGGCTTCTCCGGCGGCATGAAGCGCCGCCTCGACCTCGCCGCGAGCATGATCTTGGCCCCGCAGGTCCTGTTCCTGGACGAGCCCACGACGGGCCTGGACCCGGCGGGGCGGCGCGAGGTCTGGGACGCCGTCTCCGGCCTGGCCGCCGACGGCACCACCGTCGTCCTCACCACCCACTACCTCGACGAGGCCGACCGGCTCTGCGACCGCATCGCCGTGATCGACCACGGCCGCAACCTCGTCGACGACACCCCGGCCGGGCTCAAGCGCCGCATGGGCCACGACCGGCTGGAGATCGTCGCCGCCGACACCGCCGACCTCGAAGCGCTGCACGGCATCGTCGCCGCCGTCGCCGACGGCGAGATCGCCGCCGACGAGACCGCCTCCAGCGTCTCGGCGCCCGTCAAGGAATCGGTGGCCGCTTTGACGGCCGCCGCGACCGCCGTGCGCGACCGGGGCCTCACCGTCGCCGACATCGGCCTGCGGCGTCCGACCCTGGACGAGGCCTTCCTCGAACTCATCGGCACCGAAACGAAGGAGGGACGGCAGTGACCACCCTCGCCCCGCTTCCCGACGAGACCCTCGCCGGGCGCTTGAAATGGACGCTCCACGACTACCGGACCATCGTCGGCCAGGAGTTCACCCACCTGTGGCGCCAACCGGTCAACTTCCTGTGGCAGCTCGGCTTCCCGATCGTCATGGTGCTCCTGTTCGTGTACGTCTTCGGCTCGGCCATGGACGTCACCGGCCAGGGCGCGGGGGTCGACTACGTCGCCTACGCCATGCCGGGCCTGTTCGCCATGACGATGGCCTTCGGGTTCATGAACACCGCCATGGCCGTCGCCTCCGCCAAGGAGAAGGGCTTCATCGACCGCGTCCGCTCCATGCCCATGGCCTCCTCGGCGGTCGTGGTGGGGCGCAACATCGCCGACACCATCCACGCCGCCATCGACCTGCTCGTGCTGTTCCTCATCGCTCTGGCGATCGGCTGGCGCTCGGAGGGCACGGTCATGGAGACCCTCACCGCGTTCGTGCTGCTGCTGTGGCTGCGGTTCGCGCTCATCTGGGTCGGCGTCTGGATCGGGCTCCTGGTCAAGAACGTCGAGCAGGCCGGGAACCTGTTCGCGCTCGCGTTCCCGTTCGGCATGGTCTCCTCGGTGTTCACCCCGCCCGAGCTCATGCCCGGCTGGCTCGGCACCATCGCCGCGTGGAACCCCGTCTCGGCCACCGCCACCGCGATCCGCGAGCTCTTCGGCAACCCGGTGGCCGCCGGGAGCTCCTGGCCCGAGCAGCACGCGCTCATGGCGGCGGTGATCTGGCCGGTCGTCATCACGGTGATCTTCCTGCCGCTGGGGGTGCGCCGCTTCCGCAACCTCGGCCGCTGACCGGACCGGAACCAGGAAAGGGCCCGCACCGCCACCCGAAACGCGGTGCGGGCCCGCTCATGCGCCCGCTACCAGGCCACCCAGGCGGTCTGCGCGTAGTCGCCGAGCGCGTTCGCCTGGAGCCCCGAATTCGACACCGTCCACAGCTGCCCGTCGATCACCAGGGCGCGCGTGATCTCCAACTGGTAGTCCTGGGCGCCGGACGCGTTGCCCGCGTGGCTGATCGCGGCCTCCTCGGCCAACGAGTCGTCGCCCACGGCCAGCACCACCGCGCCCGTCTCGTAGGTGTAGTCGGAGTTCCACTGGGTGTACGGCATCACGGCTACGGACTCCTCGGCCCAGTACAGGAACGCGTGCGGGTCGTACTCGATCGGGGAGTACGCGTCGGCGCGGAAGTACTGGTCCAGCACCGTCGCCTCGGCCGCGCCGGTGTCGAACAGGCTCACCTGGAGGCCCGTGGCCCGGCCCTCTTCGGTGGCCTCCTGGCCCACCCCGAGCAGCCTCCCGGGGGCCACCGGGTGCAGGTACGCCGAGTAGCCGGTGATCTTCAGCTCCCCGGTCACCACCGGCTCAGCCGGATCAGACAGATCCACTGTGTACAGGGGATCGGTCTGGCGGAACGTCACCACGTACCCCACCGGCCCCATGAACCGCACCGCGTAGATCTGCTCGCCCACACCCAGATCGGTCACCGAACCGGTCTCGGTGAGCTCGCCCGCGCCCACCGCGAACACTGTCACCGTCGACTTCGACGGCGCGGCCTCCTCGGCGAAATCGCCGCCCCACACGCACGACGCGTTCGCCGGGCAGGCCCAGCCCCAGTTCGGCGACTCGGTCGAGGCCACCCGAAGGTGCCCGTCGTACTCGCTCAGCGAGTACTGGTTCAGCAGCGAACCGGGCACGGCCGCCTCGCCCGCCAGACGCGGCGATCCGTCCTCGAAATGGAAGCGGTAGATCTCGGTCTCGCTCTGCGGCTCCTCAGGGGCCCAGGAGTAGTCGAAGTGCGCCACATAGAGACTGTCCACAGTGCCGTGCACGGTGTCCCCGTCGGCCATCACGGTGTGCGGCTCGACCGACTCCCACGCCCCGTCGGCCGGCAGCGCGAAGACCGTCACCGACGAGCCCGAGAACCGCTCGGGGTGAGCGACCTCCCCGCAGTCCACCACGGCGTCCTCGCCGTTCACCGAGTACGACGGCAGCCAGTCCTCGATCTCCGTCTCGCGCAACGCTTCTGCGACATCTTCCTCGGTGGCGTCCTGCCTCCACATCACGTCCCACACCTCGTCGATCCGCGGCTGCGTCGACACCGCCAGGCGCACCTCGCCCTCGACCAGTCGCGCGTCGACCATCGAGCCGTCCATCGCGAACGCGTCGAGCACCTCCAACGTGGTCGGATCGAGGCGCTCGATGCGGAACTCGTCCGAATACTGGGTGAGGTGCTCACCGCCCAGCTCGTGGTACTCGGAGTACATCAGCAGCAGCTCGTCGTCCCCGAGGAACAACTGGTGGCCCCACTGGGACTCATCGAACGGCCGCTCGGCGACCACCTCGCCCGACCGGGTGTCCACCACCCGCAGCGCAGTCCCGGCCACCGCGTACACGAACACCCCGTCGGTCTTCACCAGGTCCGGTTCGTCAACGCCCGCAACGGCGTTGTTGGTCTCCGAGAACGAGCCCGGATCGGCCTCGGCGCTGGAAGCGCCCGCCGAATCGGCCCCCAGCGGCGCGGCCTGGTCCCCGGTCGCGGCCTCTTCGCGCCCGTAGGCGTTGCTCTGGTCCCAACCCTCGGTCGCGGCGACCGCGGCGTCCTGGATGCCCTTGAGCGCGTCGTCGCACGACTCGTAGGCCGCCAACTGCGCCGAGGCCGGCACCCAGGGCACAGGAGGAGAGGAATCGTTGTTTTCGGCACTTGACGTGCACGCGCTGGCGGCGAGGACCGCGGCGAGCGCGATGAGGAGTCTCGGTTTCATGCCCTTGAGACGCCGAGGCCCCCGAACCGGTTCCCCGCGAACGAAGAAGCGGACGCGAAGCGCGCTTCGCGTCCGCTTTCCCCTCCGACGCGGGTCAGCCCTTCGTACTGCCCGAGGTCAACCCGCTGATCAGATGCCGCTCGGCGAACGCGTAGAACAAGAGCGCCGGCAGCATCGCGAGCATCACGAACGCCAGCACCTTCGCCGTGTCCGACGCGTACTGGCCGCTGAACTGGGTCACGCCCAGAGGCAATGTCCACCACGTCGGCTTCTGGAGCACCACCAACGGCAGCAGGAACGAGTTCCACGACCCGACCAGCGCCAGCACCGACACCGTGGCCAGCACCGGCCGCGCCATCGGCAACAGGATGCGGGTGAAGAACAGCCACGGGCCCGCGCCGTCGATCGTGGCGGCCTCCTCGACCTCGCCGGGGATCGAGCGGAAGAACGTGCGCAAGATGATGATCGTGATCGGCAGCCCGAACGCCGCCTGCGGCAGGATCACCCCGAGCGGGCTGTTGAGCAGCTCGAACGTGCGCAAGATGATGAACAGCGGCAGCACCGCCACCGCGAACGGGAACATCATCCCGGCCGCGAACAGCGTGAACAGCCCCTCGCGGCCGCGGAACGCGAAGCGCGCGAACACGAACGCGACCATCGCCGAGCAGCCCACCACCAGGAAGGTGGTCACCAGGGCGATGAACACCGAGCTGAAGACCTGCCGCCAGAACGAGTCCGACGCGAGCACGTCGGTGTAGTTCGCGACGTTCCACGGGCTCGGCAGGCCCAGCGCGTTCTCGCGCAGCTGCTGGTTGTCCTTGAAGCCGCCCAGGAGCGCGAACAGGATCGGGGTGGCCACGAAGATGAGCGTGATGAACGCGGCCACGTAGAAACCGGTGTTGCGCAGGAAGCGCGCGCGGCGCGTGATGACCTTCATGAGCGGTTCCCTCCGGCGGTGGTGAGCGAGCCCTTGAGGTCGCGGCTGAGCACCAGGCGCTGGTAGAACAGCGCGAACACGAGGCTCACCAGGAACATCGCGATCGACAGCGCCGAGGCGTAGCCGATCTGGCCCCGTTGGAACCCTTGCTCGTACATGGTGATCGCGAGGGTCTCGGAGGCGTGGAACGGCCCGCCGCCGGTGAGCACGTACACCAGGTCGAACAGCTGCACGGTGCCGATCACCGACAGGAAGATGATGAGACGCACCGTGGGGCCCATGAGCGGCAGCGTGATCGAGCGGAACGCCTGAGCGCCGGTCGCGCCGTCGATCGCGGCGGCCTCGTACAGCTCGTCGGGGATGTTCTGGCGACCGGCGAGGAACAAGATCATGTGGAAGCCGAAGAACTTCCAGGTCAAGATCCCGAAGATCACGAACAGGACGATGTCCCGGTCGGAGAGCCAGCCGATCTGCGCGTCGATGCCCAGGTTGGCCATGATCGAGTCGGCGAAGCCGCGCCGCGGCGAGAACACCAGCCGGAACAGCACGGCCGTGACGGCCTCGGTGAGCACGTACGGCACGAAGAACAGCAGCCGGAACGCGGTGCGGCCGGGGAAGCGCTGGTGCAGGAGCATCGCCAGCCCGAACGCGAGCGGCAGCTGGACCAGGATCGACAGGACCACGATCAGGCCCAGGCGCCACAGGTCGCCGAGGAACACCTCGTCGCCGAGCATGGCCCGGAAGTTGTCCAGGCCCACGAAGTCGGTGGGCACCCCGCCGAGTCCGTTCCAGCGGAAGAACGAGACGTACGCGGCGAACAGCACCGGCAAGATCACGAACAGCAGGAACAGGACCAGGCTGGGCGCGATGAACGAGGCCAGGACCCCCGGGCCGGGGCGCCCGGCCCGGCGCGGGCGCGAGCCCGCACCCAAGGCCGGGCGCCTTACCGGGGAGTCCGGTGGCGAAAGCTTCACGCTCACGCTTCGGCTGCCCAAGCGGCGTTGACCATCTCGATGAAGTCCTCCGAAGTGATCTGACCGAGGATCAGGCCTTCGGTGGCCTCGTTGATGACGCCGCCGATCGCGGGCGGGTAGGCCTGGTCGAGGTAGAGCTGGGTGCCGGTCGCCGTGGCGAGGGCTTCGACGACCTTCTGCGCGTCCGCGTTCAGGTCCGGGGCGACCGCTTCGGTGTCGGCCGCGACCGGGGTGAGGTTGCCGTCCACGATGGCCCTCGCGTAGTTCTCGGGCTCCATGAGGTAGCACAGGAACTCGACGGCCTCGTCGGGCGCGTCGGCCGCCACGGCGTAACCGTTGCCGCCGCCGAGCCATTCGGTGCCCGCGCCCGCGCCGCCTTCGACGGTCGGGAAGGGGAAGAACCCGAGGTTGGCGGGCCCGTCGGTGCCCGAAGCGTCGCGCTGGACCTGCGGGGCCCACTGGCCCATGAGCTCCATCGCGGTCACGCCTTCACCCATGTTCGCGGCCTGGCCGTCGGCCTCGCCGTAGCTGGCGGACTCGAAGCCTGGCTGGAAGGGTTCGAGCGCGGCCAGTTCGGCGACGAGGTCGCCGGCCTGCTCGAAGCCCTCGCCGGAGAAGTCCCCGGCCGCGGCGGCCTGCTCCAGGCCGTCGAGCCCGACGATGCGCATCGCCAGGTAGGTCCAGTAGTAGTGCCCGGGCCACTGGTCGGCCCCGGCGAGGGCGATCGGGGCGATCCCGGCGGCCTTGAGGGCCTCGACGTCGGCGAGGAACTCGTCCCAGGTCTGGGGCGGCGCTTCGATGCCCGCCTCGGCGAACAGGTCGATGTTGTACCAGAACCCGACCACCCCGGCGTCGAACGGCATGGCGTAGAGCTTGCCGTCGATCGTGTAGGCCTCCAAGGCGATCGGGTTGATCGAGTCGATGCAGTCGAGCTGGCCGGTGAGGTCCTTGACCAGCCCGGCCTCGACCTGCTCGGCCAGGACCCCGCCGCCCCAGGTGTGGAAGACGTCGGGCACGTCCCCGGACTGCGAGGCCGGGCCCATGCGGTCCTTGAAGGACTGGTTCTCGATGGCCTGGACGTCGAAGCTGAGGTCGTGCTCGTCGCCGAAGTCGTCGGCGAACTCCTGCCAGGTGGACATGAGCGGGTCCTGGTTCTGGATGTGCCACCAGGTGATGTCGGCGTCGCTCTCGCCGCTGTCGCCGCACGCGGCACCGCTCAGCGCGAGAGCGGTGGCCGCACCTGCTGCGAGCAGGGCTTTCGGCCGACCCAAGGGGTTTCGCATCGGAGTGTTCCTTTCGAGGGATGAACACTTGTCCCGCCCGAGACGGCGCGGAGGGGACGGCTGCGGCCCAAGGGAGGCCACGACCGAACCACACCGAAACTTTCGGAACAAATATCGGAAACTTTCGATGCGGTCATAGTACCCGCGGCTCCCAGGAAAGTGAAGAGGGTCTCTATCGGCATCTCACGGGCGCACCCGTATCGACGCATAGATGCAGGTGGATGGCGAAATCACGCGGAAGCGGCGGAACAGAACCAAAAACGACCGCCCCGATACCGGGACGGCCGTGCAAATCTGGAGCGGGTGACGAGAATCGAACTCGCCTCTCAACCTTGGGAAGGTCGCATTCTACCAATGAACTACACCCGCGAACTCTGTCGAACCAGAGCCGCCCCGAGTATACAAGGACGGCCGAAGGGTTGCGAAAGCCCCCGAGACCGGGCGTGGCGCGGGCGGGACCTCTCGGTCCCGCCCGACGCGTCTGGCTGTTCAGCGCGGCCCGCTCCTGCCGGGGCGGCCCGCTGTCGACTTAGAGCTCGGCACCCCAACCCGCGACGACCTCTTCGATGGTGGGCACGAAGGTCGCGACCTCCGAGTAGACCCCGGGGTAGCCGGGCTCGGCGCAGCCGTAACCCCAGCTCACGATCCCGGCCAGGACCTGCGATCCGTCCTCGGCCCCAGCCATGAGCGGGCCGCCCGAGTCGCCCGAGCACGCGTCGATGCCGCCCGAGGCGAGGTCGCCGGCGCAGACCATCGAGGCCGCGTCGTGCTCGTCGGGGTAGGCCTCGGCGCACTGGGTGTCGTCCACGAAGGGCACTTCGACCCAGCGCGCGAGGGTCGGGTACTCGTTCTCCTCGGTCAGGCCCCACCCGGCGGTCTCGAACGCGTCGAACTCGGTGAGGTCGGCGTTGAGCGCGATCGGCTCGACGTCGACCGGTTCGGCCAGGAGCAGCAGCGCCCAGTCGTTCGCGAACTGCGTGGGGCTCTCGTAGTCCTCGGCGACGTGGATGTCGGCCACGCCGGTGGTGACGATGTCGGGGCCTTCGAGGTCGACCGAGCCGGAGAAGACCGCGAGGTCCTCGGGGGCGTCGCTCTCGACGCAGTGCGCGGCGGTGAGCACGACGGTGGGTGCGATGACCGAGCCGCCGCAGAACTGGTTCTCCCAGGGGGTGCCCGACCCGGCCGAACCGAGCCCGACGAGCCAGGGGTACTGGCCCTCTTCGGCTTCCTGCCCGCCGATGACCTGGGCTTCGAAGTCGCTTTGGGTGGAGTTCTCTTCGGCTCCGGCAGAGGCGGTGCCCGCCCAGACGAGCGCGACGGCACCGAGCCCGGCCGCGACGCCCGCGCCGAGCCGGATCAGGTGCTTCCGTTTGGTGTCCACTGTGATCCTTTCGGGGTGGATGTGAGGGATGAACCGTTTGGTCACCCTAGACCGAAAGACACCATGAGTGGGCATCCAAGTTGCTTGGCCGGAAAAGCAACTATTCACTGAATTACCGCAAATCACCCAAAATGGACGGACGTCTCACCGGGGAAACCCGGCGCGGCCTGCGAAAGCGGCTCGCGGTGGCTCGCGGTGGCTCGCGGTGGCTCGCGGTGGCTCGCGGTGGCTCGCGGTGGCTCGCGGTGGCTCGCGGTGGCTCGCGGTGGCTCGCGGTGGCTCT
>NZ_JBEYYO010000003.1:327505-336794 GCF_040645615.1 Glycomyces sp. NPDC046736 | reverse complement strand
CGCGGCTCTAGAAAATAGGATATATCCTATAGGATTTACGTTGCCTGAGCTGCCTCGGGGTTCGCCTCGACCTTGCCGCCGAGCGGCTTTCCCAGGTGCAGCGAGCCTGCTTCGTTCGCGTAGAAGCCGAACGGGGCCACCGGTTCGTAGCCGATCGCGCGGTACATCGCGATCGCCTCGGGCTGCTCGGGGCCGGTCTCCAGGATGATCCGCGCCCGGCCCGCTTCGGTCGCCGAGGCCTCCACCGCCGCCACGATCGCTCGGGCCAGGCCCCGCCTCCGGGCGTTCTCGCGCACGTAGACGCGCTTCATCTCGGCGTCCTCGCCGTGGCCGCGCCAGCCGCCGCAGCCCAGCGGTTCGCCCGCCTCGTCGTAGGCGACCATGAAGTCGCCGCGCGGCGGATCGAAGTCGCCGGTGCCGAGCTCGGTCTCGTCGCCGCTGCCGTAGCGGCGGACGTACTCGGCTTGAATCTCCGCGCAGAGTCGCTGCGCCACAGGGCCATCGAACGGGGTCCGCGAAATCGTGAACTTCACAGGCCAACTTTCGCACGCCGCCCGCGCCCCGCGCCAGCGCGATTGGTCACGTCCCTACCCGCCGGCCGGTACGCCGCCGAGGCCGCGGCAGTGTCGCATTCATCCCGTATCGCCGCCGGAGAACGATCTGACACCGTACGAACAGATGAGTCCGGACCACCCGTTCGGCGCTCCCGGCCGCCCGAAAGCACAGACTTCGCCGTCACCCGTGCGGCGGTGTCCTCCACGCCCGGTCAAGGGTCGGCGACCATTACGATCTTCACATCGGCGATGGTCGAATCGGGTCCGGCGCTCCGGGCACTCCATCGACGAAGGTCGAAGTCCGGTGCCCTGATCCCCGCCCGCTTCGCCCTGACCGCTTGCTGACGCGACGCTCCCCTCCGGCTTCGGCCGGTGCGTCCGGGGCCGGGGGACCCCGCCCTGAACGGGAACTCCAGCGAAAGCGAAGGGACCCCGGCCGCGATCCGGTAGGAAGGAGGCATTCACTCACATGCGCACGACGCTGCGTCGGAAGCCGAGCATGGCTCGTGCTGACCGGCTGACCGGTTTCTCCACGCCCTCGGTGCGGTCCGCGTTCACCGCGGCCTTCGCCGTGGTGGTGGTCCTGGTCGGGCTGCGCCTGGCCGTGCACGACGACTCGCACGCGGTCTCGTGGCTGGCCCTGCCTCCCCTGGCCGCCTCGGCCTTCCTGCCTTGGCGGTGGGTTTCGGGCATCGGCGTGGCGAGCATGCTCGCGGCCTTCGGCTACCTGTGGGTCCTGCACGACTTCTCGCTGACCGGGGTCGCCGTCCACGGTGTCGACTTCCTGGTGGTGGCCGTGTCGGTGGTGATCTCCGCGGCGGTGGCGATCGTGCGCGAGAGGGACGACGACCGGCTCCGCAAACTCACCCAACTGGCCTCGGTGGTGCAGCAGGCGATCCTGCGCCCGATCGGGGAACGCATGGGCCCCTTCGACATCGCGGCCCGCTACGTCTCGGCGCGGTCGGGTGCGGAGATCGGCGGCGACCTCTACGAGGCGCTCGGCACCGAATACGGGGTCCGGATCATCATCGGCGACGTGCGAGGCAAGGGCCTCGACGCGGTGCGCCTGTCTTCGACGGTGCTCGGCTCGTTCCGGCATGTGGCCTTCGAGCGCTCCGACCAGCGCTGCATGGTCGCCGACCTCGACCACGCCGTGGCCCGCAACGCCGGTGACGAGGACTTCGTGACCGCGATCCTGCTCCAGGAGCGCGGCGGCACGCTGGAGATCATCAACTGCGGCCACCCGCCGCCGATGCTGGTGCGCGACGGGGTGGCGACCTACCTCGAACCCGACTCGATGGCCCCGCCGCTGGGCCTTGGCCCCTCGGCTCGCGAGATCACGCTGCGGCTCCAGCCGGGCGACCGGATCTTCCTCTACACCGACGGCCTGGCCGAGGCGCGCAAGGACGGCGAGTTCTTCCCGATCCGCGAACGCGCCTGGAGCCTCATCGGCCACGGCAACGTGGGCGACGGCCTCGCTTCGCTGGAGACGGCCCTGCGCCGCTGGGTGGGCGGCCCGCTCACCGACGACATCGCACTGCTCCTGCTGGACTACAGGCCCGAATCGGACTGAGCCGACCTGGGCGAGGCCGGATCGGCGTCGTCGCCCTGAACCGGCTCGGCGCGGACGGCGCCTGATCGGCCCGGCCTCTCGACCGAGTCGGCTCGACCCGGCGCGGACGGCGACGGATCTCCCCGATCCGAATCGAGCCGACGGGCTCGGGTGAAGCCCAACCGGCTCGCTCCGAATCGGCCCGGGCCGCGAACTCGACGCTGCCCGGACCTGCGGCTTTAGTGCTCGATCATCTCGGCGGCCGGCCCAGAAGCCTGGGCGGGCATGCGGAAGACTCGTTGGAGGACTGGCTTGGCCCGGCGATGGCGGCCCACGTAGGCGGGCTTGGCGCGGGCGGCGAATCGGACGGCGACGGCGCGGATCATGGGGGGCTCCCTGGTTCCTGGTCCTGTTTCCCGGTGGCGATCGGTGGTGTTGTGTGCCGCAGTGGTGCGGTGCGACGGTGTTGGTGTTACGGGCGTTGGTGGTGTTGTCTTAAACGTTACGGGCCGGGTATGACATTCCGCCCGCGAATTGTGATTCGCGGTCCTGCTCGGGACGATCCGGTTCCTTCCACCCCGCCCGCGCGTCTGCCGTCGCACAAGCGGTCTGTTGCACGGTTCAACGAGGCACGGGTGCGCAGGTTACGGCGTGTCTCGAATTTCCGTCACGCTCACCCGATCGAAGGACGCCGGGCGCCCTACTCCCCAAGTCGACGCGCCCCCGGCCCGCCCATGACGCCGAATCGAGGAGCGATCTCGAATCGCCCGGCCCGTGCGCCCGCTCCGTCGAACACCTCGGTCCGCCCGCTCACGCCCAACGGTCAGACGCGACCCCCGCCCGCCCGGCGACGCGACTCCAACCCCGCCGAATCCGCCCGCGACACGCTGCCCGAACGCTGGCTGTGAGGCGTTCGACCCCGATAGCTTCGTCCTGGAAGCGCGGGAAGCTTGAGGTACTTACTCGCGGGTAATATGATGGTGGTTACCACCGAGTAATGGAGGACCCGCAATGACGCACTTCCGCCACAACCTCCGAGACCTGGAGTTCAATCTCTTCGAGGTCTTCGGGGCGGACAAGATTCTCGACCACCCGAGCTTCGCCGACCTGGACCAGGCCACGGCCCGCGAGATCCTGGCCGAGCTGGCGCGCCTGTCAGAGGAGGAACTGGCGGCCAGCTTCGTCGACGGCGACCGCAACCCGCCCGTATTCGACCTGGCCACCAACTCGGTGACCCTCCCCGAATCGTTCAAGAAGTCCTACAAGGCCTTCATCGACGCCGAGTACTGGCGCCTGGACCTCCCCGAGGTCCTCGGCGGCACCGTGGCCCCCCGCATGCTCTGGTGGTCGCTCGCCGAGCTCGTGCTGGGCTCCAACCCGGCCCTGTGGATGTACGCCGCCGGCTCCTCGTTCGCGCACAGCGCCTACCGCGAAGGCACCGACGAGCAGAAGGAATGGGCCAAGCTCTTCGTCGAGAAGGGCTGGGGCGCCACGATGGTCCTCACTGAGCCCGACGCGGGCTCCGACGTCGGCGCGGGCACCACCAAGGCCTACAAGCAGCCCGACGGCTCGTGGCACCTCGAAGGCGTCAAGCGGTTCATCACCTCGGGCGACCAGGACATGACCGACAACATCATCCACTACGTGCTCGCGCGCCCGGTGGGCGAAGAGGGCGTCGGCGGCCCCGGCACCAAGGGCCTGAGCCTGTTCATCGTCCCCAAGTACGAGTTCGACCCCGAGACCGGGGAACTGGGCGCGCGCAACGGCGTGAACGTCACCAACATCGAGCACAAGATGGGCCTGAAGGTCTCGGCCACGGCCGAGCTCACCTTCGGGGACAAGTCCCCGGCCAAGGGCTGGCTGCTCGGCGAGAAGCACGAGGGCATCCGCCAGATGTTCCTCATCATCGAATACGCGCGGATGATGGTGGGCACCAAGGCCATCGCCACGCTCTCCACCGGCTACCTCAACGCGCTCGACTACGCCAAGAGCCGCATCCAGGGCGCCGACCTGCTCCAGTCGACCGACAAGACCGCGCCGCGCGTGCCGATCATCAAGCACCCCGACGTGCGCCGCTCGCTGCTGATGCAGAAGAGCTACACCGAGGGCCTGCGCGCGCTCGTCTCCTACACCGCCTCCTGGCAGGACAAGGCGGCGCTGGCCGAGGCCGACGGCGACGAGGACGCGGCCGAGACCGCGAAGAGGATCAACGACCTGCTGCTGCCGATCGTCAAGGGCTGCGGTTCGGAGCGGGCCTACGACCTGCTGAGCTCGGAGTCGCTCCAGACGTTCGGCGGCTCGGGCTACCTCCAGGACTACCCGCTGGAGCAGTACGTCCGCGACGCGAAGATCGACACGCTCTACGAGGGCACCACCGCGATCCAGAGCCTGGACTTCCTGTTCCGCAAGATCATCAAGGACAACGGCGAGGCGCTCATGGCCGTCGCCTCCGAGATCATGGAGTCCACTCAGGAAGGCCACGAGTCCCTTGAGGAGGTGCGCGGGAAGGTGCTGCGCGCGCTCGGGGACGTGCAGGGCATCCTCGAAGCGCTCCAGCCGGCGCTGATGGGCCCGGCCGAGGGGGAGCCGCGCGAACTGTACAAGGCCGGGCTGCACTCGCGGCGCCTGCTGCTGGCCGTCGGCGACCTCCTGGTCGGCTGGCTGCTGCTGCGCCAGGCCGAGGTCGCGCAGGGCAAGCTCGACGACGGCGCGGACGACGACTTCTACCGCGGCAAGGTCGCCGCGGCGACCTTCTTCGCCAAGGAGGTCCTGCCCCGCCTGACCGCCGACCGCAAGATCGCCGAAGGCGCGGACCTGACCGCGATGGACCTGCCCGACGAGGCGTTCTAGCGAACCGAGACGGCCTGGTCCCCGCGATGCGGGGACCAGGCCGTCGTCGTCTACGCCTCGGGCGGATTCGGCGCGAACGAGGCGCCGAACTCCATGAAGAACGTCTCGTCCTCGCCGCTCTCGGCCTGCGCCAGCGCCGATTCCATGCCGTGCAGCGTCCCCCGCAGGAACTGGAGGTTGCGCCAGGTCGCGGTGTGGAACCGCGCGTACTGGACCGCCGCGTTCTCGGCCGCGCCGGGGGCGACCCCGAACGCCGGTGCGCGGCTGAGGGTCCCGGCCGACAGCACCGGCAGGACCTCGTTCTCCAACTCGTCGATCAGCTCCAAGAGGAACTCCCGGTACTCGGCGATCGACGCCGAGTCGAACACGCGCTCTCCCATGTCTCTCCTTCGCTGACGCGGTCAGTTGTGCGGGTCGTCCTTGGGCGCGACCCAGCCCCACACGTTGTCGGTCTCGCGGCGGGCGAGGTTCTCGGGCGCCTTGGCCTCGGTCTCCTCCTCGTCCTTGGCCGGGGCCTTGCCGCCCTTGGCACCCGGTTGGCCCTGCGGGCCGAACAGGCCGCCGCGCGATCCGCTCGCTGCGTTCGTTCCCGACGTCGGCGTCGGCGTCACGGCCGGGCCGAACAGTCCTTGCGGCGTGGCCATCGCGCCCGGTCCCACCGCGCCGCCCAGGCGCCCGCCTCCGCCGCCCGCACCGAGGCTCCCGCCCCCGCCCGGGACGGTGCCATAGCCGCCGCCGCTGGCGAGGCCGCCGGTCTGCGAACCGTCGTCTTCGTCGTCGTCCCAAGGGTTCTCGTCGGCCTCGTCCTCGGTCTTCTCCGTGGCCGCCGCGGTCCCGTCCCCGCCCGGCGGGACCGGGCTCGGGTCCATCGTGGTCTGCGGCGAGACCGGCGGCGAGGGGAACTCCGGCTCCGGCGCAGCGAGATCCATATAGGACACGTCGGCGCCGCTGGGGAACGGCCGGTCCTCGCCGGTCGTCTGCACCGCCGCGAGCTCCGCGCTCTGACCGGTGCGCTTCTCGGCGATCGACTCGTCGATCGCGGCTTGGCGCTCCACGTACGCCGCCAGCTCGGCCGCGACCCGCTCGCCGAACACGGTCTTCGCCTCCTCGCTCGCGAGCGCCCGCACCTCCGAGACCAGCGTGCCCAAGCCCAGGAGCCCGGCGCCGACCTTCTCCTCCACGAACTCGCGCACCTCCCCGGCCAGGCCCGCGTCGGCCCCGGCCAGTTCGAGCGCCTTCTCGGCCTCCTCGCAGGTCATGGTGATGCAGTCCCCGTGCCACCACGCGGGCCGCACGTGCAGCGCCTTGAGGTTCGACCACTCGCCCTCGGTGCCCACCATCGGTGCGGGGTAAGGGATCTCGCCCGAGTCACCGCCCTGGAGGGTGTAGATCGCCGACTCCCGCTGCTCCAATTCGGCCACAGTGGACTCGATGTCGTCGATCGCGCCCTCCGCGAGCGCCCGCGCCTGGTCGGCCATCGCAGCGAACGCGTCGAAGTCCTCACCGGCCCAGCCTTCGGCCAGCGCCGCGAGCTTCGACTTGAGCCGCTCGGGCCACGACCCGATCCGGCCCCCCACCTCGTCGGTCCAGCCACTGCGCAAGCGCTGCAACGAGAACGCGTCCGCGTCGGCCGGGCGCACGGCCGCGACGGCGGCCCGGAAGTCCTCCTCGGTCGGGTAGGCCATGCCCTCGCAGCGCGGTTTGAAGCGGTGCAGCTGGCCCTCGACCGGGACGGCCGAGGCCAGCTGCACCCAGTCGGCTTCGGCCGGGTGCGCCGCCGGGTGCGGGCAGTCCCCCGATGAGCAGCCCGCGCGATCGGTGCCGGTGGCCTGGGTGTCGCCGAAGGCGAGCGTGAACTCGAACTGCGGCAGCTCCAGCGAGGCCTCGAACACGAAGCCTCCCTCCGCAGCGCTTCCCGCGTCGTCGTCGGCCGCGAACAGGTCGTCGGTCATCGGCAGCGCACCTCCCTGATCCGGGCCCGGGGCCCGCTTCCTGATCCTGTGCGCCCCATGGAAGCCCGCATCGTCACGAATCCGTCATGGCGCGTGAGGCGGCCGGGCGGGACCGACCCGTGACGGCGCGCGGGAGAGTACGCGCATCGCCGCCGGGCGATCGCCCCGAGGGCGTCAACGAAGGAGGAAGCCATGACCGTGCACATGGACGTCGAGGACGTGCGGTCGGGCGGGACCGGCCTGCGCGACATGGCCGGGAACGCGCAGAACGCGTCCCGACGGGTGGAGCGCCCGGCGGCGTCCGCCGCCGACCGCAACCCCGGCTTCGCGACCGGCGAGGCCGGGCGGCGCTGGCAGACCGCGCTCGCGGCCGTGACCGCCGCGGTCGAGAGCCGCCTCGACTGGCAGGGCGAGCAGGTCGTCGGCAGCGCCGACGACGTCGACACCGTCGACAAGGAGACCCAGTCCCGCTTCAGCGGCATCCAAAGCGACCTGCCCTCGGGCCGATAGGAGAATCCCATGCCCACGTACGAGCAAGTGATGTCGGGCGAGCCCACCGAGTTCATGGGCTACGCCATGGAGGTCACCGCCGCGGCGGGCGACCTGGCCGCGCACCAGACCGACTACGGCACCAAGGTCACCGAGCTCAACGCCCACTGGCAGGACGCGGCGAATGAGGCGTTCAACGCAGAGGTCGGCACCGTCAACGCCCACATCACGCAGGTCATCGGCGAGATCAACGCCGCCGCCACTACGCTCCAGGCCGCCGGGTCGGAGATGTTCAGCGTGCGCGCGGGGATGCAGCTGACCGAGGCGTTCCTCAAGGGCAAGGGCTTCGACGTCCTGCCCGCGCCGCTGGTGGCCGTGAGCGCCGCGCAGCACGCCCTGATCGCGCAGCTGGGCCCGCTCGGCGGGTTCCTGGAAGCCGCGCTCCAGGCCGAGGCCGCGGCCGGGACGGCGCAGCTCCAGTCGGCGCTGGGCCTGCTCAACGCCGCCGACGCCGCGGCGGGCGCGGTCCTCAACGCGGTCGCCGAAGCGTTGCAGCCCTTGGAGGACAAGCGGGGCGGGGCGACCAGCCCGCAGCTGACCGGGGACAGCGTCGAGACCCCCGAGGAGGAAGAGGACGCCGCCGAGGAAGAGCAGGAAGAAGAGGAAGAGGAGGAGAAGACCCCCGAGGAGGAGGCGCAGGAGGAGGCCGAGCAGCGCCAGGAGCAGAACCCCACGGGCGAGGACATGCAGCAGCCGACGATGCCCCAGGACCCGTCGGGCCTGGGCGACATCGGGCAGCCGGACCTCCCCGAGTACGACAACCCTTGGGACAGCAGCGAACTCGACGCCGACGACCTCACCGGCGGCTTGGCCTCCGGCGGCGGGCTCGGCACGGGCGGCGTCGGTGGCGGCGTCGGCGGCCTGGGCTCCGGCGGCCTCACTTCCGGTGCGGGCGTCGGCCCCCAGGGCGGCATGGGAGGAGCGACGCTCGCGGCTCCCACGGCCCCCGCGGCGGCCGGGGCCGGGAGGCCCGGCGGCGCGGGCGGCATGATGGGCGGCGCGGGCGGCGGCGCTCGGGGCGCGGGCGGCAGCGACAGCGAGACCGAGCGCGAGTCGAAGCTCCTGGAGGACCCGGACGAGGACGTCTGGGGCATCGGCTCCGACGACGACCCATACGCGTAGCCATGTCGAATCCGAAGGTGCAAGGGACGGTAGCGAAGACGATCGTCGTGCTGTTCGGTCTCGCGATCGCGGGCGTCTCGCTCGCGTGCATGCTCGGGACGCTCGGCGGTGATGACACGGTCAGGTGCGGCGGACTCGAGATGGAGGAGGGCGACAAGTGCGTCTATGTCAACTCCGGAGGTTCCAACTCCTACGAAGAACAGGCCGATGCGAATTCGCGCGGTGACTGGTTGTTCATCGTCGGTGGCGCCTGCGGCATCCTCACGGGTCTGGCGATCACGGTCGCAGGCTTGATCGTGAGTTCCGCGGAGCTCGCGCCGGGAGGCGAGCGAGCGGCGCGGCGAGGGCAGCGGGGCACGGAAGGCGAGCGAAGCGGCGAGGTGGGACGGTAGGCGGGTAGCGCGGAGGGCGCGCGAGGTGCGTGAGGCGGGGCTGCGCGGATTGGCGTGGGGGGCTTGCCCACCCTTGGGTGGGTAAGCCCCAATCTCCCAGCCGGGTACGACAGAAACGCCCGGGTTTCGACGCGGTCGTGTCGAGCATCACGCGGCGGTCTGCGGCGCGCGCGTGTTCGCACTACCGGCGCTGTTCGCGACCGGCCATGCTTTCGCCTCGCCGCCTCGCCGCCTCGCCGCCTCGCCGCCTCGCCGCCTCGCCGCCTCGCCGCCTCGCCGCCTCGCCGCCTCGCCGCCTCGCCGCCTCGCCGCCTCGCC
>NZ_JBEYYO010000003.1:0-327408 GCF_040645615.1 Glycomyces sp. NPDC046736 | reverse complement strand
GCCGGGTTCGGGTTGGCGAGTGATACTTGGGCGCATGTCTGATTCGACCATCGAACTGTGCTGCACGCTGCGGGCCCGTCCCGGCCTCGAAGCCGACATGCGCGCCTACGAGGACGAGGTTCTCGCCCTGATTCCCGAGCACGGCGGAGCACTCGTCTCCCGTGTCGTCGGGGACGGCGCCGACGGGCGGCCGCACGAGATCCACGTGTACCGCTTCACCGGGCAGGCCGCCCTCGACTCCTATATGACCGACCCGCGCCGGGCCGCGCGCGCCGCAGAGCGCGACCGCGTCATCGAGTCGACCGACCTCTTCCCAGTCCAGATCGCCTGAGTCTCAAGCGAAGTACCGCTCCAGCAGTGCCGACAACCGCTCGCCCGCCTTCCCCTGCGCCGCCTGGACCGTGGCCGCCGCCAGTGCCGCCAGCGCCTCGCATTCAGTGTCCAAAGTGGCGTTGGGGACCAGGAACCGGAACCCGGTGAGCCGCCCCTCCAAGTCGACCTCCGCGGCGCACAGCTCGTCCTCGGTCATGTGCTCGAACCGCTCGTGCGAGCTCCTGGCGATGAGGTCGCGGATCTCGTCCCCCCTCGGGTCGGGGACCCGCGCGGCCAGGATCGCCGGGTGGCGCTTTTCCAGGTCGAGGACGCGCTCGGAGCGGGCCGCCTCTGCCGCCGTCCAGGCCGCCTCGATCGCCTCGGCCACCGCGCGGTTGCTCAGGCGGTCGATCGTGGGGCTCAGGGCGAGCGAGCGCAGGCGACCGGTGAGGTCGATGCGCAGCCAGGCGACGCGGTCGGCGTCGGTGCCGTCGAACTCGGCGGACTGGAGGTCCTCGGTCAGCTCGGCGGCCTCGGCCGCGAGGGCCTCGGCCTGCTCGAAGCGCTCACGCGTCGGGGCCTGGTCCAGGGCCCGCTCGACCGCGTCGCGCACCGGCCCCGCGGGCAGACTCGCGGCCGCCCGCCGGCCCTCGGTCAGGCGGGCGTCGTAGTCCTCGGGGATCTCGATCCGCTGCATCGGTGTTCCTTCCGCTCCGCGGCGGCTGCGGGCCGCCCCCTCCAGGAGGCGTTCGCGCACCCCTTGGCCGACGATCCTGCCCCGGACGCTCACGGATCGGTCACCGATCGGTCATGCTTCGGGATCGACGCCCGGCGAAGCCCTGTGGGACAATCGAACCCCCCGGTAACTTGGAGCCGGCCCGGCACCCGACGGCCGCGACCCGGCCCGTCCGCCCGGCGGTCCCTTGACGCGAAGGCGGACGAACATGCCTACCCTCGACGTGCGGTTGCTCGGCCCCCTGGAGGTCCGGATCGACGGCGCGAGCGTGGCCGTACCCCGCGGGAACACCGCCACCGTCCTGGCGATCCTCCTCGACGACGCGAACAACGTGGTCCCCCTGGAGAGCATCGTCCGCGCCGTCTACGGCCTCGACGTCCCCCAAGACCCCGAGACCCAGGTCCAGAACACCATCGGGGTCCTGCGCCGCAAGCTCGGGGCCCTGCGCGACCGCGTCGAGACCGTCGGCCGCGCCTACCGGTTCCGCATCGACACCGCCGAGCTCGACACGTTGCGCTGCAAGGCGGACGACGACGAGTCGCGCCGCCTCAAGGCCGAAGGCCGCCTCGGCGAGGCCGCCGCCGCGCTCCGCCGGGCCCTCGCCGAATGGCGCGGCCCCGCGCTCGCCGACCAGGCCGGGCCCACCGTGGAGGCCGTGCG
Organism: Glycomyces sp. NPDC046736; assembly: GCF_040645615.1. Classification (NCBI taxonomy): domain Bacteria; kingdom Bacillati; phylum Actinomycetota; class Actinomycetes; order Glycomycetales; family Glycomycetaceae; genus Glycomyces; species Glycomyces sp. NPDC046736. The sequence continues at coordinate 325,700 of NZ_JBEYYO010000003.1, read as the reverse complement.
CCGCCGCTACGACGAGCACCGCCTCACCCTCCTGGAGCGACGCATCGCCCTCGACCTCGAACTGGGCCGCCACGCCGAGGTCGTCGAGGAACTCGGCCAGATCGTGGCCGTCCACGACACCCGCCAGCGCTTCACCGCCCTGCTCATGCGGGCCCTGCACGCCGCCGGGCGCACCGCCGACGCGCTCGCCGCGTTCGAGGCCCTCAAGACCCGCCTCGCCGAGAAGCTCGGCGCCGACCCCAACCGCGAGATCACCGACGTCCACACCGGGATCCTGCGCGACGAGTCCCCGCCCCCGCCCGAGGCCCCCGCCGCGCCCGCGCCGAGGCGCGTCCCCGCGATGCTGCCGAGGGCGAACTCCCGCTTCACCGGCCGCGAGAGGGAGATCCGGCTCCTCGACGGCTTCCTGGAGACCTCCGAAGGCGAGGCCGGGCTCGCCGTCATCACCGGCATGGGCGGGGTCGGCAAGACCGCGCTGGCGGTCCGCTGGGCCCACCGGGTCGCGCACCGCTTCCCCGACGGGCAGCTGTACGTGAACCTGCGCGGCTTCGACCCGCTCGCCGCGGGCACCGACGCCGCGGCCGTCATCGGCGAGGTGCTCGCCGCGCTCGGTGTGGAGCCGCACCGCGTCCCGGCGGGCCTGAACGAGCGGATCGGCCTGTACCGCACCGTACTCGCGCAGCGGCGCATCCTGGTCGTCCTCGACAACGCCAGGGACGCGGCGCAAGTGCGCCCGCTGCTGCCGGTGGCCCCCGGGAGCTTCACGCTGGTCACCAGCCGCGACCGCCTCGCCGGGCTCGACGCCACCGAAGGCGCCGACTCGATCGCCCTCGAACTGCTCTCCGAGGCCGACGCCTGGGCGCTCCTGGTGCGCCGCATCGGGATGCAGCGGGCCCTGGAGGAGGAGAAGCCGGTCAAGCGGATCGTGGCCTCGTGCGGGCGGCTCCCGTTGGCGCTCACGCTCATCGGGGCGTGGGCCGCCGCGCATCCGGGGTTCTCGTTGGCGGCGTTGGCGGCCCGCCTGGAGTCGACCACGAACGTGTTCCGGGTGCTCACCTCCTCAGACCTCGCCTCCGACCCGCGCTCGGTGTTCGCGTGCTCCTACCAGGAACTCGGCACCCGTGCGGCGCAGGCGTTCCGGATGTTCGGGCTGCACCCGGGCACCGACCTGACGGTGCCAGCGATGGCCAGCCTCATGGGCGCCTCCACAGAGGACGCCGAGGCCGCGCTCGTCGAACTCACCGGGGTCCACCTGGTCGACCAGCTCCGCGAAGGCCGCTACTCGATGCACGACCTGTTGCGCGCCTACGCGAAAGAACGCCTGAACGCCGAGGTCGCCGCCGAGCTCCGCGAGGCCGCAGACCAGCGGCTCGTGGCCTACTTCCTGCACTCGACGCACCTGGCCGACGAACTGCTCACCCTCCACGGCGGCGGCGTCGATCTCGGTGAGCCCGCCGCGGGTGTGGCGCTGGAACCGATCGGCGACGCCAAAGAGGCCGCGGCCTGGTTCGCCACCGAATACGAGGTCCTCATCGGACTGATGAAGCGCGAGTCGACCCCCGGCGAGGGCACCCGGACCTGGCAGCTGGCGTGGTGCCTGGCCGAGTTCATGATCTCCCACGGCCTGGGCCGGGAGCTGCGCGAGGCGCAGGCCGCGGCGCTGGAGGCGGCCGAGCGGGCCGGGGACGTGTTCGGGCGCATCGTCTCCCACGGCTACCTGGCGGCGGCGATGACGCTGCTCGGTGACGTGGACGAGGCGGGGGCGCAACTGCGGCGCGCGATCGCGCTGAGCGAGGAGTACCGCGAGCCCTGGGCGAGCGGGTTCGTCTACTTCGGACTTTGTGTCGAAGCGGCGCGCCTCGACCGCGAGCAGGACGCCCTCGACGCGGCCCGCATGGCGCACCGGCATTTCACCGAGGCCGGCGACTGGTTCTGGGAGCACCGTTCACTGTGGGCGATCGGCTGGCACGCCGCGCGGGTCGGACTCGCCGACGAGGCCCGGGCCTGTTTCGAGCGGATCGCCCGGGCCGCCGAGGCGGCCGGGTTCCCCAGCGGAACCGGCCACGCGCACATGGGGTTCGGGCTCATCGCCCACCTGGAGAAGGACTTCGACGGCGCGCTCGCGCACTACGAGCGGGCCCGCTCGGTGTTCTCCGGCGCCGAGCACGAGCCGTCGGCGGCGTACGTGCGCGAACTCGTGGGCGACGTCCTGTGGACGAGAGGCGACGGCGCGGCGGCGTGCGCCGAATGGCGCGAGGCCGAACGCGTCTACATCGAACTCGGAGCCCTGCGCGAACTCGACCGAGTACGAACCAAACTCTCCGCCAGGTGACCCACCCTTTCCAGCTTCAGGGTTGGTGGTGGGGAAAGTCAAAGGCGGCAGCGACGAAGAGGCGGCGGCCCGGCGGGGTCGGTTGGCGGCCTTGGGTTTGTTGTGGGTGAAAGTCAAAGGCGGCGGCGACAACGGGATGAGTGGATGGGCGGGGTCGGTGGGTGGGGGTCGGGTGTGGATGTGGTTGGGGCGCTTGGGGTTCGGGGTCGAACGTGAGGGTCTTCTAGTCGTGTGGGTGATGACGGTCGGTGTGTCACATGGGATCATTGAGGTACGCACAGGGATATGACATTAGTGCAGGTGGCACGAGGTGTAAGCAGACTGAGACAAGCCTCTGGCCGGCGTGTACTCCGTGCATGATGTCGACTTCGTTGCTGTTGTCAGTCCTGTTTGTGCTATCGGGTTCTACATCGGGTCGCGCCTCGAAAAGCGGACTTGGGGGTGTAGGAGACGTTCGGCCGGGATCACCTCGAGCCGGATTGCGAGTGTCCTGAACGAGGCACAGAAAACAGGCTGCTGGCTCGACCCACACATCGGGCACAACCACGGCAAGCCTGCCCCAGACAACGCAAGGAACGTCTGGCACCGCAAGACAGCACCACCGCAAGACCGTAAGACGGTAAGACAGGCACCGCTCCTGCGACCGTGCCCTCATGCACGGGCACCGGGCGGGGTCTGGCACGGCACGGGCTCGACACCGAAAGGTCAGGGCCTGAGGAAGCATGGGCTGGGTACCGAAAGGTCAAGGCCCGAAGCAGGATGGGCGCAAAGCCGAAAGGCGAAGCGTCGCAGCAGCATGGGCCAGCGCCGGGAGGCACAGGGCCCGAGGAAGTGTGGGCGCGAAGCCGAAAGGCCGAGGGCCGACACAGTATGGGCTAAGACCGAAAGGGTCAAGGCCCGAAGCGGCATGGCCCGGGATCGAAACCCGAAGGCCACCAGTGAAACCGCCACCGGGCGAGGGGCCCACAGGCAGGAAGGCGAAGGGGGTGAACAGCGATGCAGCAGACCACGACCATCAGCGTGTCCGGCACGGCCTCCCACCGGGGAGACGCGACCGGAGATTCCGCCATGTCCACCGCCACGACCGCCCACACCGCCGCCACCGGCACCGCCACGGCGGGACAAACCCACACCGGCCAGGCCACGGCAACCCAAGCCGCGCCGCCCTCCACCAGCTTCCGTCGCTGCCAGCCCTAACCTCGAACCGAACGGGCCCGGCCCCGACAAACAACCCGCAGCACTCCCTCACTCCTTCGTCGCTGCCGCCCGAACCCAGGCCCAAACCGGCCCGGCCTCGACAAACAGCCCGCGACACTCCCCCACCCTTTTGTCGCTGCCGCCTGAACCCCGAATGGGACGAGCCCGCGCTCAGGCACCCCCCTCGGGCTCGGGGAACGGCGAAGGGACCGCCCCGCAGGAGCGGTCCCTTCGCGAATCCTTGCCGCTCAGGCAGTTTCGGTGTCGAAGACCGTTGCCAGCAGTGCGTCGACCGCCGGTTGGTAAGAGGTCACTGCGGACTCTGAGACGCTCGCGATGCCCAGGAACGCGTTCACGCCGTCGACGTCGACGATGAGCATCGCGGTGTCCTCGTACAGGTCGGGGGAGTACTCGCCCGCCGAGGTCCAGGAGTTGCGCCACTCGGCGAGCACGCCGGGGCGGCCGTCGACCTCGACCTCGGTGTAGGTGATCTCGCCCTGCACGTAGCCCTCGACCGAGTCGAACGCGCCGTCGAGCCACACCGCCGCCGCGCTCTCGGCGCTCGCGTTGAGGTTCGCCGGGTCGTACACCGCGGCCGCGCCCGAGTAGACGCCCGTGCCGAAGAACGAGATCCACCATTCGGTGTGCTGGATCTGGTACACCTCGGAGTCGACCATCGGCCCGTACATCGCGCCCGGCCCGCTCGCGTACTGCCACTCCGGGCCCGGGATCGGCGTGACCGCGCCCAGCGAGTTCACCGTCAGGTGCGTGCCTGAGGGCGCCGGAGGCTCGTCCTCGCCGGTCTCGCCGCCGTCGTCGCCCTCAGGGGTGCTCTCCTGGGACTGGGACGAATCGTCCGAGGCCCCCAGGTTCCCCTCGTCGCGGTCGCCGCCGAGCAGGAAGAACCCCGCCACCCCGCCCACGGCCATGAGCAGGACCACCACGACCACCAGGACCGCGGTGCCGCCGCCGGACTTCTGCGGCTGCACCGGCGGCGGCCCGTACTGGCCGTACTGCGGCGCGTAGCTCGGACTCTGCTGCCCGTAGCCGGGCTGGGCGTACGCCTGCGTCGGGTCGTACGGCTGCTGCCCGTACGCGGGCTGCTGCGAGGTCGGGTACGCGGGCCCGACCGAGCCCGGGGCATAGCCTCCCGCAGGGGGCTGCGCGCCCGGCTGCGACTGCATGTAGGGGTCACCGCCGGCCGTGCCGGGATCTTGCGGGGGGTACGTCATGATCCGATCGTATCCGGCAACGCCAACGCGCGGACCGTTCGGATTAAGTGAAGACGCTAAACCGGGACGGGTGCCGCACCCGCCCCGGTTTCAGGGATCCGATACTGATCCCCAGTATTCACGGCCTGTCAATGCCGAAACCGTGAGCGATCGATCGCACTCCGGCGTATCAGGACACGAACACCGCCACCGTGCGCCCCGGCACCCAGAAGGTGCCGCTCGCGTCCTCGAACGCCGCCTCGGCCACCAGCGGATCCACCGAATCGGCCAGCGCCGGATGCAGCGAAGCGCCCGAACCGGCCGCTTCGGCCACCACCGTGCCCGATCCCTCCGGCGAAGCGTTGAAGACGACCGTGACCGCCTCGAACTCCTCGCCCAGGCCGCTCAGGTCGATCCGCATCGCGATCACGCCCGGCTCGGCGAGCGGGAACGAGACCCGCTCGGCCACCTCCCCGGCGTCCCCGAGGCTGAACGCCGAAGTCGACGAGGCGACCTCCAGCAGCTCCAGGTACCGGCCCTGCGCCAGAGCGATGTCCTCGCACGAGGGAGCGTCGACCGCCGCGATCGCGGCCTCGGCGTACGGCCACTTCTCCTGCGAGGTCCACGCCGGGGGCAGCCCCGCGTCGAACCCGTTGCTGGAGGGCCCGAACCCTTGAGTCCCGGTGCAGTCCCAGCGGATCGCGTTGAACCAGTCCCCCGAGTCGTACGAGTCCCGGTCCAGCGACTTCGACCGCAGCAGTTCCGAACCGGCCGTGGAGAACCCGGTGCCCTGGCTGAGCACCGCCGTGGCCATGCTCAGCACCTGCATCCGCGCCCTGTCCTCACTGGACACTTCACCCAGCTTGTACGCCAAGGCGTCGAACAGGATCTCGTTGTCGTGCGCGTCCACATAGTTCACCGCCTCGCCCGGCTGATCGGTGTACCCCGCCGCGGACCCGTTGTAGTCCAGGTCCCGGCCGGTCACCGTCGAACCGTCCGAGGCGGTGAACGTGTAGTCCGCGAGGTTCCCCACCAAGCCCAGCTTGGTCAGATCCTGCGCGTGCAGCAGCGCCGCCAGGTCCGCCTCGGTCGGATCACCCGCATTGTCGTCGGTCCACAGGCCCGAACCGAACCCCTGCGTGGTGGGATCCTCGTCGAACGGCCCGCCGCCGCGCACCGCGTCCCGCATCCGGTCGTTGAACGTCCCGATGCCCGTCCCGGCCATGTTCACCTGCGTGGCCTGCTCGAACAGGGCATCCCCGGCGACCTCGCCGAAGTCCCAGCCCTCCCCGTACAAGAGCACGTCCTCGTCCATCGCGGCCTGGACCGCCAGCAGGTTCGACTTCGGGTGGTGCCCCATCAGATCGAACCGCAGACCGTCCACGTGGTACGCGTCCTGCCACAGCACCGCCGACTCCACGATGAACTTGTCGAACATCGGCGCCTCGGTGGCCGTGTTCGCGCAGCACGTCGAGTTGTACACCTCACCGTCCGCATCCAGGCGGTGGTAATACCCCGGCACGATCCGGTCCAGCACGGACTTCTCGGCGGTCCCCGACGCGGCAGTGTGGTTGTACACCACGTCGTTCACCACCCGCAGCCCCATCGCATGCAGCGAGGCAACCATCTCCCGATACTCCAGGATCCGCTGCGCCCCATCCGGATCGGTCGCATACGACCCCTCCGGGGTGTTGAAGTGCAACGGGTCGTAACCCCAGTTGTAGGCGTCATCGGCCCGCACCGCGCCCACGCACTCCTGCTGCTCGGTCGAGTTCGCCGCCATCAGGTCCATGTCGCACGCGACCTCGGCCTGCCCGGTCTCGGGGATCGACGCGATGTCGAACGTCGGCAGCAAGTGCACATGCGTCAACCCGGCCCCGGCCAGCTCCTCCAAATGCTGCACCGCCACCGAGTCCTCCTGGCCGAACGCCGCATAGGTGCCGCGCAGACCCTCGTCGACCGACAAGTCGGCGATCGAGAAGTCCCGCACGTGCAACTCCCACACCTGCGCCTCGGCCGGATCCACCTCCGCGGGCGGCACCTCAGCGTCCCAACCCTCCGGCTTCAAGTCGGCGTCGTCCAGGTCCACGATCTGGCTGTGCGTCGAATCGGCCGCCAGAGACACCGAATACGGGTCGGTCACCGAATACGACTCCACCGCCTGCGAGGCCGGATGCCACACCTCGACCGCGAACCGATAGAACTTCCAGTCCCAGTCCTCACCGCCCTCGACCGACCACACGCCCGTGCGCTCCGAGAACGACATCGCCTGCACCGCAGGCGAATCGTCCTGCGGCGAGTCGAACAGCTCCAACGCCACCGAACGCGCCGTGGGCGCCCACAACGCCACCTCCGGCACCGAACCGCGCCACGTGACGCCCAGATCCGCGCCCAGCGCCTCCGAATACACGTCGTCGATCGCGCCCGAGGCCTGCACGCCCGTCGCGTACCAGACCGCGCCCGCGTGATCGCGCTCGACGGCCACGAGCTGCCCGCGCAGGGCCTCCCGCACCCCTTCGCCGTCCGCGTCCACCGCGAACGCCCGATAACCCCAGTACTGCGGATACGCGCGCCGCTGCTCCTCGGTGAGACCACCGACCGGCGTCAGACCGATCGTGGTGAAGTCCCCGGCCACGGCGCCGTCCTCGATGCGGATCGAGCCGTCCGCGCTGGCGAGCAGCTCGAAGACCTTCCCGTCGGTCGAATCGACGTCGAGGGCGATCGTGTCGGCGTCGAGCCAGATCGCCTGCTCCTTGCCCAGGTCGAGGTCCGCGCCCCGCGAGGCCGAGGCCCCGGCCGGGCGCACGTAGCCCTCGGTCGCGGCCCGCAGCCACACCTCCTGGCCGTATTCGGCGAAGTCGAGCCGCTGGTCGGTGGGCAGGTCCTTCTCGTCGCCGCGGTGGAGGATGTACGAGAGCGCCTCGGCGTCCTCGGTCAGCTCCACTTCGAACACGAGCCCGTACGCGTCGGTGCGCACCGGCTCGAGCCCGGCGTTCCAATCCGTGGGGTCGGCCGCGCCCTCCCAGGTGTGCAGGGTCCAGCCGTCGAGGTCGCCGTCGGGGCGCTGGTAGTGGATCACGGCCTTGCCCTCGGCCGCGGCCTGCGAGGCGTGCGCCCCGGCCGCGGTCACCCAGGTCTCGCCCAGCTTCGACGGGGTGAGGAGCAGGTCGCCCTCATGGAGCTTCGTGTCTCCTGAGTGGACGATCGCGCCGAGTTCGGCGTCCACGTCGCCCACGGGGACCTGCCAGTACAGGCCCCACGCGTCGGTCCCGTCGGGCGCGCGCGGGGAGTCCCATTCGGTGGCCGCGCCTTCGGCGAGCGCGTCGCCCCACAGGTGCAGGCCCCAATCGGTGCCCTCATCTGGGGCGTGGACGGTGACGTGCCCGTTGGCCTCGGCCAGCGAATGCGCCACGTCCCCGGTCCCGGCGCTGAGCCAGATCTCGGGGGCCCGGCTCGGGTCGAAGGTCCGGTCGGCCTCGTGGTCCTTGTTGCCTTCGGCGTCGATCACCAGGTACCCGACCGAGCTCGCGCCCTCGGCGAGCTTGATCGGCGCGAAGGACCCGTACGAGTCCTCACCGGAGAACCGGTTCGATTCCGGCCAGGTGGTCACCGACTCCTCGGCCACGTCGCCCCACGCGTACAGGCCCCACTGCTCGGGGTCGCCGTCGTAGTGGACGTTTGCCCAGGCCAGCGAACCGCCCGCCTGGTCGGGAGTCGCCACGGCCGTGGCGGTCTTCGCCGAAGCCGTGCGGCCCTTGCGGTCGACGACCACGGCCTTGAACTCGACGCTCTGGTCGCCGCGCAGCCCGGCCAGGTCGTAGGCGATCCGGTGGTCGGGGCCCGGGGAGGTCCCGATGTAGGTCCACTCGCCCCCGTCCACGGACGCCGCGAACGCGACCCGCGCGAGCGGGTCGCCGCTCACCTCGGCGTTCACGTAAGCCGTGGTCGCGGACTCTTCGGCGGTGGTGAGCGTGATCTTCGGGGCGCTCCCGGTCTTCACCTTCGCGTCGGCGCGGAAGACCACGGCCGACAGCGGCGGCACGGTGATGCTCGCCGAACCGCCCGAGGCCTCGATCGAGCCGTCGCCGTAGACCGCGCTGAAGGAGTTCGAATAGGTCTCGACCTCGACGGTCTGCTCGACGGTCGCGTTCGAGACCGCCACCAGGTACTCCACGCCCTCGGCGGACTCGACGCGGGAGAACGCGAACACGCCGTCCTCGGCCGAGCGGGTCACCTGGGCGCCGTTCGCGAGCGCCGGGTGGTCCTTGCGCAGCTGCCCGAGCTCGGCGATCGCCTCGTAGATCGGGTGGGAGGTGTCGAAGTTGTCCTCGGCGTGGGTCGCGTCGGTGCCGATGAGGTCGTCGTCGAGGTACTCCGCGACCTGCGAGGCGAACATGGACTGGCGCGCGTAGTCGTCGCCGCCCTCGCCGGTGAAGCCCTGCTCGTCGCCGTAGTAGACGACCGGCTGGCCGCGGGTGAGGAACATGAGCTCGTGCGCGAGGATCGCGCGGTCGGTCCAGGTGTCCTCATCGGTGGTCTCGGCGATGGTGCGGCCGACGCGGCCGATGTCGTGGTTGGACACGAACGTCGGCATCGCCAGAGCGTCGGTGCCGCCCGAGGTGAACAGCGGGTCCGAGGCGTACAGCGTGGCCAGGCCCTGCGCCGAGGAACTCCCGGTGGTGAAGCCGGTGGCCGCGCCGTGGAACCCGAAGTCGAGCACCGCGTCGAGCTCGCCTTGGCGCACGAAGGTGCTGGTGTAGCCCGGGTCCCCGGAGTAGACCTCGCCGAACGCGAAGAAGTCGATGCCCTTCGCCTCGGCCGCTTCGCGAACGCCCGCAAGGAATTGCGGCCAGAACTCCAGGTTCACGTGCTTGACGGTGTCGATGCGAAACCCGTCCACCCCGGAATCGGCGATCCAGTCGGCGTAGACGTCGATCCAGCCGTCCACGACCTCGGGCCGCTCGGTCCACACGTCGTCGAGGCCGGAGAAGTCGCCGTAGGTGTTCGACTCGCCGCTGTAGGTCGAGTCGCCCCGGTTGTGGTACATGGTCGGGTCGTTGAGCCAGTCGGGGGACTTGAGGGTCTCCTCGCCCGCCTCCAGGACCGGCGTGTACGCCGAGGAGTCGGCGGTGACCTCGGGGAAGGCGTCGGATTCGGCGTAGTTCGCGTCCTCGAACGGGCGGCCCTCGGCGTCGGTATACGGGGCGTCCTTCTTGGACACGTACGTGTTCGCGCCCTCGGCGTACTCGATCACGTCGGCGGTGTGGTTGACGACGATGTCGAGGTAGATCTCGATGCCGCGGTCGTGCGCGGCACCGATGAGGCTCTGGAGTTCGGCGTCCGAGCCCAGGTGGGGGTCGACGGCGGTGAAGTCGGTGCCCCAGTAGCCGTGGTAGCCCGCCCCGGTCCAGGTCTCGGAGACCTGCACGGGCTGGTTGACCACGACGGGGGTCAGCCAGATCGCGGTGGTGCCGAGGCCTTCGATGTAGTCGAGGCGCTGCTCGACCCCGGCGAGGTCGCCGCCCTGGTAGAACATCCGCTGCGTGGGGTCGTAGCCGGTGGTCAGGGCGTCGCCTTCCAGCCCGCCGGTGTTGTTGGCCGGGTCGCCGTCGGCGAAGCGGTCGGTCATCACGAAGTAGAACTGCTCGGCGTCGCCGGTCGGGGTCGCGGCGAGCGCGGCGAGCTGCTTGTCGGTCGGCTCGCCGGTCCACGAGCCGTCATCCGGTGGCGGGCTGGTGCAGGCGGTGAGTGCGAGGGCCGTGACCAGCACTCCCGCCGCGATTCGGGCGGTACGCGGCATTGCGCTTCAACCTCCGGGTCGATCGGGGGGTTCGAGGCGCGCGTGTAAGCCCGCGCACCCCGTGTGCGCAAGAACATACCACTTCTGAAATTTCCTTACAACATTCTGATAATCCATTGCGACGGTGCGCGACCAGGCGTGCAACGCGAAAGGGCCCTCCGCCGAAGCGGAAGGCCCTTCGCAAGAACTTGCGTCAGTCGCGCTCGTCTTCGAGGATGCGGGTGGGCACCGGCCCGGTGTGCTCGAAGTAGACCGTGCGGGCCGGCAGCGGGAACGCGGACGTGCCGAACGGCGAGGAGGCCCCGATGATCCCGGAGGTGAACTCGCCGATCTCCAGGTGCCCGGGCTTGACGGTGCGGTTGCGGGTGGGGCGGTCGGCTTCGCGCTTGGCCAGGTTCGAGTCACTCATGACCGGGAGTGTATCTGCCCCTCTCGCGGCCCCGGAGCCGATCTTGGGTGCCTGGCGTCACGTGCCGAAAGGTGTCGATTGAGGACCGTTATGGGTATGCACCGCCCGTTATGGGTCGAACACCCGTGTATCAGGGAATTGCCAGGTTCGGCACAGGGCGCGCTCAGCCTCGTGGCCCACGGTGGGGGCCTCGGGGAATGAGGGGTTCCCGAGGGGTTATGGACCCGGTGGGGCCGTCGGACTCATCCTCCACTGACGATCGCCGCTGGCCCCACCGGGCACTCACCGGTACCGTTCCGGGTCCGCCAGGAGCTCGTTCATCGAGCCCGAGCGGAAGCCCCTCTCGTCGAGGTCCACCTGAGCGAAGCCTTCGACGCTTGCGAGCACTTCGGGTTTCGCGGCCGCCGCGGCCACCAGTTCGGCGTCGATCTCGACGCGGGCCGCGTCGCCCCCGAGGTCGCGGACCCGCAGGTTGCGCACTGGAATCGCCGCTTTCGCGAACGCGCGCCGCAAGGTCTCCTCGGCGTTCGCGACCCGCTGGAGCCCGTCCGCGGTGACCTCCACGCCGTACGCGATGCGACTGGCCAGGCACGCCGCCGCCGGTTTGTCCCAAGTGGGCAGTCCCCAGGCCTTCGAGGCCGCCCTGATCTCAGGTTTCGTCAACCCCGCGTCGGCCAGCGGCGTGAGCGCGCCCGCGTTCGCGGCCGCACGGATGCCGGGCCGGAACCCGGCCGCGAGGTCGTCGGCGTTGGTCCCGGTGGCCACCGCGGCGATGCCGCGCTCGGCGGCCAGCGGCCCGATGACGCTCATGAGCTCGGTCTTGCAGAAGAAGCAGCGGTCCCCCGCGTTGGCCCGGTAGCCTTCGCGCGCAAGCTCATCGGTGGTCGGCGCGTGGTGGGCGACCCCGAGGTCGGCCGCGAAGGCGCGGGCCCGGTCGAGCTCTGCGGGCGGCAGCGACGGCGAGAGGGCCGTGGCCGCCTCGACCCGTGCGGGCCCGAGCGCGCGCACGGCCGCGGCCAGCAGGAACGCCGAGTCGGCGCCCCCGGAGAACGCGACCATGAGCGAGGGTAGGGCGGCGAGCCGTTCGAGCAGCGCGTCGACGCTATTGCGGGGCTGGGTAGTCACGCCCCCAAACCTAACGCGCAGCGCGCGCTATTCGAGGTCGCTCGCGACGGCCCGCAGCAGCTCGGCGATCTTCGCCCCGGTCTTGCGGTCGGGCCTGCGCCCGCGCGAGAGCGGGGGCATGACCTGCTGTTCGAGCACGCCGATGAGGTCTTGGAGGAGGCTGTTGAGCTCCTCTGGCGAGCGCTTGGGCGTCTCGGCCGCCGCGGCCGGTCCGGCCGGGGGCGCGGCGAGCACGTGGAGGCCCATCGCCTGGACGCCGCGGCGGGTGTCGATGATGCTGTACTCGACCTTCGTGCCCTTGGCGAGCTCCTCGACGCCTTCGGGCAGCGCGTCGCGATGCACGAACACGTCCTTGCCGCCGTCGTCGCGGGAGACGAATCCGAATCCCTTCTCGGCGTCGAACCATTTCACTCGACCACTGGGCACCGCTGAACCTCGAACTTCTCTGCCGCTCGGAACTGATGGATCGTTCAAGCCTAGCTTGACATCGGGTGGCCGCCCCTGAACGATGGCGCGACCATCCGTTACGTCTTAAGGGATCGCGAGCCGCAGCTGGGGTACGAGCCCGAGCTCGGCCGCGCCGCCGAGCAGCCGCTCTATCGCGGTGCGGCCCTCGTCGCCGAGGTCGCGCGAGAACTCGTTGACGTACAGCTCGATGTGCTGCCTGCACACGTCGGGCGACATCTCCTGCGCATGAGCGGCGACGTAGTCCCTGCTGGCCTCGGGGTTGGCCCACGCGTAGTCGAGCGAGGCGCGGATCGCGGCCGTGATCGCCTCGGTGTCGAGGTGGGCCTTGGCCACGATCGCGCCCAGCGGGATCGGCGCCCCGGTGCTCGACTCCCACCATTCGCCGAGGTCGACGAGCTTGTCGAGCCCGTACTCGCCGTAGGTGAACCGGGCCTCGTGGATGACCAGCCCGGCGTCGAAGCGGCCTTCCCGGACGGCGGGCATGATCTGGTCGAACGGCACGACCTCCACGCTCACCTCGGGGCCGCCGAGCTCGCGCAGCCACAGGTTGAACAGGAGGTACGCGGTACTGCGATCGGAAGGCACGGCGATCTTCGCGCCTTCCAGCGCGTTCAAGCCCTTCGCTCCGGTGAGGACCAGCGGCCCGCACCCGCGCCCGAGCGCCCCGCCCGCCGGGAGCAGCCGCCATTCGTCGCCGAGGTGCGGCAGGGCCGCGTACGAGACCTTCGCCACGTCGAATTCGCCTCGGGCGCAAGCGGAGTTGGTGACGTCGATGTCGGCGAACGTCAGCCGCGTCGCCGGTCCTTCGACCAGGCCTGAGGTCCAGGCGTGGTAGATGAACGTGTCGTTGGGGCACGGGGAGTGCGCCAGGTGGAGGGCCATCACAGCTCCCTGACCGCGGCGGTGAGGGATTTGAGGGCCGAGCCCCAGTCCCAGGTGGCGACCTCGCGGTTGCCGATGTAGTTGGAGACGGTGCGGATCTCGGCGAACGGCAGGCCCGCCTGCTGCGCGGCGGTGGCCACGCCGAAGCCCTCCATGGCCTCCCCGACCGCGTCGGGGTAGCGGTGGGCGAGGTTGGCGGCCAGGCCGTCGGAGCCGGTGATCGAGGAGAGGGTGAGGATCTCGCCGCGCACGCCCTCGACCGCGACGGTCAGGACGGTGTTGCAGCCGATCCGGTTGGTGCCCAGGCCGAGTTCGTCGAGCGGCTGGAAGCGCCACGGGAGCGCCACGCCGAGTTCGGCGGCCACGGAGTCGGTGGCGATCAGGACGTCGCCGATCTTGGCGCGGCCTTCGAACGCGCCGCAGATTCCGGCGTTGATGACCACGTCGTACGCGCGGCCCATCTGGCTGTTCTGGGCGATGGTCCGCGCGGTCTGCGCGGCGGCGGCGGCGGGGCCGACCCCGCACACCAGGACGTCAAGCTCATGCCGGAGCGAGCGCCCGGCCTCCACGGCCTGCGCCTCCTCGGCCACCGCGCACACGACGAGTATTCGCATGGCATCAAACTTACCGGGTGGCTAGGGACGACGGCGACGCCGAGAGGCCGGTGTCGCGAACGCGCCCGCGCCGCGCTTCGCGGCGGGCGCGCTCGGGTTCGCGGCGCTTCGTTTCCGGCGACGCCGCGAGGGCGGTGCCATGAAGGCGCCCGGCGCCGCCGTTGCCGCGCTTCGCGACGCCTCGTTTCCGGGGCACCCCGAACACCGCTTCGACCTCTGGGAAAGGGCCCCCGGTTTCAAGCGTCGCCGAGGGGTACGACATTTCAGCCCCTCCGGAGCGGGAGTGTGGCGCATGCCGCTCTTCGGGGCGTGCACCGTCCTCGGGTTCGGGGCGCGAGCTGGCCTATGCTTGGGGGCGTGCCTGACAGCTCCACCGCAACCGCCGCCGCCAAGACCCGGACCCGCAAGCCGAAGCTGGACCGCGTCCTCGCCGATGCCGTCGACCTCGCCCGCGAGGCCGCCGAAGAGGCCGGCGAAGGGGTCGGCGAGCACCGTACGGTCGAGGCCGAGACCGACCGGGTCGTCACCCACTACTTCGAGTGCACCCTTGCGGGCTACCGCGGCTGGCGCTGGGCCGTCGTGCTCACCCGCGCGCCCCGCGCCCGCGTCGCCACCGTCTCCGAGACCGCGCTCCTGCCCGGCCCCGACGCGCTCCGCTCCCCCGCCTGGGTCCCGTGGTCCGAACGCCTCACCGGCGGCGAGGTCGGCACCGGTGAAGTCCTCCCCACCGACGAGGACGACGACCGGCTCATGCCCGCCTACCAGTACTCCGACGACGACGCCGTCGAGGACATCGCCGCAGAGCTCGGCCTCGGCCGCGAACGGGTGATGAACCGCGAGGGCCGCGCCGAGACCGCGCAGCGCTGGTACGACGGCGACAGGGGCCCCACCGCGCCCATCGCCGAGGCCGCCCCCGCGCCCGCCCGCTGCGGGACCTGCGGGTTCTTCCTGCCCCTGGCCGGTTCGATGCGCCTGGCATTCGGCGCGTGCGCGAACCTCTACTCCTCCGAGGACGCCCGCGTGGTCTCCGCCGACCACGGCTGCGGCGCGCACTCCCAGATCAGCGAATTCGTCGACACCACCCCGCAGGGCGTGGACAAGTCCGAGATCGTCTACGACGACGAGGGCTCCGAGCTCCTCTAACGAGCGCTCGGCCTTCCCGAAGTGCCGCTTGTCGGCCACCGCCATCATCGCGGTGCCCAGCAGCCCCAGCCCCACCCCGGCCAGGGCGCAGGTCGCCCACCAGCCGCGGCCGGTTGCGTCGAGGTCGTCGCGGAACACCTGGGTCAGGATAAGAGCGATCGTCCACAGCAGAGTCCCGCCCGCCGCGATCGGCGTCATCCGCATCTGGACCGCGTCGGGCGCGGGCAGTTCGGGCGAGCGACGCACGCGCTGGTAGGCCTCGCGCGGGGTCGATCCGGACGCGGCCGGAGGCTGAGAAGTTCCTTCGGTGGACACGCAGCCAATGTACGCTGCGTCAGTGCCCGCGACAATCGGTCAGGGCCACATGAAGCGGTGTCGCGTCACCCGAACCGGTACGCGGGCCTCGCAACGCTCTTTCGGGGGAAGGCGATCCTTTATCGGCTCCCCGCCGGTTGTGGTCCGCCGGTAGGGTTGGGCGTACGCTCGGATGAGCTGGCGTTGCGGTGCTGACGAGACACGCGAGGGGTGGAAGGCATGAGGCCGGTACGGTTCGTAGCCCTCTCTGAGGACGGTCATGCGCTGGTGCTCGCCGACGAACTCGGGAGGCTGCTCGCGCTGCCCATCGACGAGCGGGTCGCCGCCGTCGTGGACGTCCCCGAGGACGGCAAGGCCCTCCGCGCCAAGAACGAAGGCGCGCAAGGCAAGCCCGAAGCGCCCCGGCGGCCGGTGCCGCAGCGGCCCGCCCCCGTCAGCCTCTCTCCGCGCGACATCCAGACCCGCATCCGCTCCGGCGAGAGCGCCGAGGACATCGCCGCCTCCGCGCAAGTGGCCGTCGACCGCGTGCTCCGGTACGCCGGTCCCGTGCTCCAGGAGCGCGCGATGCTCGCCCAGGCCGCCCGCCGCTCGCGGCTGGCGACCTCCGAGCGCGGCGAGCGCATGTCCAATGTGGTCGACGTGAAGCTCGGCACCCACGGGGTCGACCCCGAGGCCGTGTCGTGGGACGCGTGGCGCACCGAGGACGGGTCCTGGCTGGTCCAGGCCTCGTGGTCCTCGGGCAAGACCACCGCGCGGGCGCGCTGGAAGCTCGACCGGGCCCGCCAGACCGTGACGCCCGACGACGAGATGGCGCAGTTCCTGTCCACGCCGCTGCCGGTCCAGGTGGCCGCGCCGAAGGAATCGGTCTCTGAGCTCGGCGTGCGCGCCGGCGACCCGGTCCGGCCTTCGCGCGACCCGCTGCACGGCCTGCGCGGATCCGAGGACGAGGGCCGCGGCGACCCGCTGCGGCGCGACCGCCTCCGCGAGGTCCTCGAACGCCCGCTCGACGACGGCCAGCGCGGCGGCAAGCGCACCTCGCAGCTGGGCCTGCCGGGCACGTCCTCGCAGGAGCAGCGCGAGACTCCCGAGGTCCCCTCGCTGGCGGTCCTGCGCCCGGCGAAGCGCTCGGCGGCCGAAGACGACCACAACACCCCGCCTTTGGCGGCGGCCGGCTCGAAGCCGCGCAACCAGCTCCCGGGCTGGGATGATGTGCTGTTCGGCGGAGCCGGAAAAGACTAGCTCAGCGGCGGAGCCGGAAAAGACTAGAGCGAACGCGACTGCGGGGCGGGCCGAATGGCCCGCCCCGCAGTCGCGTCGCGGTCCGGACCGTGATGAGGGCAGCGCTACGCGAAACGGAAAACGCTGGGCCCCCGATGCAATAACCCTGACATAAGGGTCCGACATCGGTCGCCGTGATCGTTTCGAGGGCAGCACGCATTGCCGGGCGGGCGATGGGCCCCCGTTCGACAACCCTGACATGGGGGTCCGACAGGGCTGGGTTCGAATCGTAGGGGCCGTCCCAACCCTCGGAACGGGGGGAGAGAAGTCGGTCATAGTTACTGGCTTGCCGACCGGTAAGTAAATATCATTGGGTGCAATGTCCCCGGTCATCGTGTCCCAGTTGCAGCGCACCTTCCGTGCGCTCGCCTATCCCGGCTTTCGCGTCTACGCCGCCGGGCAGCTCGTCGGCACCCTCGCGTTCTGGCTCCAGACCACCGCCGTCAGCTGGCTCGTGCTCGAACTCTCCGGGAACTCCGGGACCGCCCTGGGGTGGACCCTCGCGCTCCAGTTCGGGCCCTACCTCCTCTTCGGCCTCCAAGGCGGCCAGATCGCCGACCGCTTCGACAAGCGCCGGATCCTCCTCTTGTGCTCGCTCGGCTCGGCCGCCGTCACCGCCACCCTCGGGGCGGTGGTCCTGACCGGGCACATCGAACTGTGGATGATCTACGTCGGCATGTTCGCCTTCGGCTCCGTGGCCGTCATCGAGGGCCCGGCCCGCCAGGCCTTCTACTCCGAACTGGTCGACACCGAGGCCCTCCCCAACGCCGTGGGCCTGGGCAGCGCCATCTTCAACGTCAGCCGCATCTCCGGCCCGGCCCTCGCGGGCCTGCTCATCGCCTTCACCTCCACCGGGACCGTGATCATGGCGTGCGCGGCGATCTTCCTCGGCCCCGCGCTCGCGTGCGCCGTGCTCCTGCGCCGCGAGCTGTCCAACCCCGTGCGCCGCCGCGCCGACTCCGGCGGCGTCCGCTCGGCCCTGCGCTACACCGCCGCCCGGCCCGACATCCTCGCCGTCCTGGTGGTCTCGCTCCTGGTCTCGGGCTTCACCTTCAACTTCGCCCTGACGCTCTCGATGCTCGCCCGCACCGAGTTCGAGACCGGCGCCGACTCCTACGGCCTGCTGCTGACCGCCCTCGCCGTCGGCGCGCTCACCGGGTCGCTCGCCTCCGGGCGCCGCACCGGCCGCCCGAGCCTGAACACGATGCTGCTCTCCTCGGTCCTCCTGGGCGTCGGCACCCTCGTGGTCGGCTTCGCGCCGAGCCTGTGGAGCGCGATGATCCTCCTGGCCCCCACCGGGTTCGCCATGGTCTACTACGCTCAGGCCGCGAACCAGCGCGTCCAGATGGGCGTCCGCGCCGACTACCGCGGCCGGGTGCTGAGCCTGTACATGCTCGTGTTCCTCGGTTCGACCGCCGTGTTCGCGCCGATCGTGGGCTGGTTCATGGAGCTGTACGGGGCCCGCGCGGGCCTGTGGCTCGGCGGCCTGATCGCGATCATCGTGCCCGTCGCGGTGGCGCTGGCCAAGCGCGAGCAGATCCGCCGCCGCGCGATGGTCCTGCCCGGCAAGGCCATGCCGTAAGACTCGGGGGCGATTCGCCCGATTCACAGCGGCATCAGTTTTCCGTCGTTTCCCAGTGGTTGAACGGCGTTCACTTCAGGGCCACCACCGGTCGCCCGGCTTCTCCCCAAGCGCCCGGAACCTCCTGCGCCTCCGTCGCCTCAGCAGCGAACATGAGCGTTACGTGCACGAAATTACTGTCCCGTTCCCTGGGATTTCACTGAATGAATCACAGCGGTTGCTGCGAGGATAGGTCACATCGTGACAGCCCCCGACCACGCCGCGACGACACACCACTCGCCGCAGGCCAGCGTCACTCACCCCGAATGAGCCTCTGGAGGTAATCCAGTGAGTGCTTCCGCCACCGCGGCCGTGCAGGCCGCTCCCCAGGTGCGGACCGAGCGCCTCTTCGCCGCGCTCCCGCTTCCCGACAACGCCGTCGCGGATCTGTCAGAAGTGGTCGCCGACCTCAACATCGCGCGCCGCGGTGCGCCCAGCCGCCCCGGCTCCTCAGGCCGCCGCACCGGCCCCGGACGCCTCGTCCGCTCCTCGAACTGGCACTTGACCGTGGCCTTTCTCGGCGAAGTGCCCGCCGACCGCTGCGCCCTGGCCGCCGCGATCATGACCGAAGCGGCCGCCGAGTCGGCCCCGATGCGGCTGTGCGTCTCCGGCGGCGGCCGCTTCGGCCGCGGCCGCTACTCGGTGGTCTACGCCGGGCTCGACGGCGAGGTCGAATCCCTGGTGAGCCTCGTGCACCGCCTGCGGGCCGGATTGGTCGAGGGCGGACTGCCCGTCGACCTCAAGCAGTACCGTCCCCATGTGACGCTCGCGCGTCCGGGCGACCGGGTCACCAACCAGCAGGCCGCGCAGGACCTGCTCACCCTCCGCCGCTACTACGGTCCGAGTTGGACGGCCGGCGAGGTCGTGCTCTACAAGTCCGACTTCGGCAAGGGCCCGGTCGGCGCGCCGCCGCACTACACGCCGATGGCCTCGGCGATCCTCGGCGGCATCTGACCGAAGACTCGACGGCGGCGCGGCACCGGCCGCGCCGCCGCTTCGCGTCCCGACCGGCCTCAAGGGAGAAACCCGCTCGCGATCTGCGCGAAAGCCCGGCTCCCGGGACCGCTGGCCGGTAGAAAGAGGGCATGTCCCACACCGGCACCGGCCGTCACCACCGCGATGCGTCCCAGGCGACTCCGAACGGGTCGCGCTCGGCCAGGCCGGTCGCGCGCGTGTTCCTGCGCGCCGCCGGGATCACCGCGCTCGTGTGCTGGGCGGTCCTGCTCACCTGGGCCTCGTTCGGCACCGGAGCGTCCACCGGCTCCTCGGGCGCGTACATGATCATCGGCACGGTGTCCTCGGTGATCGTGGTCGCGCTCGTCGTCACCACCGCCGTGACCTACGCGGGGCTGCGCAAGATCATCGGGGCCCTGTTCGCCGCGGTGTTCGCCGCCGCCGCGGGCTGGGCCGTGTACTCCTCGATGCCCGAGGCCGGGCCCGACCAGTTCATCACCCACCGCGCCGGGGTCGCGGTCCTCGCCTACGGCTTCGGCGTGGTCGGCGGGGGCCTGCTCGCCCTGTCCGAGTTGGTGGTCGAAGGCTACTCGGGCGGGCGCAAACCCGCCCCGAAGGCGTTGCGCCGCAAGGTCGCCGTGCTCGCCGCCGCGATCGTGCTCATGGCCGCCGCGGCGCTCGCCCCGGCGATGTCGCGCTGGGCCGAGCTGGCGAACCAGGACGTGCGCGTCGGCGCGGTCGCCACCGAGGCCGGGCTCGACGGCCTCGCCGACCTGGCCGGGGTCGAGCGGTTCACCGACACCCCGTACGGGCTCCTGCGCACCGACCACCCCGCCAAGCCGACCCCGCAGGCGGTCACCATGCTCGACCCGGCCTCGGGGGCCGCGATCTGGTACCACCGCCGCTGGAACTGGGTCTCCTCCCAGGCCCCGGTGCTCTCGCACCCGCAGGACCTGGTGGCGCTCACGGGCCCGCGCGCCGACAACGGCGCCGACTTCCAGACCCGGGTGCTCAGGGCCCGCGACGGCAAGGAGATCGCCACCGCCGACTTCGACGGCTCCCCCGGCACGCTCCTGGCGCTCGCCAAGGACCGCCTGCTCTACGCCGAGGCCAGGGCCTCGGTCTTCCACGCCTACGACTTCGACGGCGAGCTGTTGTGGGACGCCGAGATGCCGCCGGGCTGCGAGGGCACCGCCGCCGAGATCGCCGCCTCGCGTGTGCTCATGCTCGCCGACTGCGTCCCGGCCCCCGACCGCCCCGTCGCCCGCGACTACGTGCTGGCCTTCGACCTCGACGACGGGGCGGCCGCGTGGGAGCAGGCCATCGAGGTCGGCGCCGAGGTCGTCCCCGAGTCGTTCCTGGTGACCGGCGGCGACGTGATCGTCGACAGCCGCGTCGAGCACCGCGTCACCGACGGCCCGTTCTCGGCCCGCCGCTTCGAGCACCAGCTCATCGCCTTCCAGGTCGAGAACGGCGAGGAGCACTGGCACATGGGCGGCCAGAGCTTCGGGTCCACCAACTCCTCGGCCTGCGGGGGCACCCTGCACCTGTCGCAGCCGACCGCCGAGCAGGCCACCGGCGTGGCCGCCGCGGGCGAGGCCAAGGCCCAGGTCCCGGTGGCCGAGCGGCGCACCGTCCAGATCATCGAGTGCTACACCGCCAAGGACCGGCCCGGCTCGTGGCTCGGGGTCATCGCCTACGACGCCGACACCGGCGAGCGGCTCTACCGCAAGTCGGTGCGCCTGGGCTTCACCCCGCTCGACCCCGAGGTCGCGCGCGGCTGGGGCGTCGTGCTCCCCGACAACCGGGCGATCCTCGCCGCCGACCTCTCGCTCGACCAGAACAAGCCCGACTGCCGCCTCTACCAGATCGCCGGGGGCGAGGTCGCCGAGATCGAGTTCGCGACCGAGCTCGCCGACGGGACGCAGGTGCCCGCCGCCTGGTGCCACGACGCGCAGCTGAGCGCGGTCGGCACCGGGGCGGCGATCAGCTACGTGGGCGAGGACGGGACCAGGGGCATCTCCGTGGTGTCGTGACTCGCTGTCGATCCAGTAATGATCAATCTATGTGATCGATTCACCGTCATCCGCGCATGAGTGATGCGCGAAACTGCGGTAGGGTTTCTCGCATGTGTGGAATCGTTGGATACGTCGGCCGCCGCAGCGCCGTCGACGTCGTGCTCGAAGGCCTGCGCCGTCTCGAATACCGCGGCTACGACTCCGCGGGCGTCGCGCTCGTCCCCGAAGGCGGCGGCCTGGAGGTCGACAAGCGCACCGGGAAGCTCGCGAACCTCGAAGCGGCCCTCGCCGACCACCCGCTGCCCGAGTCGTTCTGCGGGATCGGGCACACCCGCTGGGCCACCCACGGCGTCCCCTCCGACCGCAACGCCCACCCGCACCTGTCCGGGGACGGCCGGATCGCGCTGATCCACAACGGCATCATCGAGAACTTCGCGCAGCTGCGCACCGAGCTGGAGACGGCCGGCGTCGAGTTCGCCTCCGACACCGACACCGAGGTCGCCGCCCACCTCCTGGGGCTCGAGTACGCCGTGGACGGGAACCTCACCGAGGCCATGACGCGCGCGTGCGGGCGCCTCGAAGGCGCGTTCACGCTCCTGGCTGTGGCCGCCGACGACCCCGAGACCGTGGTCGGGGCCCGCCGCAACTCCCCGCTCGTGGTCGGCCTGGGCGAGGGCGAGTACTTCCTGGCCTCGGACGTGGCCGCGTTCATCGCCTATACGACCGACGCGATCGAGCTGGGCCAGGACCAGATCGTCACCATCTCGGCCGCGGGCGTGGCCGTGCGCGGCTTCGACGGCGCCGCCTCCGAAGGCAAGCAATTCCGCGTCGACTGGGACATCGCCGCCGCCGAGAAGGGCGGCTTCGAGACGTTCATGCGCAAGGAGATCCACGAGCAGCCCGCCGCGGTCGCCGACACGCTCCGCGGGCGCATCGACGAGCTCGGGCAGATCGTCCTCGACGAGGTCCGCATGTCCGACCAGGACTTCCGCGACATCGACAAGGTCTTCATCATCGCCTGCGGCACTTCGTACCACGCCGGACTGGTCACCAAGTACGCCATCGAGCACTGGACGCGCATCCCCTGCGAGGTCGAGCTCGCCAGCGAGTTCCGCTACCGGGACCCCGTGCTCGACCGCTCCACACTGGTCGTGGCGATCTCGCAGTCGGGCGAGACGATGGACACGCTCATGGCCGTGCGCCACGCGAAGGACCAGAAGGCCCGGGTGCTGTCGATCTCGAACACCGTGGGCTCGACGATCCCGCGCGAGTCCGACGCGGTGCTGTACACGCGGGCCGGGATCGAGGTCGCCGTGGCCTCCACCAAGGCCTTCCTGACCCAGCTGGCCGCGTGCTACCTCGTGGGCCTGCACCTGGCGCAAGTCCGCGGCATCAAGTACGCCGACGAGGTCTCGGCGGTGCTCGACGAGCTCGTGTCGGCCCCCGGCAAGATCGCGAAGGTCATCGAGCATCTCGACCCGGTGCGCCAGATGGCCCGCGACTGCGCCGCGGCCGGGACCGACCGGGTGCTGTTCATCGGCCGCCACGTCGGCTACCCGGTGGCGCTCGAAGGCGCGTTGAAGCTCAAGGAACTCGCGTACCTGCACGCCGAGGGCTTCGCGGCCGGGGAGCTCAAACACGGCCCGATCTCGCTGATCGAGGACGGCACCCCGGTGATCGCGATCGTGCCGAGCCCGCGGGGCCGCTCACTCCTGCACGACAAGATCATCTCGAACATCCAAGAGGTCAAGGCCCGCGGCGCGAAGGTCATCGCCGTCTGCGAGGAGGGCGACCGCATCACCAACGCCCACGCCGACCTGGTGATCGAGACGCCCGCCTCGCCCACGCTGCTCGCGCCGCTGCTCACTTCGGTGCCGCTCCAGGAGTTCGCGGCCGAACTGGCCACGGCCCTGGGCCGCGACATCGACCAGCCGCGGAACCTCGCCAAGTCCGTGACCGTGGAGTAGACGCTCCACTGAGGAACGACGGGCGGTCGCCGAGAGGCGACCGCCCGTTTCGCATACGCCTCCCGAAGCCGTTTCGATGCATGCGTATGCGGCGATATTCGCCACTTCCGATGGGGCTCGCGCAAAGCGCGCGAAAGCGCATATGCTCACGCGATGAAGAAACGCACCCTGATTTCGGGCGCCGTCGCGGTCACCGCCGCCGCCGCGCTCACCGTCGCGGGGACCGTCGTCGCTCAGGCGCAGGAGACCGGCAACGACGCGCTCGGCGCCGCGATCGACGAGATCCTCAAGAGCCCCAAGGTCACCGACTCCCAGGCGAGCATCATCGTCAAGGACGCGAACACCGGTGAGGTCGTCTACGACCACCACGGCAACCAGCGAGCCCTCCCCGCCTCGGCCACCAAGCTCGCCACCGTCGCGGGCGCCCTCGAAGTCCTCGGCGAGGACTACGCCTTCACCACCGACCTCGTGGCGGACACCCCGAACTACGGGACCGTCGAGGGCGACCTCTACCTGCGCGGCTCGGGCGACCCGTCCATGCTGGAGGCCGACTACCGCGCGCTCGCCGCCGACCTGGCCGATGCGGGCATCACCACGATTGAAGGCGACCTCGTCGCCGACGACACCGCGTTCGACACCGTCCGCCACGGCACCGAATGGGCCTGGGAGGACCTCGTCTACGGCTACGCCGCCGAGATCGGCGCGCTCACCATCGGCTCGGGCGACGACCACCTCTCCGGTTCGCTGCGCGTGTTCGTCACCCCCGGTGCCGCCGAAGGCGACCCGGCCGTCATCGAGACCGTGCCGGCCACTGACTACGTGACGATCGAGAACACCGCCACCACCGGGACCTCCACGAGCGTCTCGATCGTCCGCGACCAGCACTCGAACACGATCCGCGTGTCCGGGACCGTCGCGGCCGGATCGACCGGCACCTTCGGGACCCGCGCCGTGATCGACCCGGCCGGGCTCGTCGCCGACGTGTTCGCCGCCGCGCTCGAAGCCGAGGGCATCACCCTCGAAGGCGACGTGCGCCTGCACGAGGCCGCCCCCGAAGACGGCGACGTGCTCGCCTCGCACGCGTCCTCGACGCTCGGCGAGCTGGCCGTCGACCTCTTCAAGCCCTCCAACAACCTCTACGCCGAGGCGTTCTTCAAGGCCGCCGGGCACGCCGAGACCGGCCTGGGCACCGCCGCGTCGGGCAAGGACGCCGTCTACGGCGCGATCGAGTCCTACGGCGTGAACACCGACCCGATCCGCCAGTCCGACGGCTCGGGCCTGTCGAGGTGGAACGAGCTGACCCCGGACATGTTCACCGACCTGCTCATCGGGATCCAGGACGCGCCCTGGTTCGACACGTACTACGACGCGCTCCCGATCGCCTGCACCGACGGCACCTTGGAGAGCCGCATGTGCGGCTCCGAGGCCGAGGGCAACGTCCACGCCAAGACCGGCTCGCTCACGTCCGTCTCGGCGCTGTCGGGTTACGTCACCGACGCCGACGGCCGCGAGTACGTCTTCAGCATCCTGTTCAACGACTTCCTGACCGACAACATCAAGGGCGTCGAAGACCAGATCGCCGTCGCGATCGCCGCGCACTCCGAAGACTCCACCGAGTCCGAGATCGCCACGTTCATGACCGAGGCCGAGGAAGCGGCCGAACCGGCCGCGGAACTCCCCGCCGACCTCGAATGCTCCTGGTACGAACCGGCCATCTGCTAGTCCGAACCGAACAGAGGGCCCGGCCGAAAGGCCGGGCCCTCTTTCTATCTGCGGCCGTAGGTGAGTCGGCGCAGCAGCACTTCGGCGGGGCCGCGCGCCCCGGCGCGGGCCATCGCAGCGGCGAGCGCCACCGTCGCGGCCCAGACGAGGACCGCGATCCCGGAGGCGGCGGCGTCGGACAATCTCGCGCCGAGGTTCCCGAACATCGGGGTGAAGATCGCGGTGAAGGCCACCGATTGGAGCAGGTAGCACGTCAGCGACCGCTGCCCGCAGGCCGCGAGCGCCCGGGTGATCGGGCCGTCGGCCCGGTGGGCCGCGACGCCGGACCGCTGCGCCGCCTCCCCTGCAGGGTGCGCCGCGCTGTCGGCTCGATGCTCGGCGCGGCGGGCGGCGACGAGGCCGATGAGCGCGGCGAAGCCGAACCCGGCGGCGATGCCGGTGACCGAGTGGAGCGCGTACACGCTCACGGCCACGGGCGCTTCAGGGGCCCACAGTTGCGTCTCGGCGAGCATGAGCGGCAGGCCGCCGCTGACGCCGATCCCGATGCCCCACCAGGCGGTGCGCCGCAGCAGCGCCAGGTGGCGGCCGGGTTCGTCCAGGACGCGGCGACGGGCGGCCCAGATGCCGATCGCGAAGGCGGGCAGCACGTCGACCACGTAGACCGTGGGGGTGAGGGCCGACCAGACGGTCAGGCGCATCGCGGCGGCTTCGAGAGGGTCGGCGATGAGCGTCGGGTAGGAGTTGACGTGTCCGGCGGCCTCGGCGGAGAACCCGACCGCGGCCAGGACGGCGATGTGGAGCACCGCGAGAAGCGCGGCGGTCTTGATCAGGGTGCGGTCGCGGGCGGCGAGGAGCCCGGTGAATACCAGGCCGATGAGGCCGTAGGCGGCGAGGATGTCGCCGAAGAACAGCAGCAGCGCGTGCGCGAACCCGAATGCCAGCAGCCAGGCGCTGCGGCGGCGCACGAGGCGTCGCGCGGTGGGCCAGTCGGCCCCGGACTCCATGCGGCGGTCGGCCAGACGCGCGAGGCCGTAGCCGAACAGCGCGGCGAACATCGGCAGCGCGCGGCCGTCGACGAGCAGGACCTGGAGTCCGGCCACGACGCGGTCGAGCGCCGCGCCGTCCACGGCGTAGCCGCGGAAGCCGGTGTACTCGTGCGCGAGGAACATGTGCGCGTGGGCGAGTGCGATGAGCAGGAGCATGAGGCCCCTGGCGAGATCCGGTGCGAGGGAGCGGCGCGTGAGCGGGGTGCTCATAATTGCGGGCGGGGAGAGGGTCATCTCGACTCCAGTTTTAGGTACACGACTGTATCTAAAACAATAAGATACATGAGTGTAGCTAAGAATGGGGTTCGAGGTGTCCGAGACCGGAGGCCGCACACGCAGGCGCGGCAAAGACCTGCTCGACGCCATCTACGCGGCCGCCGTCGAGGAGGCCGCCGCCGCCGGGCCCGGCCGACTCACCATGGACGCCATCGCCAAACGCGCCGCCACCGCCCGCACCACCCTTTACCGCCGCTGGTCCGACCCCCTCGACCTCCTACTCGACGCCCTCGCCGCCCTCCACCCCGTCGAACAACCCGCCCCCGGAGCCGACGACCTCCGCGGCGACCTCCTCGCCTCGCTGCGCCTCATGGTCGACTGGGGATTCAGCCCCGCCGGACGCGCCGTCATGGCCCTCCTCGCCGACCCCGCCCGCGACCGGGCCGTCGTCGAAGCGCTCTTCACCCGCGTCTTCGACCAGAGAGGCGGCACCTTCACCCAGACCGTCCTGCGCCACTACGCCGAACGCGGCCGCATCGACCCCGCCCGCCTCACCCCCGTCACCCTCGACATCGGCGAAGCCCTCGTCACCAAGCGCATCATGGACACCGGCGCCGCCCCCGACGACGACTACCTCCAGGACATCGTCGACCAGGCGATCCTCCCCGCCGTCGGCGTCGCCCCCTGAGACCGCCGTCGACTTCGACGTGTCCACTTGCGCCCCAAACCGACCTGCCGACCGGCAGGCATTCCTCACTCGGGCGGATGAACCGTCTCGAACAGGGGCGGTCCGCCCGATCCCGTGGCACTCTTGACGGGTGATCGTCGCCGTGGGCATAGACGTAGTGGCAGTGGACCGGTTCGAGCGCGTGCTCGAACGCACGCCGCACGTCGCGGACAAGCTCTTCACCGAAGCCGAGCGCCGCGCCCCCGATGGGCGCGAAAGGCGCACCGAATCCCTCGCCGCGCGCTTCGCCGCCAAAGAGGCCGTGGCCAAAGCGCTCGGCGCGCCCGGCGGGATGCGCTGGGCCGACTGCCAGGTCCTCTCCCTCCCCGACGGACGGCCCTCCCTGTCCATCACCGGTTCCGTGGCCGCCGTCGCCGCACAGCGTGGCGTCTCGCGCTGGCACGTGTCGCTGTCGCATGATGGCGGTATCGCCACAGCGGTGGTGATCGCCGAAACGGCATGACGGCCCGCCGGGCCGGAGAGGGACAGCCATGGACGGTGCATGGACGGCCGCGGCGGTACGCCGCGCCGAAGCGCGACTGATGTCCAAGGTCCCGCCGGGGACCCTCATGCAACGCGCCGCCTCAGGTCTCGCGACCGAATGCGCGAACCTCCTCAAACGCCGAGACCCGCAGCGCCGCAACCGGGCCGGGGTCTACGGCTCCACTGTCATCGTCCTGGCCGGACCCGGCGACAACGGCGGCGACGCGCTCTACGCCGCCGCCCGCCTCGCCCGCCGCGGGGCCCGCGTCTTCGCCGTGCCCGTGATGGGCGACCGCGTCCACCCCCACGCCGCCGCCGCGCTCACCCGAGCCGGCGGCCGCCTCGTCTCCACCCCGCCGCAGCATTGCGACCTGCTCTTGGACGGCGTCCTCGGCATCGGCGGCAGGCCTGGCCTGCCCGGCCGCGCCATAGACCAGTTGGCGCGCATCGACGCCGGAGTGGTGGTCGCCGTCGACGTGCCCTCCGGAGTGGACGTCGACACCGGCGCGGTCCCCGCCAGCGCCGTCACCGCCGACGTCACGGTCGCGTTCGGGTCCCTCAAGCCCTGCCACGTGCTCGGCCGCGCCGCGCTGCTCACCGGGGACCTCGTGCTCGTCGACATCGGACTCGGGCCCTACCTCGACCAGCCCTCGGTGCGGGTGGCTGGCGAGGGCGACATCGCCGCGTGGTGGCACCGTCCCGGCCCCGACGACGACAAGTACACGAGGGGCGTGGTCGGCGTGGCCGCCGGTTCGGAGCGGTACCCGGGCGCGGCGGTGCTCGCGACCTCGGGTGCGCTGGCCGGGCCCGCGGGGTATGTGCGGTACGCGGGCGCGGCGGCCGACGGCGTGCGGCGCGGGCGGCCCGAAGTGGTGTGCACGCCGACCGTGAAGGAGGCCGGGCGCGTGCAGGCCTGGCTGGTCGGGCCCGGGATCGGGACCGACGAGGCCGCGCTCGCCGAGCTGCGGCAGGTGCTGGTCTCGCCCGCGCCCGCGGTGATCGACGCGGATGCTTTGACGCTCATCGGCGAGTACCCCTCTGAGCTGTCGCGGCGCGAGGCCCCGGTGGTGCTCACCCCGCACGACCGCGAATACGAACGCCTCTACGGTTCCCCACCGAGCGAGGACCGAGCCGCCGCGGCAGCGGCGCTGGCGAAGCGGCTCAACTGCACGGTGCTCTTGAAGGGCCACCACACGGTGGTCGCCGCAAGCGACGGCACGGTGTGGGCGAACCCGACCGGCAGACCGCAACTGGCGACGGCCGGTTCGGGCGACGTGCTCGCGGGTTTCCTCGCGTCCCTGCTGGCCTCGGGAATGGACGGCGTCCACGCGGCGGTCACGGCCGCTTATCTCCACGGCCGAGCTGCGGCGCTCGCATCAGAAGGCCACCGAACGGTCACGGCCTCGGACCTGGCGAGGGCGCTCCCGGAAGCGATAGGTGAAGTGCTGGCGCGCGGCTGATCCTCGCGGTTTCGGGGTGTGAGAGGGGCCGTCCACAGCCCCCGCCCACCACGAGAGGGGAAGGAAGAACTGGATGCGGCTCGATCGTCGCGCCGGGGTACGACAGAAATCGGCCGAAATCCGGGCCGCGAACCCGAATGTCACCCGAATGAGTGGCGCGCGTGGCCCGGAACGCGAGTGATCCGTCCGATCACCAGTCCTCGCCCGCCCGCATGATCTTCGCCGGGGCCAAGCCCGTCTCGTCCAGCAGGTAAGTGCGCATGGCTTCGAGGCCGGGTGAGTAGACGTGGAGGCTCACCGCTGGGGCGGTCGAGTCGTTGCGCATGCCGTGGATCGTGCGGTCGTCGACCGCGGCGACCTCGCCCGCTGCGAGTGTCTTTCGTTGCAGGCCTGGGAAGTCCCCGGGGCGGACCGTGAATTCGGTGAGGGTTCCCGAGACCACCGCGACCGCGGCGGCCGCGGGGCGGGCCACGCCTCCGTGGTCGTGGAGGTCGGTGCCCTGGCCGGGGAGCCAGGCCAGCAGCCAGGCCTCGTGGCCGGGGCCGGCGAGAACCCGGCGGGCCCAGCGGCTGCCCCGCGTGAAGCGCGGGCGAAGAGTGAGGTTGGCGGCGTAGAAGGCCGCGAGGGCTTCGAGACGGTCGGTGCCGAGGACGGCGGGCGCGAGCTGCGCGGGTGCGATGGTGCTCACTGAGCGAATGACTTTCGGTGCGTCGGAACGGTGGTCGGCCGAAGGCGCGCTGAGCGGCGCAGAAGCGGCTCAGCGCTGGTGACAGCGCTGACGACGACACGTCGAGAAGGTCATGCCCTCGATGGTAGCAACTCCCAGGCAACTCACAGGAGCGACACACCAACGGTGGAACCGTCGCTACGCTGCGAATTTGTCACGACCGGGGGCTACCGGCGCGTCAAGGGGCGCGCTAGGCTCATGTTCGGTCTCCTCCCGGCGCTCCAGCCGCCGGCGAGCCCCGCCCTCGGAAGCCCCGGTACGCCTCCCGACCTCCCGAATCCCGAAGGAGCACCTCCCTCGTGAAGCACTCGTCCGCCCGACGCAAGTGGACCTCCGCCGCCGTGATCGGCGGCCTGCTCGTATCGGCGGTCGGTTCGACCCCCGCCTGGGCCCAGCGGGACACCTCGGAGATCAACGACGAGATCGCTGCCGCCGACCAGGACCTGGCCGCCGCTGTCGAGGAGTACAACCGCGCCGCGCAGGACGTGGACGACAACCGCAAGCTCATCGAGGACACCGAGGAGTCCCTGGCCGCCGCCGAGGCCGAGCTCGACTCCCTGCGCGACCAGCTGGCCAACTACATCAACACGGCCTATGTGGAGCAGGGGATCGGCGACGCGGCGATGCTACTCGAATCGGGTTCCCCCGACGCGTTCGTGGAGCGCCTCGACCGGCTCAACTCGGCGAACCTCTACAACTTCGCGCTCATGGACGAGCTCAAGGACGCCTCCGAGGAGTACACGGCCCAGTACGACCTGCTCGTCGACCTCCAAGCCGACCTCGAGATCGAGGAGGCCGCGCTCCAGGCGACCGCCGACGAGCTGACCGACCGCATGAGCGACCTCGAAGAGGAATGGCAGACCGCCGCCGGTGAAGAGGTCGCCGGGTTCAGCGAGTACGACCTGCCGCGCATGACCGACGACGAGTGGACGGTCGTCAAGTTCGCGCTCGACCAGCGCGGCGAACCGTACGTGTGGGGCGCCGCCGGCCCGAACAGCTGGGACTGCTCGGGGCTGATCCTCGGCGCGTACGCCCAGCTGGGCATCACGCTGCCGCACAACGCCGCCGCCCAGTACAACTCCACGGCGAACATCAGCCGCGACGAGCTCAAGCCCGGCGACCTGGTGTTCTACAACAACCTCGCGCACGTGGGGATGTACATCGGCAACGACTTGATCGTGCACGCCCCGAACTCCTCGACCGTGGTGAAGGTCGTCCCGATCGACCACGGCAACGTCTACTACGGCGCGACCACGATCCTCCAGTAGGCAGTGAACTGAAAAGGGCCCCGCGATCTTCGCGGGGCCCTTTCCTTACTCTCTAGTGCTCGTCGCAGCGAACCACGAGGATCGCGATGTCGTCGCGCGGCGGCTCGGGCGAGAACGCCTCGACGGCTTCGACCAGGGCCGTGGCGATCTGGCGGGCGCTGGTCCCGGCCGATTCGCGCACGGTGCGCTCGATGCGGTCGCGGCCGAACATGGCCGCGCCGTCGCGCCGCTCGGTGACGCCGTCGGTGAAGAACACGAGCGCGTCGCCGGGGTCGAGGCGGACCTGCACGGGGTTGACCTTGACGTCGGGGAACAGGCCGACCGCGGTGCCCTCGGAGCCGACCCAGGCCGTCTCGCCGCCCGAGCGCAGCAGCAGCGGCCGGTCGTGGCCGGACAGGCACAGGTCGGCGCTGAGCGATCCGGCCGCGTCGCGGTCGAGCAGGGCCGAGGCGATCGTGGCGTACCGCAGGTCTCCGGGCTGTTCGAGGAGGGTGGCGTTGAGCAGTTCGATCGCGCGCGGGAGCGGGCGGCCGTCGCGGGCCATGACCCGCAGGACATCGCGGACGACCCCGGTGACGGCCGCGGCCTGCGCGCCTTTGCCGCACACGTCGCCGATGGCGACCCACAGGCGGTGGTCGGCCAGTTCGGTCGCATCGTAGAAGTCGCCGCCGACCTCGGTGCGGCTGACCGGGCCGGGGCCCGAGCCGGGCAGGCGGCGAGCGGTGGCCGGGAGGTATTCGGCCGCGAACGAGACCCCGGCGACGTCGGGGAGCGAACCGGGCATGAGCGCGGCCTGGAGTTCGTGGGCCACGGCCTGGCGTTCGGCGTGGATGCGGGCGTTGTCGAGCGCGAGCGCCGAGCGTTTGGCGAGGTCGGCGATGACGGCGCGCTCTTCGGAGGAGTGCGTGCGTTCGATGGGGCGGCCCACGGTGAGGACGCCGATGGTCGCGCCCCGCGCCGAGAGCGGCACCGCGACGGCGTCGAGGCCCCGCGGCACGGGCAGTTCCATCCCGGTCCACCCGTCCGAGGCCAGCGCGGCGGCGAGCGGGGGCGCGGCCTGTTCGAGGCGTGCGCGCAGGTGTTCCAGTTCGCCTTCCTCGGCGTGGGTGAGGGAGGCCAGGCGCAGGTCGCCGCCGTCGCCGGTGAGGTGGACGGCGGCCCAGCGGCCGAGCTGGGGGACCACGAGCTGCGGGATGAGCGCGACGGTGAGGTGCTCTTCGAGGGAGTGGGCGAGGAGCTCCCCGGCTTCGGCGAGGTAGGTGAGCCAGCCGGAGCGGCGCTGCTCGTCGGTGCGCATGCGGTCGATCTGGACGGCGAGGGCCACGCGTTCGGCCACGAGTTCGGCCAGCGGCCGCCAGTCGGGGCGGGCCTCGCCCGCGAGCATGAGCTTGCCGCACGCGGGCGCGGTGAGCGGGAGCGGGACGGCGATCGCGACACTGGCGACGTCGCCGAACTTGGCGAGGATCTGCGCGCCGGTGCCGTCGCCGGAGTCGTATTCGATCGCGCCGCCGGTGGCGCCGGTGGTGTCCTGGCAGCGGGCGAGCAGTTCGGTGACGAGCTGGTCGACCGGGAGCCGGGACTGGAGCGCGGGGGCGACGGTCAGGAGCGCGGCGAGCTGGGCGAGGTCGGGGAGCGCGGTGTCGTCGGCGGTGTCGAGGGCCGGGCGGGGCGCGGGGCGCGCGTCGGGGTCGCGGTCGATGCGGAACCAGATGGACTTGCCGGTCACGTCGTGGGTGGTCCCCCACGAGGACGCGAACCGGTCGACCAGGAGCAGGCCGCGGCCGCCTTCGGCGGTGACCTCGGGCATGGCCGCTTCGAGCGGGTCGATGCCGCCGGAGCGGTAGTCGGTGACGGTGACGCGGACGCCGATCGAGTCGGCGGCGACGGTGAGGTTGATGTCGGTCCCGGCGTGGACGACGCCGTTGGTCGCCAGTTCGGTGGTGAGCAGGAGCGTCTCGTCGAGCAGCTCGGACAGCCCGGCTTCGGCCAGGACGGCTCGCACGGCGGCCCTGGCCGCGGCGGGGGAGCGGTCGTCGGCCGGCAGTCGCAGGCGCCGGGCGGCCCTCTCGGGGTACGTCACGACCCCAAGTCTATGCCCGGCCTGCTGCCCCTCGACGCCCCAGTGAGCCCCCGAAACCCTGTGATCCGGGCCCGGTTCGCGGCATACGTCGGGCCGGTCCGGCCGGTTTCGGGTGGTGACCTCGATCGCTTTGGGCCGCTTCGCGTCCGGTTTGACCCGGCCCGTCGCGGGTAGTCCCGTGCGGGCCGGACTGTTCCGTCGCCGTAACCGATGGTGACCGAGCACAATGCCTTGAGTAACCTGCCTTCACGTTTCGCGCCGCGGTGTGACAACCTGGTAGGCACGCCTGTCTCCGCAGCTGAGGAACCACGCCATGACGGACACCGTTGCCCGGAACCCGACCGATGAGTCCGACCTGCTCCGCAGCCTGGCCGATGCGCTGGGCGCCGTCGAGCTGGGGGACTTCTCGGTGCGGCTGCCGCGGGGCGAGGGCCTCGCCGGGGAGGTCGTCGACCGCTTCAACGCGGTGGTCGAGCAGGCCGACCGGCAGACCCGCGACCTCGCGCTCATCGCCCGCCAGGTCGGCCAGGAGGGCTCCTGGAACCACCGCCTCGTCATCGAGCACCTCGACGGCGGCTGGTCCGAAGGCGCGGCCAGCGTCAACCGGCTCGTCGAAGACCTGGTCAGGCCCACCACCGAGCTCGGGCGGGTCCTGGAGGCGGTCGCCGCGGGCGACCTGTCGCAGGAGGCGGCCCTGGAGATCGAGGGCAAGCAGCTGCGCGGCGAGTTCCGGCGCCTCGGCGAGACCGTGAACCAGATGGTCGGACTCCTGCGCTCGTTCGCCGGCGAGGTCACCAGAGTCGCCCGCGAGGTCGGCACCGAAGGCCAGCTCGGCGGGCAGGCCGACGTCCAGGGCGTCTCGGGCACCTGGCGTTCGCTGACCGACGCGGTGAACACGATGGCCTCGAACCTGACCGAGCAGGTCCGCTCGATCTCCACGGTGACGCAGGCGATCGCCTCGGGGGACTTGAAGCAGAAGATCACCGTCAAGGCCTCCGGCGAGGTCGCCGAACTGGCCGACACGATCAACTCCCTCACCGAGACCCTCCAGGTCTTCGCCGGGGAGGTCACGCGCGTCGCGCGCGAGGTCGGCACCGAGGGCCGCCTGGGCGGCCAGGCCGCCGTGCCCGGTGTCTCGGGCACCTGGAAGGACCTCACCGACAATGTGAACTCGATGGCCTCGTCCCTGACCGACCAGGTGCGCGACATCGCGAAGGTCACCACCGCCGTGGCCCGCGGCGACCTCAACCAGAAGATCGCCGTGCCCGCCCAGGGCGAGATCCTCGAACTCAAGACCACCGTCAACACGATGGTCGACCAGCTCTCCAGCTTCGCCGACGAGGTCACGCGCGTGGCCCGCGAGGTCGGCACCGACGGCCGCCTGGGCGGCCAGGCCAACGTCCAGGGCGTCTCCGGTACCTGGCGCGACCTCACCCAGAACGTGAACCAGCTGGCCGCCAACCTCACCGAGCAGGTGCGCAACATCGCGAAGGTCACCAGTGCCGTGGCCGCGGGCGACCTGGGCCAGAAGATCACCGTCGACGCGCAAGGCGAGGTCGCCGAGGTCAAGACCACCGTGAACACGATGGTCGACCAGCTCTCGCGCTTCGCCGACGAAGTGACGCGCGTCGCCCGCGAGGTCGGCTCGCAGGGCCGCCTCGGCGGTCAAGCGGACGTGCCGGGCGTCTCGGGCACCTGGAAGGACCTCACCGAGAACGTCAACCTCATGGCCGCCAACCTGACCAGCCAGGTCCGCAACATCTCCTCGGTCGCCTCGGCGGTCGCCAAGGGCGACCTCAACCGCCAGATCACCGTCGACGCCCAGGGTGAGATCCTCGAACTGAAGTCCACGATGAACTCGATGGTGGCGCAGCTGTCCCAGTTCGCCGACGAGGTCACGCGCGTCGCGCGTGAGGTCGGCACCGACGGGAAGCTCGGCGGCCAGGCCAACGTCCAAGGCGTCTCCGGCATCTGGGAGGCCCTGACCGACAACGTGAACTCGATGGCCTCGAACCTCACCAGTCAGGTCCGCAACATCTCCTCGGTGGCCTCCGCGGTGGCCCGAGGGGACCTCAACCGCCAGATCACCGTCGACGCCGAAGGCGAGATCCTCGAACTCAAATCGACCATGAACGCGATGGTCGACCGCCTCTCGTCCTTCGCCGACGAGGTCACGCGCGTCGCCCGCGAAGTGGGCACCGAAGGCCAGCTCGGCGGCCAGGCCAACGTCCCGGGGGCCTCCGGTACTTGGAAGGACCTCACCGACAACGTCAACTCGATGGCCTCCAACCTCACCAGTCAGGTCCGCGACATCGCGAAGGTCACCACCGCCGTCGCCAAGGGCGACCTGAACCAGAAGATCACCGTCGACGCCCAAGGCGAGATCCTCGAACTCAAGACCACCGTCAACACCATGGTCGACCAGCTCTCCAGCTTCGCCACCGAAGTCACACGCGTCGCCCGCGAGGTCGGCGTCGAAGGCAACCTCGGCGGCCAGGCCGAGGTCGCCGGGGTCTCCGGCACCTGGCTCCTGCTCACCCGCAACGTCAACTCCCTGGCCGCGACCCTCACCCTCCAGCTGCGCGCCATCGCCAACGTCGCCCACGCCGTGGCCCGAGGCGACCTCACCCAGTCGGTCGACTTCGAGGCCGCAGGCGAGATCGCCGACCTCACCGAGTCGATCAACCAGATGATCACCGCCCTGCGGGACAAGACCCGCCAGAACACCGACGCGGACTGGCTCAACTCCAACCTCGCCCGCATCTCCTCGCTCCTCCAGGGCCGCAGAGGCGTCGAAGAGGTCACCCGCATGGTCCTCGACGAGGTCACGCCGCTCATCGACGCGCAGACCTCCACGTTCTACGTCCGCCACGAGGACGTCTCAGGCCACGTCACCTACCGCCTCAACGCCGTCTACGGGCACCCCAGCCCCGGCGAGAAGAAGGTCATCGAGGACAACGAAGGGATGGTCGGCCAGGCCGCCGCCTCCAAGCGCACCATCCACCTGCACGACATCCCCGAGGGCTACCTGGAGATCTCCTCCGGGCTCGGCCAGGCCACACCCACCGACCTGATCATCCTGCCCGTCCAGTTCAGCGACAAGGTCCGCGGCGTCATCGAGTTCGCCTCGTTCAACACCTACTCCGGGCTCCACAAGCGGTTCCTGGACGCGCTGGCCCCGAACGTGGGCGTCACGCTCGCCACGATCGAGGGCAACGCCCGCACCGAGGTCCTGCTGCGCGAGTCGCAGCGCATGGCCCAGGAGCTGCGGGCCCAGTCCAACCGCCTCCAGGAGACCAACGTCGAGCTCGAGGAGAAGGCGCAGCTCCTGTCGGCCCAGAACCGCGCGATCGAACTGAAGAACGACGAGGTCGAGACCGCCCGCAAGGACATCGAGGAGAAGGCCGAGCAGCTCGCGCAGGCCTCGAAGTACAAGTCGGAGTTCCTCGCGAACGTCTCGCACGAGCTGCGCACGCCGCTCAACTCGCTGCTGCTGCTCGCACGGCTGCTCTCGGAGAACTCCGACGGGAACCTCTCGGACCGCCAGGTCGAGTTCTCGCGCACGATCTACAACGCCGGCACCGACCTCTTGACCCTCATCGACGACATCCTCGACCTGTCCAAGATCGAGGCCGGGCGGATGGTCGTCTCGGTCCACCCCGTCGACCTCGCCGAAGTCCTCGGCGACATCGAGGCCGCGTTCCGGCCCCAGGCCGAGGACAAGGGCCTCCAGTTCGCCGTGGACGTCGGCAACGGGGTCCCGCAGCTGATGCAGACCGACGGGCAGAAGTTCCAGCAGGTCCTGCGCAACCTCCTCTCCAACGCCGTCAAGTTCACCCGCGAAGGCTCGGTGACGCTCGCGGTGCGCCGCGTCCCCGCCGACCTCCGCTTCGACGCCCCGCACCTCAACGCCGCGGCCGAGCGGATCGCACTGAGCGTCATCGACTCCGGGATCGGGGTCGCCGAGTCGAAGAAGTCGATCATCTTCGAGCCGTTCCAGCAGGCCGACGGCACCACCCGCCGCAACTTCGGCGGCACCGGCCTGGGCCTGTCGATCTCGAAGTCGCTCTCGCAGGCCCTCGGCGGCGACGTGTTCATCGAGCACACCGGCGACGCCGGATCGAAGTTCACGTTCGTGGTGCC
Organism: Glycomyces sp. NPDC046736; assembly: GCF_040645615.1. Taxonomy (NCBI): domain Bacteria; kingdom Bacillati; phylum Actinomycetota; class Actinomycetes; order Glycomycetales; family Glycomycetaceae; genus Glycomyces; species Glycomyces sp. NPDC046736. Next base: position 288,494 of record NZ_JBEYYO010000003.1, on the reverse strand, counting down.
CGTCGAGCTCGACGCCGAATCGGACTACCCGGTGGTCGGCGCCGACGTCCCGATGCCGGTCGAGGAGCACATCGGCATCCTCACCGGCGCGCCCGAGACGCCCTCCTCGTCCGCCGCGGCCCAGCACCTCGAAGGCACCGCCGTCCTCATCGTCGACGACGACATCCGCAACGTGTTCGCGCTGACCGCCGCGCTCGAACTGCACGGCATCGACGTCCACTACGCCGAGAACGGCGCCGACGGGATCGACGCGCTCCAGCAGCACCCCGGGATCGACATCGTCCTGATGGACTCGATGATGCCCGGCATGGACGGCAACGAGACCACCCGCGTCATCCGCCGCATGCCGCAGTTCAAGGACCTGCCGATCGTGTTCCTCACCGCGCAGGCCCTCGCCGAGCAGCGCGCCCAGTCGGTCGAGGCCGGCGCGAGCGCCTACCTCACCAAGCCCGTCGACCTCGACCTGCTGCTGGACACCATGTCCCAGTGGATCGCGGGCGCGGGCCCCGAGGACGCGGGCGCCTCTTCCGGACGGGACAATGGCGGACCGAACGTTGGAGGCACCGCATGAGCACCGCCCGAGTCCTGCTGGTGGACGACCGATCCGAGAACCTCCTGGCCCTGGAGGCGATCCTCCAGGGGCTGCCCGTCACCACGATCGCGGTGACCTCCGGCGAGGAGGCCCTCAAGCGGCTCCTGTCCGAGGACTACGCGGCGATCCTCCTCGACGCCCAGATGCCCGGCATGGACGGCTTCGAGACCGCCCGGCACATCAAGCAGCGCGAGAAGACCCGCCACACCCCGATCATCTTCCTCACCGCCGCCGACCGGGACGCCCACCTGGCCATGCGCGGCTACTCGGTCGGCGCGGTCGACTACATCACCAAGCCCTTCGACCCGTGGATGCTGCGCACCAAGGTCAAGGTCTTCATCGACCTGTGGGCCCAGGGCCAGGCCCTGCGTCAGAACTCCGAGCGCACCAAGGACCTCCGCGCCCGCGAGGAGCACCTGCGGGACCGCCTCTCGGCCGCGCGAGAATCGCTCGCCGACTGGGCCGAGTCCCACGGCCCCGACGCCGAACTGGAGCGCATCCTCGGGATGCTCGAACCCGACAGTCGGTGATCCTCGGCTAGGGTTGGTCCCGTGGCGCACCAGAAGCTCGACATATCGGTCCACCGCGAGGCGAACGAGACGATCGTGGCCCTGACCGGCGAGATCGACCTGCACACCGCGCCCCGGCTCTCGGCCGCCGTCGACGCCGCGCTCGCCGAGGACCCCGTCCGCGTCGTGCTCGACATGGGCGGCGTGACCTTCTGCGACTCCCGCGGCCTCGGCACCCTCGTGATCCTCGCCCGCGCGGCCGCCCGCTCCCGGGCCGTGCTGGTCCTGGCGAACCTCGGCGACTTCCTGCGGCGACTCCTGGCCGTCTCGGGGATCGGCGAGCACTTCGTCATCCGCGACAACGCTTCGGAGCCCGGCCCCGAAGGCCACGACCCCTCGACCCCGGAGCCCCCTCGATGACCTTCGTCGACTACCTGACCGACAACCCCGCCCTGCCGATCGCGGTCCTCATCGCGCTCGTCGGCGCCACACTCGCCGCGATCGGACTGCGGCGGAACCGGGCCCTGCTCGTGACCGGGACGTGCGTCCTGTTCGGCGGCGGGGCCACCGTCCTGGGCTGGGCGATCGTGGACGGCGCGGGCGCGCGGGCCGCCGCGGTGGGTCTGGTCGCCGCGCTCCTGCCGGCCCCGATCCTGGTCGGCACGTTCCTGTGGCTCGGCCGCTACCGGCGCCGCCCGTGGCTGGTGCTCGCGTTCTGCTTCGGGTGGGGCGCGTGCGTCTCCACCGCGATCTCCCTGGGCGTCAACACCGGCGCGGCCTACCTCTTGTTCCGCAACGACATGGACCAGAACCTCGCCGCCGTGGTCTCCGCGCCGGTGATCGAGGAGATCACCAAGCTCCTCGGCCCGCTCCTGGTGTTCTGGCTGGCCCGCCGCCACCTCACCGGCACCCTCGACGCGCTCGTCTACTGCGGACTTTCCGGGGCCGGGTTCGCGCTCTCGGAGAACGTCCTCTACGCCTCCGGGGCCTACGTCTCCGGCGCCGAGGCCCTCGACGCGGCCGCCGGGATCGCGCAGGTGACGCTCCTGGTGATCGTCCGCGGCCTCGCCACGATGTTCGCCCACCCGCTCATGATCGGCCTCTCGGCGATCGGCCTGGGCAAAGCCGCCCGCAAACCGGGCCGCAAGGGACTCCAGACCGTGTGGATCATCGGAATGCTCCTGTGCGGCATGGCCCTCCACGCGCTGTGGAACGGCTCCTCGCTGCTGGGCGTCGAGTGGGAGATGCCCGCGCTGTGGTTCGCGCTCTACCCCGCGTTCCTCGCGCCGCTGTTCTTCACCATGGTCGGCGCGGCCCTGTGGCTGCGCTCGGCCGACGCGCGGCGCACCCAGACCGCGCTGGCGCCGCTCGTGTCGGCCGCGCAGATCTCCCCGCCCGAGCTGGCCTCGCTCGCCACGTTCGCGCGGCGCTCTGCGGCCCGCGCGTGGGCCCGCAAGTTCGCCGGGCCGCACGGCGAGGCCGCCATGAAGGACTTCCAGCGGGCCGCCTCGGACGTGGCCGAGCAGTACGACCTCGCCTCGATCGGCCGCCCCTGGGACGAGCGGGCCTTCGCCGAGGGCATGCACCGCATGGCCGCCGCCCGCGCCGTCTACACCGGCCGCGACCCGCGCACGCCCCCCGCGCTGTGGGACGGGCGGCGCTATCACGTGACGTTCCCCGACGGCGTCTCGCGCCCGATCGAGCCGCCCGCGCAGCCGGTGATGCCGCTGCCGCTCGCGCCCGTGCCGCCGCCTCCGCCCGCGTACGCGGTGCCCTATGCATGAGGGAGCCGCCGGGCCCGCGCAGCGCGCGCCCCGGCCCCGCTGGAGGGAACCGCACCCGGTCCGCGTCGGCCCCACGGCCGCGGGCTCGGCCCTGTGCGCCCTGTGGGTGCTCATGGCGCTCCTGGCGTACGTCCGGGGCACTGACGACGTGTCCCTGACGGGGGCGGGCTTCGCCTGGGTGACTTTGGCCGCGAGTACGATCGGGGCTGTCGCCGCAGTCGTCTTGGCGCGTTACGGTGACCGCGGAGCCGCGGTCGGCGTAGCGGCGGTCGCAGGGACGGCCGCTGGCGTCGCGGGGCTCTCATGCGAGCTGTATCTTTTGCTGACCGGCGATTGGATCCTGTGGTTACATCGACCACGGGCCGCCGCATCCTTCATTAGGTCGTACTGAACGGCTGCCCGCTCGGGCCGCAGGTTCCATTGATGAGAAGACGGGGACGGATCGTGTCGTATTTCGCTGTGGCTGTGGGCCGCGAGGGCGACGAGTGGGAGGCCGCCGAGGTCGACCTCGACGCTGTTGCCGACGTCGAGGACGCGGCCGAGGTCATGCGTGAGGCTTTCCCTGACGCCGACCTGACGCTGCTGTTCGTCGACGCCGACGACGAGTACCTGACGGTGATGCGCCTCGACAAGGGCGACGACCTGCGCACCTTCGGCTCCGACGCCGAGTACGCGTCGCAGTCGCGCCTGGGCGAGGCCCTGCTGGGCGACCTCGAGCCCGAGGACACCGAGGAGATCGACACCGAGGACGAGGAGTCGATCTCCGCGCGCCCGACCGAGCTCGACGCCGAGCCGGTGGGCGAGGCGGACCTGCTCGGCGACCTGGGCGTCCCCGGTTCGACGCTGCTGGCCTTGTGCGCCAAGGAGGGCATGATGCCCTCCGACGTGGTCGCCGAGGTCGCGAAGTCCCTCGGTTTCACCGAAGCCCTGGAAGACGCCACCGGAGCCTGAACGCCCCCATGACGTCCCGCCGCGAGGTCCACGAGCAGCGAATGCGCCGCGCCCTCCAGGTGGCCCGCACCGCTACCGACCTCCCGGCACCCCCCGATCGGCCAGGCCCCCCGGCACCCGAGGCCGCCCAAGACGAACGAGCAGCCGCCCCGAAAGGGGCGGCGACCGATGCTTCCCGCGCGCGGGACGAACCCGCCGGTCCCGTGCCGGGCAACGGAAGCGGCGAACGCGCCGCTGCGCGGACGGGCCTGCCCGCGGGAGGCCGCGAGCGGGCGGACCTCCCGGTCGGGGCGGTCGTCTACGACGCCGAGGGCCGCGAACTCGCGGCCGCGGCCAATGCCCGTGAGGCCCTGGGCGACCCGACCGCCCACGCCGAGATCCTCGCCCTCCGCGAGGCCGCCGCCGTCCACGGTGACGGCTGGCGGCTCGAAGGCTGCACGCTCGTGGTCACCCTGGAGCCGTGCACGATGTGCGCGGGCGCGGCCGTGCTCGCCCGTGTGGGTGAAATCGTCTTCGGCGCTTGGGAACCCAAGACCGGCGCGGTCGGCTCCCTATGGGACGTGGTCCGCGACCCCCGCCTCAACCACAACCCCGCCGTATACGGCGGCATCCTCGAACCCGAGTCGGCGGCGCTCCTTCGATCGCACTTCGGCCGCTAGCCCGCCGCCGTCACAGCCCCCGCGGCTTCCGGCGTTTCCCGGCCCTTGCCTTCAAAACGGACATGCGAAGGACCCCCGATGCCAAGGGTGGCACGGGGGTCCGACAGTGTCGCTTTGCGATCGTCGCTCTCGTTCGGCGCGGCCTATTCGCTCGCGGCGGCCTTCTCCGTTCGCTTCTCCTGGGTCCTGGCCAGGAGTTGGGCGATGTCGATGACCTCGACGTCCTCGCGGCCCGCGTCGTTGACGCCGTCGCGGAGCATCGTGGAGCAGAACGGGCAGCCCACGGCCACCGTGGACGCTCCGGTCGCGACCGCTTCGTCGGCCCGCTCGCGGTTGACGCGCTTGCCCAGCGGCTCCTCCAGCCACATGCGGGCGCCGCCGGCGCCGCAGCAGAAGGACTTCTCGTTGTTGCGCGGCATCTCGGTGACCTCGGCGAACGAGCCGAGCAGCTCGCGCGGGGGCGAGAAGATCCGGTTGTGGCGGCCCAGGTAGCAGGGGTCGTGGTAGGTGAGCTTGCCGTCGTGCTCCTCGACCGGGGTGATCTTCCCGGCGTTGACCAGATCGTTCAAGAGCTCGGTGTGGTGCACGACCTCGTACTTGCCGCCCAGGTCCTCGTACTCGTTGCCGATGGTGTTGAGGCAGTGCGGGCAGGTCGCCACGATCTTGACCGCGCCGACCTCGTTCAAGGTCTCCACGTTCTGCTCGGCCATCATCTGGAACATGAACTCGTGGCCGATGCGCCGCGCCGAGTCGCCGGTGCAGGTCTCGGCCTCGCCGAGCACCGCGAACTTGACCCCGGCGTCGTGCAGCAGCGTCGCGACCGCGCGAGAGGTCTTCTGCGCCTTGGGGTCGTACGCGCCCGCGCACCCGACCCAGTACAGGTACTCGAACTCGGTCTCGCCGTCGGCGATCGGGATCTCGAAGTCGAGGCCCTCGGCCCACTTGAGGCGGTGCGCGGGGTTCTCGCCCCAGGGGTTGCCCTTGTTCTCCAGGTTGCGCAGCATGGTCTGTGCCTCGGCCGGGAAGTCCGACTCGATCATGACCATGTTGCGGCGCAGGTCCAAGATGTGGTCGACGTGCTCGATGTCCACCGGGCACTGCTCGACGCACGCGCCGCAGGTGGTGCACGCCCACAGCACGTCGGGGTCGATCACCGAACCGATGATGTTGATCTTCTCGTGCGGGTCCTCGCCGCCGCGCTCCTTGGCGATGGCCGCGGCCTTGAGGTACGGCGCCTGCTCGTAGAGGTGGTCGCGCAGGTCGGTGACGAGCTTCTTGGGCGAGAGGGGCTTGCCGGTGTTCCAGGCCGGGCACTGCGACTGGCAGCGGCCGCACTCGGTGCAGGTCGAGAAGTCGAGCAGGCCCTTCCAGGAGAAGTCGGCGATGGTCGCGACCCCGAACGGGTCGGTCTCGGGGTCGGCCTTCTCGAAGTCGGCCGGTTCGCCGTCGACGAGCATCGGCTTGGCCGCGCCGAGGGAGACCGCGCCGTCGGCGTTGCGCTTGAAGTAGAGGTTGAAGAACGCGGTGACGCGGTGCCAGCCGATGCCCATCGTGGGGATCAGGGCCAGCATCAGGAAGAACGTCCAGGACACGAGGATGTCGAGCCCGGCGGCGATGGTGATGCCCGTCAGCAGCGCCTCGTCGGAGACGTCGCTGAGGCCCCCCGCGAACATCGAGGCGACCGGCGAGGTCCACTCGTGTTCGATCTTGCCGAGCGCGACCTGGAAGGTGCGGACCGACATGTGCAGCACCACGATCGAGAAGATCGTGGCCTCGATGTAGAAGCCCATCCACTGCCGCGAGCCCTCGAACCGCGACGAGGAGCGCCGCTGCCCGGCCTCGGAGGCGGTCCCTTCGGGGGCCACCTTGTGCGCGCGCGGCTGGCGGACGAGGCGCACCACGAACAGGGCCAGGATGCCCAGCCCGGTGAGCACGGTGAGGATCTCCGCGCCCAGCAGCCACGGCCCCCAGTGTCCGATGATCGGCAGGCCCCACTCAGGGTTGAGGACCTCGAAGTACGACTGCGCCAGCGCCGGGACCAGCAGGAAGAACCCGAAGAACACCGCCCAGTGCGCCAGCCCCACGCCCGTCCACTGCAACATCTTGGTGTGCAGCAGCGACTCGCGCAGCATGGTCTTGACCCGCTCGCCCCGATCGCCCTTGCGGGTCCGATCGGCTGCCCCGAGCCTGATCAGGTTGAACATGCTCAGCCCAGCGCGGACGAACAACCCGATCACGAGCGCGGTGTACGCGTACGCGATCACGGTCGTAACGATTTGGACGACTCCCATGGCGACCTCTCGACGTGCGGTGTTGCCGATCACGATACATGTTACTCACCAGTAGCCATCCTGTCGAACCGGTGTCGTAATCAACCCCACCATGCGCGAAAGGGCCCGGCTCTGAATGGAGCCGGGCCCTTTCGTTGTGTCTCAGGCGCTTTGGCGGACCACTATTCTCGTGCCGAGGATGGTGACGAGGGGGCCGGCCTCTTCTCCGCGGATTCGGCCGCACAGGAGGCGGGCCATTTCTCGGCCCATCGTTTCGGTCGGCTGGTGGACCGTGGTCAGGGGCGGTTCGGCGACTTCGGCCAAAGGGGAGTCGTCGAAGCCGACGAGGGCCAGGTCGCCCGGCACACTGATGCCCCGCTCGCGGGCCACGCGGAGCGTGGCGATCGCCAGAGGGTCGGAGTTGGCGAAGATCGCGTCGATCTCGCCGGCGGCGTCGAAGAGCTGGCGGGCCGCTTTGATGCCCGAGGCCTCGTCGAAGCCTTCGGCGACGGCCACGAGGTTCTCCTCGACGGGGAGGCGGTGGCCGCGCAGGCCGTCGCGGTAGCCGTTGAGGCGGTCCACGCCCACGGCCATGTCCTGCGGCCCGGCGATGATGCCGATCCGCTTGTGGCCGCGGTCGGCGAGGTACTCCACGGCCTGGCGCGCGCCCGAGCGATTGTCGCAGTCGACGTAGGCCACGGGCCGGAATCCGACGGGCGTACCGCACAGCACGATCGGGATCCCCGCGTCCTCGAGCCGCTCGGGCAGAGGGTCACCGGAGTGGCTGGAGACCATCATGACCCCGTCGACGTGCTGGCCCATGAGGTAGGACTCCAGGTCGGCCCGGTTGCCGTCGCGAGGCGCGAACGTGAGCATGAGCCGCATGTTCTCCTCGGCGAGCTGCTCGGTGATCCCGCGCAGCACCCCCGCGAAGAACGGCTCCGACCACAGCCACTCCTGCGACTCGGTGACGACCAGCGCCACCGTGTCCGTGCGCTGCGTGACGAGGGTCCTGGCCGCCTGGTTGGGGACGTACCCCAGCTCCTTGATCGCGGCCAGGACCGCCGCACGGGTGTCCTCGGCGACCTTCGGGGAGCCGTTGATGACGCGAGAGACCGTGCCCCGGCCGACGCCCGCGTGGCGCGCGACGGTGTCGAGCGTGGGGCGTCCGCCTGAGCGCCTGCGGCCCGCGCGCTCGGCGGCGCCGTCGCCCGCCGTCTCGGTTCGGGTCTCGGTCATCGTGCATCACCTCGGGCTTCGTCGCGTGGAACTATTCTGCCTCACGATTCGAACGCGCGCGTCGCACCAGGTCGCCGTACCAGAGCCCGGAGTCCTTGACGGTGCGCTCGCCGGTCTCGAAGTCGACGTACACCAGGCCGAAGCGCTTGGTGTAGCCCCAGGCCCACTCGAAGTTGTCGGCCAGCGACCAGGCGAAGTAGCCCACCAGCGGCACCCCGGCCGCGACCGCGTCGGCGCACGCGCCCAGGTGGCTCTGCACGTATTCGAGCCGGTCGAGGTCGTGGACCCGCCCGCCTTCGAGCTTGTCCTGGAACGCCGCCCCGTTCTCAGTCACGGCCACGGCGACCTCCGGGTAGTTCGCGTGCAGGCGCTTCAAGGTCTCGGTCAGGCCCTGCGGCTCGATCTCCCAGCCCATGTCGGTGACCGGCAGCCCGGCGGGCACGAACCCGATGTGCTCGTTGGCCGGCCAGGCCGAGCCCGCGCCGGTCGGGGCCGCCGACGCCGAGGTCGCGCCGCCGTTGCCGGTGACGTTGAAGCGGCTGTAGTAGTTCACCGAGAGCACCTCGACGGGCGCGTGGATCGTCTCCATGTCGCCTTCGAGCACGAACGAGAAGTCGGTGACGGCCTTGAAGTCTTCGACCACGTCCTCGGGGTAGGCCCCGCGCAGCGCCGCGTCGGTGAACCACCGGTTCTGGACGCCGTCGACGCGGCGGGCCGCGTCGAGGTCGCCGGGGTCGGCGCTGGCGGCGTGGACGGGGTAGAAGTTGAGCCCGATGCTCACGGTCGCCTCGGGGTCGGCGGCCTTGACCGCGCGCGCGGCCAGGCCGTGCCCGAGCATGAGGTGGTGGGCCGCGGCGATCGAGGAGGCCGGTTCGCGCCGCCCGGGCGCGTGCTCGCCCGAGGCGTAGCCCAGGAACGCCGAGCACCACGGTTCGTTGACGGTGATCCAATGCTTGACGCGGTCGCCGAGCGCCTCGTGCGCTATGCGCGCGAACTCGCCGAATCGCAGCGCGGTGGCCCGCTCGGGCCACCCGCCCGCGTCTTCGAGGGCCTGCGGGAGGTCCCAGTGGTAGAGGGTGATCCAGGGGGTGATGCCCTCGGCGAGCAGGGCGTCGACGAGGTCCGAGTAGTACTTCAGGCCCGCGTCGTTGACGCGGCCGTCGCCGTCGGGGCAGATCCGGGGCCACGACAGGGAGAACCGGTAGCTGTTGAGGCCGAGGGACTTGATCAGGGCCACGTCGCCGGCGATGTTGCGGTAGGAGTCGATCGCGGTGTCGCCGTTGGAGCCGTCGACCACCCGGCCCGGCTCGTTCACGAAACTGTCCCAGATCGACTTCCCGCGCCCGTCGGCGCCGGTCGAGCCCTCGACCTGGTAGGACGAGGTCGCCGCGCCCCATGCGAACGCGGCTGGGAATCGGGACGCCAGGGCGTCCCCTTCGTTTGGTGTGCTCATCACTTGCCGGAACCTTCCATGATGCCGTGGACGATCTGTCGCCCGAACACGACGAACAGGATCGCTATGGGAATGATCGAGATCAGGGTGCAGGTGAAGACCAGCGACATGTCCGCGGAGAACATGGCGGTCGAGGCCTGGCGGATCGCGAGCTGGATCGTGGGGTTCTGGTCGCTCAGCACCATGAACGGCCACAGGAACTCGTTCCAGTTCAGCATGAAGGTGAGCAGGCCGAGCACGACCATGGCCGGACGCAGCGCGGGCAGCACGATCCGCCACCAGATCCCGAAGGTGCTCGCGCCGTCGATGCGGGCGGCCTCGATGATCTCGTCGGGCACGGCCTGCTGGCAGTACTGGCGCATCAGGAAGATCCCGAACCCGTTGACCAGGAACGGCAGGATCACCGCTTGCAGGGTGTCGAGCCATTCGAGCTCGACCATGATCATGTACAGCGGCACGATGCCCAGCTGCTGGAGCGGCACCATCATGGAGAACAGGACGGTGCCCATGAGGATCTTGGAGCCGCGGAACTTCAGCTTGGCGAACGCGAACCCGCCGAGGGTCGAGATGAGCACGACCGAGAGCGTGACGGTCCCGGTGATGATGAACGAGTTGCGCAGCCCCAGCAGCAGGTCGGCTTCGGGGTGGGAGAACACGGCCCGGACGTGCTCGCCGAGGTTGCCGCCCGGCAGGAGCGCGGGCGGGAAGCCCGAGGCGTCGCTGGTGGTCCTGGAGGCGATGACGAGCATCCAGTACAGCGGGAACACCGACAACAGGGCCACGAAGCCGAGGCCGATGCGGGTCATCATGGTGGGCGCGAAGACCCCGTCGGTCTCGTGGCCCTTGTGCCGCTTCTTGCGAGGCGGCTTGGCTTTGGCGGCCTCAGGAGCCGGCGCGGTGGGGCGCGGGGCGGTGGCGGTGCTCATTTGTTCCCCTGGATGCGGTTGACGACGAGGAAGTTGATGGCCGCGACGACCCCGATGACCAGGAACAGCAGCCAGCCGGCGGCCGCGGCGATCCCGAAGTTGCCGTGGGTGCGCAGGATGTCGACCAGGACCATCGTGGTGGTCTGGAACTGGCCGTTCGAGCCGCCGCCGAGCTGCCCGGCGCCGGGCGCGAACATGAGCGGTTCGGCGAACAGCGTCATGCCGCCGACCGAGGAGACGAACACGGTGAAGATCAGGATGGGCTTGAGCTGGGGGACGGTGATCTTCCAGAACTGCTGGCGCGAGGAGGCGCCGTCGACGGTCGCGGCCTCGTAGAGGTTCTTGGGGATGGTCTGCATGGCGGCCAGGAAGATCAGCGCGTTGTAGCCCATCCAGCGCCAGTCCACCATGGACGAGATCGCGAACCAGGACTGGAGCCTGCCGCCCTGCCAGTTGACGCCTTCGAGGCCCATGAGCTCGAGCGCGCCGTTGACCATGCCGTACTCGTTGCCCCAGATGCGGGCGAAGATGACGCCGACGGCGATCACGGAGGTGACGATCGGCGCGAGGATGAGCATCCGCCACAGCAGCGGGCGCCTCAGGCGCTTGTTGAGCGCGTTGGCGACCATCAGGGCGCACACGATCTGCGGGACGGTGGCCATGACGAACATGCCGAGCGTGTTGACCACCGACCAGTTGAACCGGTCGTACGTGGTCAGCAGGAACGTGTAGTTGTCGAGGCCGACGAACGTGCGCTCGGGATTGCCGATCTTCCACTGGTGCATCGACGCGTACAGCGTGTAGCCCAAGGGGATGAGCCCGAAGACGGAGAAGAGGATGAAGTACGGGGACACGAGCGCGTAGGGCGCGGCCTTGACGTCGAATCGTGTCAACCGCTCGCGCCAGCTCAGTCGCGGTGCGGTGTTCTGGGTGGTCATGGGGCCTTCCTTGCGGGTAAGCGGCTCGCGAGCGCTGCCGGGACGGTGGCCGCCGGGCCGCCTGCGGGACTCGTGCGGACCGCCTGCGCCGAGGCTCCGGGTCCGCTGTGGACTTCGAGAGGGAGCCGGCCCGCCGCGGGTTGGGGCGCGGCGGGCCGACACGACGCGGCCGGAGGACCCGGGTCCTGGGGAGGTGCGCCGAACGAATGCCGGTGGTCGTTCGGCGCCGTGTCCTCACGGCGGCGCTGGATCCCGGCCCCGGTCCCCGGTCCGCAAGCACCGCTTGCGAACCGGGGACCGGCACTGCCGGATCGTCGGCCCGGGTCAGGCCCGGGCCGGTGGCGCTACAGGCCGGCGCCGGCCAGCTGGATCGCGTCCTCAGCGGCGGACTGGATGGCGCTGCGAGCGTCCTCCAGCGGCACCGAGCCGTCCACGATCCCGTTGATGGTCGTCTCGACCGCGCCCTTCACCGGCGGGTGGAAGTACGAGTACTCCAGGGCCTGGAAGGACTGGATCGAGGCGCTGAGGATCTGCCCGGTCGGGGCCCCGCTGAAGTACTCGCTGGAGGAGTCGGCGACGCGGGGGTCGGCCTGCGCGGCGGGCGAGGACGGGAAGTTGCCGACCGCCTCGAAGACCCGGATCTGCTGCTCGGGCTCGGTCAGCCAGGAGGCCAGCGCGGCGGCTTCCTCGGTGTGCTTGCCCGCGGCCGGGACTGCCAGGAACGAGCCGCCCCAGTTGCCGGCCACGCCGGGCGCGGCGGCCATGTCCCACTTGCCGGCGTTGTCCTCACCCGAGTTGGGCTCGATGACCGCGGTGGCCATCCAGCCCGGGCACGGGGTGACCGCGTAGCCGCCCTCGGCCATCGCGGCGAACCACTCCTCGCCCCAGGTCGGGAAGTTGCCGATCGCGCCCATCTCGGTGAGTTCGAGGACGAGGTCGAGCGATGCGGTCGCGGCCGCGGAGTCGAGGGTGAGGTTCCCGTCGTTGTCGACGTACATCTCGCCGTCGCCGGTGCCCGCGAACTGGCTCAAGAGCACGTTCTGGAGCTGGGTGCCGTTGTCGAGGAACGCGGTGCCGGTGTCGGCGTCGACGTACTGCTGGGCGAGGGCCTTGAAGCCGTCCCAGTCGGCCCAGGCCGCGGCGACCGAGTCGCGGTCGGCCGGGAGCCCGGCGGCCTCGAACAGGTCGGCGCGGTAGCACATGGCCATGCCGCCGATGTCGGTGCCCAGGCCCACGAGCTTGTCGTCGGGGGTGTGGCCGAGGTTCCAGGTGTTCTCGGTGTAGTCGGCCGAGCGGCTCTCGTACGCGCTCAGGTCGTACCACAGGTCGCCGTTCTGGAACAGCTGCGGCGTGGCCTGCTCGTCCATGGCCACGACGTCGCCGAAGCCCGATCCGGCGTCGAGCGCGGTCTCCAGGGCGGGGCGGTAGGCGTCGTCGAAGCCCACGCCGTCGCCTTCGAAGACCACGTCGATGTTCTCGTTCGCGGCCTCGTACTCGGCCTCGAAACCGGCCTGGACGTAGCCGAAGGTGTTGAACGTGGAGACGGTGAGGACGATCTTGCCGTCCTTGTTCAGGCCGTCGTCGCCGTCGTCACCGCCCGAGCAGGCGGAGGTGAGCGCGAGCGCTCCGGCGGCGGCGGCCGCGAGTGCCACCCTGCCGTGCTGTCGTTTGAGGAGATGCATCGTTGCCGGTTCCTTCCAGGCGCCTGGTCGGCGCCACGTGTGTGCAGAGGGGTTGCGAGGGATGGTGTTGGTGCGCAAGGGGGTTCGGATGCGGGCCGCCGTAAGTGCGCGGCGGCCCGCGGACTGAAACCGCCGAGGCGATCGCCCTTGGGAGCGATACCAGTAGCGTACGGGAGCGTGTTCCACGATGCAAGCCCGGATGTGAAGGTCGTTACTCGCTTGTTACCGCCCTCATCGGACGCTGGGAATCGAAGATCGCGGATCTATAACTATGACCTCGCGGGTACAAGCCGTTGAACTGGGAGAACGCCGCTAGCCCGCGATCCTTCCGCGTCGAAACGATTAAATTCAGAGTTGTCAATGTATTGACATTTCGGGACGCATCTTGGGAGCATGACTTGGGAGCGCTTCCGCTTCGTGGTCCGTTTCGTTCCACTCGTGCGATTCGGCAAGCGAGTACCCGGCATGAGCGCTCCCACGAAACCGGACATACCACTCTCAGGAGCAGCCAAATGGATCTCGACAATCTGGCCCCGCCGCGGCCCAGGCGCCGATGGCGCCGGACCGCGGCGGTGACGCTGCCGGTGGCCCTCGTGGGCACCTTCGCGGCGGTGGCCGCACCCCAGGCCTTCGCCGCGCAGTACTGCGGCGGGGTCGACTACAACGTCGTCTCGACCTGGGGCGGCGGCTTCCAGGCCAACGTCGTCCTCACCGGCGGCGACGCCGGACTGAGCGGCTGGGACATCGAATGGGACTTCCCCTCGGGCACCCAGGTCACCAGCGCGTGGAACGTGGACTGGAGCCAGAGCGGGGCCCGCTTCTCCGGCTCTGACGTGGGCTGGAACGGCTCGATCTCCTCGGGCCAGTCCCGGGAGGTCTTCGGCTTCATCGCTTCGGGCTCGGCCACCGCGCCGACCGGGATCACCGTCAACGGCGAGTCCTGCGACGGCTCCGAGGAGCCGGTCGAGGCCGCCCTCACCGTCTCGCGCGCGAACGTCGTGGTCGACGCGGGCGCCACCGCCTCGGTCGACGTCGGGTTCTCCTCGGCGATCGAATCGGCCACCACCGTCACCACCACCCGCACCTCGGGTTCGACCGACATCACCGTCTCGGCCGGTGACTCGCTCGCGTTCGCCGCCGGCGACTCGGCCGCCCGCCCGGTCGTCTTCAGCGCCGCCGAGGGCGCCGAGCCGGGCGCTTCGGCCACCTTCACGGTCGCCGCTCCCGGCTTCGACTCGCTCGACGTGGCCGTCACGGTCGCCGACCTGGGCGAGGTCACGCTGAACGAGGAGCGCTTCCTCACCCTGTACGACCAGCTCACCGGCTCCGACTCGCCGTATCTGCACGAGACGGGCGTCCCCTACCACTCGGTGGAGGAGCTCATCGTCGAGGCGCCGGACTACGGCCACGAGACCACGTCGGAGGCCTTGAGCTACCTGATGTGGCTCGAAGCGGCCTACGGCCAGGTCACCGGTGACTGGAGCGGGTACAACAACGCCTGGGACGTGACCGAGCAGTACGCGATCCCGGACCTGAACCCGACCAACTACGACCCGAGCTCCCCGGCCTCGTACGCCCCGGAGTCCGACTCGGTCACCGACTACCCGACGCAGATCGACTTCGACGCCCCGGTCGGCGTCGACCCGCTGGGGGCCGAGCTGCGCTCGACCTACGGCTCGAACCAGATCTACGGCATGCACTGGATCCTGGACGTGGACAACGCCTACGGCTTCGGCGAGTGCGGCGACGGGACCACCGAGCCCGCCTACATGAACACGTTCCAGCGCGGCTCGCAGGAGTCGACGTGGGAGACGGTCGCGCACCCCTCGTGCGAGACCTTCGACTTCGGCGGCCCGAACGGCTTCCTGGACCTGTTCGTGGGTGACGAGCAGTACTCGCAGCAGCAGCGGTACACCAACGCCCCCGACGCCGACGCGCGCGCCGTGCAGGTCGCGTGGATGGCGCAGCAGTGGGCCGAGGAGCAGGGCCAGGCGTCGGCGATCTCCGGGTCGCTCGACAACGCGTCCAAGATGGGCGACTTCCTGCGGTACGCGATGGCCGACAAGTACTTCAAGCAGATCGCCGGCGACTGCATCGGCATCGAGAACTGCGCCAACGGCACCGGCAAGGACTCGTTCCACTACCTCATGAGCTGGTACTACTCGTGGGGCGCGGGGATCAACGGCGACTGGTCGTACCGCATCGGCGGTTCCGGTGTCCACCAGGGCTACCAGAACGTCATGGCCGCCTACGCGCTCTCCGAGGGCGGCCTGGCGCCGGACTCGCCGACCGCGGCGGCCGACTGGGCGCAGAGCCTGGACGCGCAGCTGGACTTCCTGGAATGGCTCCAGGTCCCGGCCGGCGCGCAGGGCGCGGGCGCGATCGCGGGCGGCGCGACGAACAACTGGGGCGGCAACTACGGCACCCCGACGTCGTCGGCCGAGCACGAGGGCCTGTACTACGACGAGCAGCCCGTCTGGCACGACCCGCCGTCGAACCGCTGGTTCGGCTTCCAGGCCTGGGGCATGGACCGCACGGCCCAGCTCTGCCTGGAGACCGGCGACGCCCGTGCGTGCGACATCCTCGACGCCTGGGTCGACTGGGCGCTGTCCGAGAGCGAGATCACCGCGACCGGTTACAGCATCCCCGGTGACCTGGACTGGAGCGGCGAGCCCGGAGCGGGCCTGTCCGTCTCGGTGAGCTCGATGTCCGAGGACCCGGGTGTGGCGGGCGCGTTCGCGAAGATCCTGTCCTACCACGCGGCGGCCACCGGCGACACCGTCTCGCAAGAGGCGGCGTCGAACCTGCTGGACGTCCTGTGGGAGACCAACGACGGCATCGGCGTGACCCAGCCCGAGCAGCGCGCGGACTACTGCCGCTTCGGCGACGAGGTCTACATCCCGCAGGGCTGGACCGGCACCATGCCCAACGGCGACGTGTTGGAGAACGGGGTCACGTTCATCGAGACCCGGTCCTTCATGACCGAGTTCGACGGCTGGGACCAGGTCCAGGCCTACATCGACGGCGGTTGCACGGGCCCCGCGCCCGAGTTCAACTACCACCGGTACTGGCATCAGGTCGAGGTCGCCACGGCCTTCCAGACCTACGCGACGCTGTTCGAGTAGGAGCCTCCCGCGGCTCCCGGTCCGGCGCTTGATACGCCGGGAGGCGCGCGTCATGGAGAAAAGGCGCGGCCGGATGCTTTCGCATCCGGCCGCGCCGCTCGCGTTCTGGTGCCGCTCGTCGCTGAGCACACAGGTCGAATCCGCCCCGGCTGCGCCGGCCCACCGGCCTCGACCTCTATGCTCAGCGCTCTCCGGACCCCTTCGGCCGGGGCGCTGAACTTCCTTGCCGCACTTGCTACTCGACGTCGATGTCGAGGTCTTGCGCCGCGTCCCAGAAGGTCTCGGAGACCGGGTGGGGGCTGGCGATGCCCGCCAGAGCTGGCACGCCGCCGGGCAGATAGGTCGAGGCGATGGTGGTGTAGTCCAGGCCGTCCTCGGCGTGGGCGACGGACACGGTCCCGCCGGAGCGGATGAGCCGCAGCCAGATCTCGTCGGACTCGGTGTCGACAGGGGAGAGCGACCAGTCGGTGTGGCCGCGGGTGGTGACGGTGCTGACCAGGTGCTGCCCGCCGAGGTACTCGGCGCCGGTCTTGACCCAGTGGTCCTCGTCGACGCGGATGGTCAGCGAGGCTTCGGCGTGCTGGAGGCGGTGCTCGGGCCGGAACCGCATGGCGATCTCGCCGTCGCCGCGAAGCTCCAGCCCGTAGATGTAGACGTGGTCGCGCTGGGGGTCGGCCCCGGCGCTGCGGGTGAGGGTGGTCTTCGTTTCGAAGTAGGGCGTGATCAATCCACCGTCAACCGTCCATTGTACTTCTTCTGAAGGAGACTGCATGAACCAATGATGCCACACACGAAAAACGCGTCTTCTGACAAAACGGTCATCGTAACCCAAAGTTAATCGACTCTTCGGGTTAGTTACAAGGTTGAAACCCCAGCTCAACACCCTTCTGGTGCAAAGAGTGCGGTCTCGGTAACTCTGCTGTGAGAACGCAGCGCCAAACCTCAGGGGCCCCAGAAGTATTGCCCCTCAAGCCTTTACGGCCCAGTCTCCGAATCCCACGCTACCCCGCCCCCGCCATGACGAACAGTGGAAGCGCGCCTGAATTGCGGGCGAATCCTCGGCGACCGCCCGCCGCGCGTCGTCCACCCGTTCGATCGCGCGCGGTTTGGGCGGGTGTCGTCTAGGGTGCCCAGGGTGGGTGGCCGTGTCCTTCGGGGCGTTCGACCGTTAAACCGGAGGGAAGCGTACGGAGGGCACGGAAGTGAAGGCGAATGAGGAGATAGCGTGAGCATGCAGCATTCAGCGAGGCCGGCGTCGAATGACGTCGACGCGCCCGAAGGGGGGCGTGGGCTGCCGCGCCAGGATCGCAGTGCCCCGCCGCGCCGGTCGCGGCACACCGCCGACCCGGTCGCCGAGGCCGCCGCCGAGCAGGCCTCGATGGTCGTCCCCATCCCCGCCCGCGCCAGGCGCGCCCACCGCGAGGAGCCCTCCAAGCTGTTCTCCGTGGAGCAGCCCCCGCCGCTGGAGGCGCCCGCCGGGATCACCGAGATCACCGGGTGGGCCCTGGCCTCGGCGATGTGGCGCGACCACCTGCCCGAGCAGCTGCTCGGCATCGACTGCGCCTCGTGCAAGCAGGCCTGGCCGTGCGACACCTGGAAGATCGCCGACGACCTGCTCACCGAGTGCTGCGAGTTCGCGGGCGAAGTCCCCGCCGGAGTCCGCTAGGATCGGACAGAGTTGAGTCGACCCGACTCAACTTTAGTGTGGTTCGTCACAATCGCCGAGTTCTCCTTGACAGTCGGGAACACCCGACAGAACATTGAGTCTATCCGGCTCAACTTGGTTCGGGGTTCCCGCCCGGCCGCTTGAGGCAGAAAGTCATCTCCGCTATCTGGAGACCTCTGTTCGACTACGTCAGGAGATCAACATGGCACGTGCGGTCGGTATCGACCTCGGCACGACGAACTCCGTGGTCAGCGTCCTCGAAGGCGGGGAGGCCACGGTCATCACCAATGCCGAGGGGGCGAGGACCACCCCGTCCATCGTGGCCTTCGCCAAGAACGGCGAAGTGCTGGTCGGCGAAGTGGCCAAGCGCCAGGCGGTCACCAACCCCGACCGCACCATCCGTTCGGTCAAGCGCCACATGGGCACCGACTGGACCGTCGACATCGACGGCAAGTCGTACACCGCGCAGGAGATCAGCGCGCGCATCCTCATGAAGCTCAAGCGCGACGCCGAGGCCTACCTGGGCGAGAACGTGACCGACGCGGTCGTCACCGTCCCGGCCTACTTCTCCGACGCGCAGCGCACCGCCACGAAGGAGGCCGGTGAGATCGCCGGGCTCAACGTCCTGCGCGTCATCAACGAGCCCACCTCGGCCGCGCTGTCCTACGGCCTCGACAAGGGCGAGGAAGAGCAGACCATTCTGGTCTTCGACCTCGGCGGCGGCACCTTCGACGTGTCCCTGCTGGAGATCGCCGACGGCGTGATCCAGGTCAAGGCCACCTCGGGCGACAACCACCTCGGTGGTGACGACTGGGACGAGCGGGTCATCCAGCACCTGGTCAAGACCTTCAACGGCCAGTACGGCGTGGACCTGTCCAAGGACAAGATGGCCATGCAGCGCCTCAAGGAGGCCGCCGAGAAGGCCAAGATCGAGCTGTCGTCGGCGACCCAGACCTCGATCAACCTGCCCTACATCACCGCGGGCCCCGACGGCCCCCTGCACCTGGACGTGTCGCTCTCGCGCGCCGAGTTCGAGCAGATGACCTCCGACCTCCTCGACCGCTGCAAGAAGCCGTTCGAGCAGGCCGTCAAGGACGCCGGGATCAACGTCTCCGAGATCGACCACGTGCTGCTGGTGGGCGGCTCGACCCGCATGCCCGCCGTGTCCGACCTGGTCAAGCGCCTCATCGGGCGTGACGCGCACAAGGGCGTCAACCCTGACGAGGTCGTCGCGATCGGCGCCACCCTCCAGGCCGGAGTCCTCAAGGGCGAGGTCAAGGACGTGCTGCTCCTCGACGTCACCCCGCTGAGCCTGGGCATCGAGACCAAGGGCGGGATCTTCACCAAGCTCATCGAGCGCAACACCACGATCCCGACCAAGCGCTCCGAGGTCTTCACCACCGCTGACGACAACCAGCCCTCGGTGCTCATCCAGGTCTTCCAGGGCGAGCGGGAGATCGCGGCCTACAACAAGAAGCTCGGCACCTTCGAGCTCACCGGCCTGCCCCCGGCGCCCCGCGGCGTCCCGCAGGTCGAGGTCACCTTCGACATCGACGCCAACGGCATCGTGAACGTCTCGGCGAAGGACTCCGCCACCGGCAAGGCCCAGTCCATGACCATCTCGGGCGGCTCCAGCCTCGGCAAGGACGACATCCAGCGGATGATGTCCGAGGCCGAGGAGCACGCCGAGGAGGACCGGCAGCGCAAGGAGGAGGCCGAGACCCGCAACATGGGCGAGTCCCTGGTCTACCAGACCGAGAAGCTGCTCGCCGAGTCCGGCGACAAGGTCCCCGAGGAGCTCAAGGGCCGCATGAACGAGGCCACCGCCACCCTCAAGGGCGCTCTGGGCGGCAGCGACATCGAGGCCATCAAGAACGCCACCGAGGAGCTGTCCAAGGTCAGCCAGGAGGCCGGCCAGGCGATGTACGCGGCCGCGCAGTCCGATCAGGCCACCCCGCCGCCGGCCGGCGGCGAGGCCCCCGGCGCCGACGACGTCGTCGACGCCGAGATCGTCGACGAGGACAAGGACCAGAAGTGAGCGAGGGCGCGGGCCAAGAGGAGCAGCACCCGCCGGAGCCGGAAGGCTCGGGCGGGGACGGCGACGACGAGTTGACCGTCGACGACATCCTGGGCGCCGCTTCCGATGACGGCCAGGCCGCCGACGACGCGGTCACCGTCCTCCAGGCGACGCTCGAGGAGCGGACCCGAGACCTGCAACGCATCACCGCGGAGTTCCAGAACTACCGCAAGCGCGTCGAGCGCGACAAGGCCCGCTCCGGTGAGCTGGCCACGGCCGCGGTGCTGCAATCGCTGCTGCCGGTGCTCGACGACCTGGACCGCGCCCGCAGCCACGGGGACCTCAACGGCCCCTTCGGCTCGGTCGCGGAGCAGTTGCTCAACGCTTTGGCGAAGCACGGTCTGGAGTCCTTCGGCGAGAAGGGCGACCGGTTCGACCCGCAGATCCACGAGGCCGTGGCGCACATGCAGATGCCCGACGTGGACGGCCCGACCTGCATCGACGTGATGCGTTCGGGCTACCTCCTCGGCGAGAAGCTGCTGCGCCCGGCGCTGGTCGCGGTGGCCGAACCGCTCGACGAGCCGCCCGCCGCCGAGCCCGAGGCCGAACCCGAGGAGGCCCCCGAGGCCGAGCCGGTCGAAGCCGAGGCGCCGGAGGAGCCCGAAGCGGCCGACGAGCCCGAACCGGCCGAATCGGAGTCCACTGAGGACACCGCCGAGGCTGAAGACGAGCCCGAAGGCGACCAGGACAAGGGCAAGAAAAAGAAGAAGTAGCGCGTCGTGGGCCCGCCGCTGCGGCGGCGGGCCCCGGCGACCCCCGGCCCGATCGGTTCCGAAGGAGGCGCTGTGGCATCGCAAGAGTGGCTTGAGAAGGACTTCTACGCCGTGCTCGGCGTGCCTCAGGACTCGTCCAAGAAGGACATCGAGAAGGCCTACCGCAAGCTCGCCCGCGAGCTGCACCCCGACCACAACCCCGACCCCGACGCCGAGGAGCGCTTCAAGGGCGTCTCGGAGGCCTACTCGGTCCTCCACGACGACAAGTCCCGCTCCGAGTACGACCAGATCCAGCTGATGAAGTCCGGCCGAGGCGGATTCGGCGGCATGCACAGTGGCGGCATGCGGGGCGGCGCCCACGCGGCCCCCGGCGGCATCAACCTCGAAGACCTCTTCGGCGGATCCGGGGGCTCCGGCGGGTTCTCCGACCTGTTCGGCGACATCTTCTCCCGCGGCTCGGGCCGCCGCACCTCCGCGCAGCGCGGGGGCGACCTGCGCACCCATATCACCCTCGACTTCGCCGACGCGGTGCAGGGCACCACCACCGACATCCGCATGCGGGCCCCCGGCGAGTGCGAGACCTGCCACGGCTCGGGCGCCAAGCCCGGCACGGCACCCACCACCTGCCCCAAGTGCAACGGCCGCGGCCTGGTCACCGAGAACCAGGGCGCGTTCAGCTTCGCCCAGCCCTGCCCCGACTGCGAGGGCACCGGCACCGTGGTCACCGACCCGTGCCCCGACTGCGGCGGCACCGGCGCCACCACCAAGGAACGCGTCATCACCGTCCGGGTCCCGGCCGGGATCGGCGACGGCCAGTCGATCCGCCTGGCCGGTCGCGGATCGCCCGGCGAGAAGGGCGGCCCCGCGGGCGACCTGCTCGTGCGCGTCACCGTCCGCGCCCACCCGCTGTTCGCCCGCGACGGCGACAACGTCACCCTTCGCCTCCCCGTGTCCTTCCCCGAGGCCGCACTCGGCGCGAAGGTCAAGGTCCCCACCCTCGACGGCCCGGTGACCCTGCGCATCCCCGAAGGGACCCCGACCGGCCGCGTCCTGCGCGTCAAGGGCCGCGGCGTCCCCGGCAAGGGCGACCTGCTGGTCACCGTCGACGTCGAGGTCCCCGCCTCCCTCAGCGACGAGGCCAAAGCGGCCCTGGAGCAGTACGCCGCCGCCGCCCCGCCCGCCGACCGCGCCAGACTGGAACAGCTCACCGGCCAATGACGTTGCACGAGTGGAACGGCACCGGCCCACCCACGACCGAGCGAAGGAGGGAACCGTGACCCCCGACGACATCGACTTCGACGCCAAGATCCTCGCGATCTCCGCCGCCGCCGAGATGGCCGGCATGCACCCGCAGACCCTGCGCCAGTACGACCGGATCGGCCTGGTCGAACCGGCCCGCACCCCCGGGGGCGGGCGCCGCTACTCGGTGCGCGACGTCACCCGCCTGCGCGAGGTCCAGCGCCTGAGCCAGGACGAGGGCGTCAACCTCGCCGGGATCAAACGCATCATGGACCTCGAACGCGAAGTCCACGCCGTCAGGGCCGAGGCCGCCGCCCGCATCGAGGGCCTCGCCGAGGAGCTCCACCGCACCCGCGTCCAGCTCGCCGAGCTGCGCGCGATGGCCGGCCCGTTCGCCCGCTCGACCGACATCGTCCTATGGCGAGGCGAACAAGGATGACCGCTTGCCTTTCGCGCGCGCGCCGTTAAGATCGGGCCCATGCGACGAAAACGACGACGAACCCGAAGTCCGCAGCCCCGCTGCGGGCGCCTTGTATCGGAGCCTTCCGAAAGGCTTGAGCCGTGCTCATAGCCATCGGATTGTTCATCATCTTGGCGGTGACCGCAGCCACGGGCTTCTTCGTGGCGCTTGAATTCGCCTACACCGCCGTCGACCGGTCCAAACTGGAAGACCTCGCGGCCGGGCCCGATCCCAAACGGGCCGCCAGGGCCCGCCGGGCCCTCAAAATCTGCACGAGCCTCTCGTTCGCGCTCTCGGGCGCGCAGCTCGGCATCACCGTCACCGCCCTGTTCGTGGGCTTCTTCGCCGAGCCCTACCTCGGCCAGGGCCTCGCCGACCTCCTCGGCCTCGCCGGAGTCCCGGCCGCCGTGTCGGTCACCGTGGGCGTCACCATCGCGTTCCTGTTCGCGAACGTGGTCCAGATGATCCTCGGCGAGCTCGGCCCCAAGAACCTCGCGATCGCCCGCACCGAATGGCTCGCGCTCGCGCTGGCCGCGCCCACGAGCGCCTACCTGACGGTGTGCGGGCCGCTCATCCGCTTCTTCGACACCGCCTCGACACGGCTGCTGCGGCTCCTGGGCATCCACGCGGTCGAAGAGCTCGACAACAACGCCACCGCCGAGGACCTCCACCGCATCATCGACCTCTCGCGTGACGAGGGCTCGCTCGACGAGGAGCTCTCCGAGCTGCTCGACCGCGGCCTGGACTTCTCCGACACCGTCGCCGAGCAGGCGATGACCCCCCGCGTCAACGTGCACACCCTCCCCGCCGAGGCGACCGTGGACGAGGCGGTCGCCGCTCTGGCCGGCGGGCACTCCCGCTTCCCGGTCGTCGGCGACGACGTGGACGACCTGCGCGGCGTGGTCGGCATCGGCCAGATCATCGCCGTGCCCCGCACCGAGCGCGGCACGGTCCGACTCTCCGCGATCGCCGACCCCGCGCTGCTGGTCCCGGCCTCGCTGCCGCTGCCGACGCTCTTGGAGGAGATGCGCGGCAGCCACCGCCAGCTCGCGTGCGTGGTCGACGAGTTCGGCGGCTTCGCCGGGATCGTCACCCTCGAAGACCTCGCCGAGGAACTGGTGGGGGAGATCCGCGACGAGCAGGACCGCTTCGAGGCCGTCCCGGTCTCGCTCGCGGGCGGCGGCTGGCTCATCCCCGGCCGCTGGCGCGTGGACGAGGTCGCCGACGCCACGGGCGTGCAACTGCCCGAAGGCGAGCACTATGAGACCATCGCGGGCCTGGTCATGGCCGAGCTGGGCCGCGTGGCCCACCCAGGCGACGCCGTCGAGGTCGACACCGTCCCCGGTTTCGAGGACGAGGAGAGCGAGTCCAGCGCCGCCCCGCGCGTGCGCCTGGTGGTCGTCTCGTGCGCCCGCCATGTGCCCCAAGCGGTCGAGCTGCGGCCCCAGGTGAGCGAGGTCGAAGCGTGAGCACCGGTCCCGCACTCCTGATCTCCGTGCTTCTGCTGATCGCGAACGCGTTCTTCGTGGCCGCCGAGTTCGCGCTGGTCGCGTCCCGGCCCCACCGCCTCGAACAGGACGGCTCGCGCGCGGCCCGCGCCGCGTTGCGCGGCACCAAGAACCTCTCGATCATGCTCGCGGGCGCGCAGCTGGGCATCACCGCCTGCACCGTGGGCCTGGGCGCCCTGGCCGAACCGGCCCTGGCGCACGCGATCGAGGTCCCGCTCCAGGCGGTGGGCCTGGAGGCCGCCGCGCATCCGATCGCGTTCGCGATCGCGCTGATCATCGTGGTGTTCCTGCACATGGTCGTGGGCGAGATGATGCCCAAGTCCTGGGCCATCACCCACCCCGAGACCTCGGCGATGGCGCTGATCTGGCCGTTCACCGCCTACGTGTGGCTGACCAAGCCGATCCTGCTGGGCCTCAACCAGGGCGCGAACGCGATCTTGCGGATGTTCAACGTCGAGCCGGCCGACGAGAAGGCCCAGGCCCATTCGCCCGAGGAGCTGCGGTACCTGCTGCGCTCTTCGGCCGAGGCGGGCATGCTCGGCGAGCCGGAGCACCGGATGCTCACGCACGCCATCGAAGTGCAGCGCCGCGGGGTCGGCGAGGTCGCGATCCCGTGGGCCGAGGTCGTCACGATCGGGGCCGACGCCGACGCGGCCTGCGCCGAGGACCGCAGCCGCGCCACCGGCCGCTCGCGTCTGGTCGTGGTCGACGCCGAGGAGCGGCCCGTGGGCCTGGTCCACGTGCGCGAGGCCGTCCAGGCCGCACCGCGCGTGCCGGTGACCGACCTGGCCGCGGCTCCGCTGCTGGTCACCGAGGACACCACCGTGGCCGCCGCCGTCGCGCTCATGCGCCGCCAGCGGTCCCAGCTCGCGCTGGTCACCGGGGCGGACCGCGAGGTCACCGGCCTGGTCGCGATGGAGGACCTCCTCGAAGAGATCATGGGCGACTTCGAGGACGAGACCGACAGGGCTCTTTGAGGTAGCGCCACAACGAGTCAGGGCCCCGGCATCGCCGGGGCCCTGCCTCGTCCTGGACGAAATCGTCACGACACGCGGCCCGGGCGTGTTCGTCGCCGATTTCGGGCCCTTCAGGCGTGATCATGATTCATCAACCGTTTCCTGTGACTCTGGAAGACCATGTCGAAATTCTTCGAGGAAACCGGGCCCGAATTCGCCGTCTCGATGCGCGGCTACGACCGCAATCAGGTCGACGATTTCGCCTCCCGGCTGTACCAGAACATCAAAACCCACGAGCAGCACCGCGACGAGGCCCAGCGCACGCTGGATGCGGCCGAGCAGCAGTTGCGTCGCGCAGAGGAGCGCATCAGCGTCCTGGAACGCCATGTGGCCGACCGGGCCACGCAGATCGCCGAGGCCGAGCAGCCGACCCTGGCCGGGCTCGGATCGCGCGTCGAGAAGATCCTGCGGGCCGCCGAGCAGGACGCGGGCGTCCAGAAGGCCGACGCGAAGCGCCAGGCCGCCGCGATGCTCACCGAGGCCCGGGCCGAGGCCGAGTCGATGATGCGCACCGCCCAGGCCGAGGCCGCCGAGATCACCGCGACCACCGAGCAGGACGTGGCCGAGATCCGCACCCGCGCGGTGGGCGAGACCACTGAACTGCGTGAGAACACCCGCCGCAACCGCGATCTGGCCGTGGCCGACGCCCACCGGGAGGTCCAGACCGCGCAGAGCCAGGCCCGCTCCGACGTCGAGAAGACCCGTTCGCAGGCCGGTCGCGAGATCGCGGTCGAACGGGCCACCGCCGAACGCGAGGTCACCGAGCTGCGGGCGCTGGCCGCGCGCGAGGCCGACGAGCAGCGCGGCGCCGCCCAGCGCCTCCTCGCCGAGGCCGCCGAGCACCGCAAGCGGCGCACCCAGGAACTGGCTCTGGCCGAGGCCGACCGGCGCGAGCGGGCCCAGAAGGAGGAGGCCGACCGCCACCAGCAGGCCATCGCGACCGCGCAGCGGATCGTGTCCGAGGCCGAGGACCGGCTCGCGCTCGCCGAGGAGCGCGCGCGCTCGGCCGAGAACCGGGCCCTGGAGCGCCGCGAGGAGGCCGAGCAGCACGCCAAGGACGCCGTGCACCGGGCCGCCGAGCAGGTCAAGACCATCAGCGCCGAGGCCGAGAAGGAGTCCGCGCGCCTGCGGCGCAGCGCCGAGGAGCGCGCCGCCGAGCTGGTCCAGCCGCTGGCCGAGGAGGTCGCGGCCCTGACCCGTCAAAGGGACAGCGCCGGGTCGAACCTCACCGACCTGCGCCGCCAGCTGGGCCTGGTCTCCGGCGACGACGAGCCGACGCTGTCGCAGTCGTCCTCGCCCGCCCCGTCGATGTCGTTCAGCGGGCTCTTCGAGTCGGCCTCGTTCGAGTCCCCTTCATTCGAGTCGGCGTCGTTCGAGGCGGCGTCGCTGGAGTCGGACCCGCCCCCGGTGGTCATCAACAAGCAGCGCGAGCCCTCCGACTCCGACCGCACCCAGCAGTTGCCGGTGGTCCGGTAGGCCGAACCGAGCACCCAACCGAACAGCAGCGGGCCGCAGGGCCCGAGCCGCGCGCCGCGGTCAGCCGGGCGTCGGACGGAATCAGAGCCTTCTTGGAAATACAGGCAAACCGTTCGCCGCACTGGCCGACCGCGGCGCGGCCCTATATTATAAATAAACTGAACTATTTCGGTGGGAGCGGATTCCCCGCCCCCTTCGCACCCCGGTTCGGGCCGCCTCGGCGACTCGCGCCCCGGCACGTCGGCGAAGCCACGCCGACACCAACTCTGAACACACGATCACAGGAGCCCCCGCACCATGCAGCGCCGCATCTCGCTGATTCCGCAGCCGCAGCAGCTCACCGCCGAAGGCGGCGACCTCGACCTGAGCACCCTCAGCGCCATCGCCGCCGAGCCCGACCTGCGTTCGCTGGCCTGGCTCCTGTCCGACGGGCTCGCCCGCGGCACTGGCCTGCGCCTCCCGGTGGTCGACACCGCCGAGGGACCGGCGATCCGCTTCCGCCTCGAAGGCGAGCGCCCCGCCGACCTCACCACCGCCGCCGAGGCCTACCGGCTCAGCGTCACCCCCGAAGGCGTCGAGCTCACCGCCGCCCACCCGGCCGGAATCGCCCGCGGCATCGCCACGTTCCGCCAGCTCCTGCCCCCGGACGCGCTCCGCGAGGCCCCCGCCGCCGACCCGATCGTGCCGCTGGTCGAGATCGACGACGAACCGCGCCTGCGCTGGCGCGGCGTCATGCTCGACCTTTGCCGCCACTTCCAGCCCAAGGACTTCGTCCTCAAGATGATCGACCGGGCCTGGCTCCACCGGCTCAACGTCGTCCACCTGCACCTGACCGACGACCAAGGCTGGCGCTTCGACGTCCCCTCGCGTCCCAAGCTCGCCGAGATCGCCTCCTGGCGCGCCGAGACCAAGATCGGCCACGCCCGCGACACCGAGCAGGGCTACGAGCCGACCCCCCACGGCGGGCTCCTCTCCGTCCCCGACCTGCGCGAGATCGCCTCCTACGCTCGCGAGCGCCACATCCTCATCGTCCCCGAGGTCAACCTCCCCGGGCACGCCCGCGCGGTCCTCGCGGCCTACCCCGAGCTCGGCGCGGGCCAGAACCTCCCCGTCTGCCCCACGTTCGGAGTCTTCGAAGAGGTCCTGGAGCCGACCCAGGAGTCCCTGGACTTCGCGCTGGAGGCCTACACGGCCATCGCCGAGGTCTTCGAGGGCCCGTACATCCACATCGGCGGCGACGAGGTCCCGATGACCCAATGGGAATCCTCCCCGGTCGCCCGCGAGCTCATGGAGCGCGAGGGCATCGAGGACGTGCGCGGCGTCCAGGCCTGGTTCACCAAGGCCTTCTGCGCCCACCTGGAGGGCATGGGCAAGAACGTCATCGCCTGGGACGAGGTCCTCGACGGTGGCGCCCCGCCCGAGGCCGTCGTCCAGGTATGGCGCAACGAGGCCTACGTCAAGAAGGCCATCGCCGCGGGCCACCAGGTGATCGCCTCGCCCGAGCCGTACTGCTACTACGACCACTACGAGGGCGACGGCCCCGAAGAGCGCCTGCGCATCCACGGCCACACCTCGGTCGACAAGGTCGCAGGCTGGGACCCGGTGCCCCCCGGGATCGACGCGGACAAGGTCCTCGGCGTGCAGTGCCAGCTGTGGTCGGAGTACCTGCCCACCCCCGAGGACGTCGAATACGCCGCCTTCCCGCGCCTCTCGGTCCTCGCCGAGGTCGGCTGGACCAACCTCGACGTGCGCGAGGCCAACCCGGTCACCGACCGCTTGAGCGACCACCTCGTCCGCCTGCACGCCATGGGCATCGGCTACCGCCCGCTCGAGGGCCCCAAGCCCTGGCAGCAGGGCGGGACCGGCCGCCGCAAGCGCTTCGACCACCAGTTCGTCGAACACGCCGCCGAATAGGGACGACACGAGGAAGGCCCGTGCTTTCGCACGGGCCTTCCTCTTTGCCTGTGGTCCCCGGCGACGGCGCCGGCGGCGCGCTGCGGGTCAGCAGCTGGGTCAGCGAAACGGGAAGCCGACTCCGTCACCGGGGAGTCTGCGGCCGCTCGCTACGGCCTGCCGTAACCGTCGATCGAGCCGTAGTACATGTCCGCGATCTTCACGACCGTGGTCGAGTTCGGGGCGTGGATGATCTGATCGTTGCCGATGTAGATCCCCACGTGGCTCAAGCCGTGGTAGAAGACCAGGTCGCCTTCCTTGAGCTCGTCGCGGGAGATGCGCGCCGTCTCGTTCCACTGCGACGCCGCGTTGTGCGAGAGCGAGACCCCCGCCGCGGCCCACGCGGCCTGCGTCAGGCCCGAGCAGTCCCACGAGTCCGGACCGGACCCGCCCCACTGGTACGGGTCGCCCAACTGGTCATAGGCGAACTGCACCACCGTCGACGAACCGGAGTAGTCGCCCCAGTCCTCGCGCGTCGGCTGCGGGTTCTCCTCGGCGTACGCCTCGTCGAACTCCTCTTCGAGCGCGGCGATCTCGTCCTCGATCGTCTCCTGCTTCGCCTCGATCTCGCCGAGGATCTCGTCGGCGCTGGCCTTGAGCGCTTCAAGCTCGGCCATGCGGGTCTCCAGCTCGGCGACCTGCGCGAGGGAGTCCTGGAGGAGGAGGTTCTCGGCGTCGGTGAGGTTCGAGAGGTACATGAGGCGGTCGGCGAAGTCGGACGGGTCGCCCGAGAGCACCGAGTTGACCATCGTCATGTTGCCGCCGGTGTACGCGGTGGCGGCGATGTCGCCCATGCGCTCGTTGGCTTCGAGGGCGGCCGCTTCGAGTTCGGGGAGCTGGAGCTGGATCTCGGCGATCAGCTCGTTGGCGTCCTCGAGTTCCTCGTTCTTGAGGTTGTACTCCTCGATGATGACTTCGAGCGCTTCGTGGCGCTCGTCGAGTTCGGCTTGGATCTCGTCGCTGGTCTGCGCGGAGGCCTGGGAGGCGGTGAGCGCGGCGGCGGTGGCGGGTAGCAGTGCGACGGCCGCGAAGGCGGCCGCGATGCGCCTGGTACGCATCAAGGATGCGCTCCTTCCTTTGGGCGCCTACCGGGTTAGCTGTCGGGTTCGGACGGAAGGAAGGGTCGTCCTACGCGCGCTGAGGCGCGATTCACCCCCGTCGACCAAGCCTGGTCGACTGCTGGTTCCCCGGTTCGGGCGCCTCCCGGCGGCCCGCGGAACGCGGCCTCGCTGGGACGCCGCACCGATTCGGCGTGCCGCGCGGCGGATGCGGGGTGCACCCGAGGGTCCGACGCGACGGCTTCACGTTAGAGGTCTACAAGGGCGGAGACAAGGGCGGGGGGAGAATTTCTCGCACAGTGGCGCGACAATGGCACGGAATATTACGGGCCGCAGTACATGACTGACGAGCAGTTGTCGGTATACCCCCTTAGGGTATACAGTGACGGGCGGAGGGAAGCGATATGGCGACCGAGACGAACACCGGGACCGAGGCCGAGACGGCGCACGCACAGGCGCAGTCTGGTGATGCGCAGTCTGGTGATGCGCAGCACGGGGACGGCCAGCACTACTGGTACCACAGCGACAAGGCGGCGCTCACGCGTCGCTTGAAGCGCATCGAAGGCCAGGTGAGGGGTATCCAGCGGATGGTCGAGGACGACGAGTACTGCATCGACATCCTCACCCAGATCTCGGCTTCCACCAAAGGCCTCCAGGCCGTGGCGCTCAATCTTCTCCAAGGGCACCTCGCCCACTGTGTCGCCGAAGCGCAGACCTCGGGCGACGCGGCCGCCGCCGAAGCCAAGGTCAAAGAGGCCGCGGATGCCGTAGCGCGCCTGCTGCGCACCTGATCCCGAACTCAGATGGAGACTCACATGGAAACTGTCTACGTCGTCAAGGGCATGACCTGCGGACACTGCGCAGGAGCGGTCACCGAGGAGATCTCGGCGCTCCCGGGCGTCGCGAAGGTTGACGTCGCCCTGGACACCGGCAAAGTCACGGTGACGAGCGAAGCCGCCCTCGAGGAGACCGCCGTCCGTGAAGCGGTCGACGAGGCCGGCTACGAACTCGTCGGCACCGCCTGAGACCCCGGCCCTGCACCCCCGTTCACCGGGTGTTCAGGGCCTCACCCTTGTCCTGGTCTTGGTCAACTGACGTACCATCGATCCCATGTCAGTCTCCGACGACGACCGCTCGGTCGAACTCGACGAGGACTTCGCGATCCTCCCCGACCAGACCTCCGACGACACCGACCGAGGCTGGGGCGAACAAACCCCCCGAACCACCCCCGCGAAAGCAAAGGGCAAGACCCGCACCCTCTCGGCAAGGGACCGAGAACTCTTGGCAGACCGCCCCCCGCACTGGAGCTGACCGCTTCACTGCGCCGAGCCAGTAGCCAGGCGGCGCGATAATCCCCCATGGATGCTCAAGACTGGCTCATGCTCGTCACCGTGCTGGTAGCCCTCGCCGTCCCCTACATGACCTTCCGCCTCACCGTCCGCCTCGAACACCACCGCTGGCTCCGCGAACGACGCCAGGAGGCGTACACCGAATGGCTGCTTTCCAAACGCAGCAAGGACGTCAAGTCCGATGCACAGTTCTTGATTCCCCAAGGCTTGCAGTTCGACAAGAGCGACCAGGAGTAGCAGTTCGGGTCAGACTGAGCCCGGGTTAGTGCGGCGGCGACAACGGGGTGAGTGGATGGGTGGGTGGGTTGTGCGGCTTTCCGCGGCGAGTGGGCGCGGGTCTTTGGCGGCGACAACGAGGTGAGTGATTGGGCGGGCGGGGTTTTCGGGCTTCCTGGTTTAGGGATGGTTGCTGTTCGGGCGGCGGCGACAACGAGGCGTGTTGTTGGGTGGGGCGGGGAATGCGGCTGTCTGGCGGGGATTGGGCCCGGGTTTTGGGGCGTGGCTGGTTTTGGGCATGCTGGTGCCCCAGGCTGTTAGGCCTGTTGTTTGGTGGTGGGGGTGGCGAAGCGTTCGCGACATCGCGCCTTCGCTTTCTTGATGGCAGCGTGTGCTCGTTCCCTTGAGACCGCTTCGGCTCTGGCATCGAGATCGGGTTTCATGGTCTGCGGCCATTCCGATCGGTAGAGGCCGGTCGGGAACACATCCCAATCCGAGTCTTGGTTCTCCGCGTCGATGTCTTGATCCGAGCGCCAGTCCTCACAGCCACACTCGGTCGCGCCTTGCTTGGCGGCGGTGCCGGTGTCGTGGTCGTGGTGGGTGATGATCGCCTTGCCGGGGCCGGTTTTCTCGACAGTCCAGCCTTGGGTGTGGATCCGCCCGTGATGGAAGCGGCACAGGAGGATGAGGTTGTCGGCGGTCGTTTCGCCGCCGTCGGCCCAGTGGGTGATGTGGTGGGCTTCGGTCCAAGCGATCGGCCGGTTGCATCCGTACCAAGCGCAACCCTGGGGCTGTTCGAGTTCCAGCTTCCTGCGCAACGCAACATTGGGGAGGCGGGCGGCCCTGCCGAGTTCGATCGCTTCACCAGTCTGGTAGTTGAACACGCTCGGGATGATGCTGGCTTCACAAGCGAGGCGGCGAGCCTGAGCGACCGAGACCGGCTTCCCTTCGAGGGTCGGGACCCGGTCAGTGTCCTTGCCCTGCAACGTCTCGATGTCCACGGCGAGGTCGAGGGTCGCGGTGTGACCATGCCGAGTGGTGGCCTCGGGGCTGGTCCCGTAGCCCGCCAAGAGCTGATGCAGCGCTTCGGCATCCCGGTTCGCCTTCGCAGGCAAGACGCCTTCACTGTCCTGCTCTTCTTGGCGCGGGGGCAGGCAGGCGGTCTTCAAATACTTGTCGAGCAACCGCCCGGTCTCATCAGCGAGTTCGCCGGAGAGCGACCACATGCCGTTGCCCTGTTCGGTCAGTTCGATCCATTGCAGGGACTGCTCCCCAAGGGTTTCGAGCAGCTCGGTCTCTTCAGCCAGATGCGCGGCCAGTTCATCGAGATGGCGTTGCAGGTCTTTGAACGGAGCATGGGCGCAGTACTCGGCGATGAGGTGTTCGGGCGTGGCGCAGGAAACCTTGGGGTCGAAGGGGGAGACCACCGGTGCCCGGAACGGGGTGCGGGCGAACAAGCGCATGGCAGGAGTGCGGTCGAGTTGCCTTACCGCATAAGCGACCTGATCAATCCGAGCCGCCCCCGTGGTGGCAGCAGCAGCGAGGGTCTGGAACTTGCGCGACAGGCGAGCGATCGCTGCGATGTCGGCAGCGACCCGGGTGTGGAAGTCGAACTTCGCACACAACCAATCCCGCAGCCCTGAGTACCCGTCGACATCCCGGTGGATCTTCCACGCCTGCGCCTCCATCACCGCTGCGAGCACACGGGCATGGAAATCATTGATGGCAGTCGCGGCTTCGTCGAGGAGCGTGTGGATGGCAGTGGACTTCTCCGTGCGAGTCGGAGTCGCGGTATCGGTTGCCATCGGAAACACCTCCTCAAACAAGATCGTGGTTTTCGCTTCCTTGTACTGGTTCAATGATAGAACCACCCAGACACACTGTCATCACCCACAAGGGGAAAGACTACTCATATTCCCAGGTCACAACCCCCGCCGCGCCACCAACCCAACCCCACCACGAAAACCAACCCCGGCTCCCCGCCCACCCTTTTGTCGCCGCCGCCTGAACCCCAACCCCAACGAACCCGGCCACGAAAAGCCACCCCAGGCCGCCGCCCGACTCGTTGTCGCCGCCAAAAGACCCGGGCCCACCCGCCGCAGAAAGCCGAGCGCCAACCAGGACCGGCCCCACACCTCGTTGTCGCCGCCGCTCTAACTCCGGGCCCAACGGGCCCGGCCACGCAGACCAACCCCGTGCGCGGGCGGGATCTCAGGGGCAGTGCACGGCTTTCATGAGGTAAGCACGCTTGGAGCTCTTGTTTGTCGTGGGTGATGCCGAGGATTTCTAGTGGTGTGGTGTAGGGATGGTTGCTGAGGTGGTCGTTCCAGGCGGTGACGTCGTTGCTGTCCTTGGCCTTCGCGGTGTCTAGGCGTTTGAGGATCGCGATTGCGGCACCGTGGAGGCTGGCGAGGTTCGCGGCCAGGTTCCCTGCGGGCGTGGTCGATCGGTCCTGGCCGAAGGCCACCTCCCGCGTCCCATGCGCCGGCTCGATGCCCCAATGGCCGCGGATGGCCTCGGCGAACTCGGCCGGTTGCAAGGCGCGCGTGTTGCGGCTGGTCAGGTAGAACATGACATGATGGTTCACTTCGCCGGTGGCCTCGTCGCGGGTCCAGTGGCGGGTCCGGGCGATTTGGGTCAGGCCCGGGAAGTCCAGACGCACCGCCCCGCCAGCGGCGAGGACCTTCACTGTCCGCATCTGCGATCGCTCATGGCCCCGTTCGCGGGAGGTGTGCGCGTTGTCGACCTCGTTCCACGGCAAGTGCTTGGCCAGGGTATGCAGCAGTGGCCGGTTTCCCTTGAGCGAGAGGCAGTAGTCGGCCCCGGCATCGAGCACCGCCTGGGCGGTGCCCTCGTTGCAGTGCAAGGCATCCGCGCTGACCAATGCCCCCTCGACGTCCAGGCCCTCGCACAAAGCCCGAAGCGCGGCGATCTCCTCGCCCTCATCAGTCATGGTCTGGCCGCCGAGACCGCCCCGGTCG
Organism: Glycomyces sp. NPDC046736; assembly: GCF_040645615.1. Lineage (NCBI taxonomy): Bacteria > Bacillati > Actinomycetota > Actinomycetes > Glycomycetales > Glycomycetaceae > Glycomyces > Glycomyces sp. NPDC046736. The sequence goes on along the minus strand of NZ_JBEYYO010000003.1, from coordinate 254,654 downwards.
GCCAAGGCGCCCACCACGATCAGCTTCGACCCGTCCCCGGTGCCGCGCCCGGCACCCACCGGGCGCTTCCCGTCGGACCGGACCTGCCGCACCAGGTCGGTCGCCTCGCCTTCGGCCACCGGGACGATCCGGGAAGCGAAACGGGCCAGTTCAACAGGATCGAGCCCGGACAGCACCTCGACCAGGCGGTTGTACGAAGGCAGCGACCACCACGAGACGCCCCCGACCTCGATGCCGATCCCACCCAGCGCACGCACCACCACCTCCGGCGCCTCCCCGGCCCACCTGGCCCACTCCAACGGTGTGTTCCTCCCACACAACAGCCCCGCCAAAGCGACCGCGACGAACACCGACAGCGGATAGCACCGGCCCCGCATCCCACGCGGATCGGTCAACTCCGCAGCGCACTCCTCGAACCGCGCGACACCACAAACTTCCGCCAGATCCTTGCCAGACAACGGCTTCCCCCTTCGAACCCGGACACGTTCGAAGCACTCAACGAAGAAACCCGACCCCAAGACACGGCCCCACCAACCGAAACCCATTCGAGAAGCGATGCTGAGCCGCGCTCAAGATATCGTCGTCGCAGGAGAATTGCCCTCGTGAACGACATTGGGGGCCCGCCCACCGGGCGGCTCCTCACTCGCCGATATCGGCCATGTCCCGCAGCCACGGCTCCTTCTTGGTCCAGAACACGAGGTCGCCGCTCTCATACGGGTCCCAGCCTTCGAGGACTTCCCGCAGCCTGCCCCGAATCGCCGGGTCCTCCTGCGAATACCCCACCGCAGCCGCCGCCACGCCCGCCAGGCTCACCGTCCCGACCCACTTGCTCCGCCGCATCGAAGCATCCGCGGCCCACCGCAACAGATCCTCGACGACCCCGGCCTCCCCGGCGGCCCGCCGCCCAAGCTCCGAAATGCACCGAGCTCGATACACCACAGACCGCCCCGGCGACTCCACAACCGCCCGCAACTCCGCAGTGGACATCGGAGAAAACGTCTCATCATATTCGAACAACACTCGGACCCCTCGCTTTCAATGTCAACGATATAGCCGGTCCTGCGACGCGGCTTGTTCCTGGCCACCGGTCACAGTCCCGACGGGAAATCCCAGTCACCGAAGATTTCATTGGTGACCTCCCGCGGGAGGAGATCCTCTCCGAGGTCCAGGTTGCCTTTGATCTCCCGCAGTCGAGTGTCGCGCAGTTCCACGAGTTGGTCGGCGAGGTCGTCCCTCCCCATCGCGCGCGCTCCGTCGATCTCCAGGTTGTACGAACGCTCTTCCGACGCTGCGAGGAACCTGCGGTCATATGCCGCCCGCGTTCCGGGCCAGCCTGCCGCCTCGTTGTCCCGCATGTGGCTCATCTCGTGGCGCAGCGCCCAGATAGACGCATCCGGGTCGAGGATGATCTGCCCTGGGTCCCCCGGACCCCCAGGGTTGTAGGCGATGCCGCCTGGCCGAGACCGGATCTCGACGCCCTTATCCTCGGCCTCCTGGATCAGCCGCTGCCACTCCTCCGGGTGGGTTTCGCGTCCAGGTCCCAGGTCTCGCATCGGATCGCCATCCGAGTGGAAGCGGCCTGGCGTGCGGGTGGGTCTGGTGGGGGTGCTCGGGGAAGCGGGACCCGAAGAAGCGCCGGATCGGCGAGGCGAACTTTTCGGGAGGGATCCGCCGTGTTTAGCGGTGGTCACGGGGGTAGTGGCCTTTCGCAGGAACGACTGGAGACGATCTCGACCTAGTCGGAATTGGGCCGAGACTTCACCGATCGAGTCTATCGAATCGTTCCTGCGTCAGGGGTTCGCCAATTAGTCGCTTGGTGGGCAGGCCTGGGCGATCGCATTTGCGTCTGCTTGGGAGAAGTAGGCCACCATCTGGTGGAAGTGGGCGTTGCCCGCTATGTGGCAGGGGTACAGCCCGGTTTGGACGAGCATTGGGATTGAGATGTGGCCTCGGCTTTTGAAGTCGTCGAGGATGTCCTTGTGGCCCGGTTGCTTGCTGGGGGTCTTTCCCACCGTCTGAAGGGCCCGGGACGCCAGGAGGGAGGCTCCCTGCGTGCCGGGCCCGGTCACCCCCGTGAGAGCGGGGGCTACGCGACGTGGACGGATCAGCCCTTCACGGCACCGCCGGTCAGGCCTGAGACGATGTACCGCTGGAGGCTCATGAACACCCCCACCGTCAACACCGAGGTCAACAGCGTCCCCGCCGCGAAGATCCCGAAATAGCTCGCTGGCGAGTTCTCGGCCGTCAGCGTCTTGAGTCCGACCGCGAGCGTCATTTCCGGCCGGTCGGTCAGGAACAGTGACGCGAGGATGAAGTCGTTCATCGTCCCCACGAACGCCAGGATCCCCGAGATCGCGATGATCGGCGTCGCCAGCGGCAGGATCATCCCGAAGAAGATCTGCGCGTGCGAGGCGCCGTCGATCGTGGCCGCCTCGTCGAGCTCCTTGGGGATCGTGTCGAAGAACCCCTTCATCAGCCACGTCGAGACGCCGAGCGCCCCGCCCATGTACACCAGCATCAGCCCGAGCTTCGTGTTCAGGCCCGCCACCGGGTAGAACTCGCCGATCGTCCCGAAGATCAGGTACAGCGCCACCACCGCGAGGAACGCGGGGAACATCTGGATCAGCAGCAGGAACAGCAGCATCGGCCGCCGCCCCTTGAACCGGAACCGGCTGAACGCGTAAGCGGCCAGCGACGAGATCAGGATCGAGATGAACGCCGCCGGGACCGCGATCACCAGCGAGTTCATGAACCAGCTCGCGAACGGCACGTTGTCGTCGGTGAACAGCTTCTCGAAGTTGTTCAGGCTGAACCCGGTCGGCAGCAGACTCGTCGAGGACAGCGTCCCGTTCGGGTTGAACGCCGCCGAGATCACGTACACGATCGGGATCAGCCCGAACACCAGCACCGTGAGCGCCACGACGTGCCGCCAGCCGAACTCGGTGGCCCACTTCGCGAACGGGTGCCGCCCCTTGCGCTTCTCGCCGACGGTCATGAGTACACGTCCTCTTGGTTGCGGGTGAAGCGGAACATGACCGCCGAGATCGTGGCCACGATGAGGAAGATGAACACGCTGATCGCCGAAGCGAAGCCGTAGTCGGCGCTGGAGGCCCCGAAGGCCTGCCGGAACGCGTACGTGATCAAGAGGTCGGTCCCGCCGACGGCGTCCCCGGCCTTGAACGGGTTGCCGCCCGAGAGCAGCTCGATCGCGTTGAAGTTGTTGAAGTTGAACGCGAACGACGAGATCAGCAGCGGCGTAAGAGCGATGAGCAGCAACGGCAGCGTGATCTTGCGGAAGGCCGTCACGCCGGTCGCGCCGTCGATCTTGGCCGCCTCCAGCGAGTCCGAGGGCAGCGCCTGGAGCGCGCCGAGCGAGATCAGGAACATGTAAGGCCAGCCCAGCCACGTGTTGGCGATGAGGACCATCGCGCGGGCCGACCAGGTGCCGCCGTACCAGTTCACGTTGAGGTTGAACAGGTCGTTGATCAGCCCGAAGTCGCGGTTGAACATCTGCGCCCACACCAGCAGCATCGCGAACGAGGGCATCGCGTACGGCAGGATCATCAGGGCCCGGTAGACCTTGGTGCCCCGCATCGACGGCTTGTTGAGCGCCATCGCGGTGCCCAGGCCGATCGCGAACGTGAACAGGACCGACCCGGCCGCGAACATGATGTTCCAGGCGAACACGCCGAGGAACGGCCCGCGGATCTTGGGGTCGGTGATCACGTCGAGGTAGTTGTCGGCCCCGATGCCCACGCGCCACCCGACCAGCGCGGCCTTGCCGTCGTCGGTGACGAACGTGCCGGTCTCGTCGTCGGCGTGCCAGACGGTGCCGGTGGCCGAGTCGGTGATGCAGTCGCAGGCCTCGTCGTAGGAGCGCGTCGAGATGCCCTCGAACGCCGAGAGGCCCTGGACCTTGATGCCGGAGTCTTCGCCGGTCGGGACCGCGAGCTCGGCCAGTTCGCCTTGGCGCTCGTTCAGGTCGGCGAGCGTCCACACCGTGTAGTCGGGGGCGGCGGTGATGCGGCCGGCCTCGTCGAGGGTCGCGCCTTCGAGTTCGACCAGGCCCTCTTCGGTGCCGGCCCAGGTGGAACGGTCCTCGGTGTTCGTCAGGAGCAGGGTGAGCTCGCCGGAGGCGGACTCGCCGACGGCCAGGAGGTAGGTCGATCCGCCGGGGGTCTGCTGGACGCCCGCGGCGATGATCGCCTCGGTCGCGGTCTCCTTGTCGACGCGGTGCCCGTCCCCGTAGTTGGAGAAGGAGGTGCCGACGGTCAGGAAGACCGGGAGGATCTGGAAGGCGATGAGCAGCAGGGTGCCGGGGATGAGGTATTTGAGCTGGACGGCCCGGCGCTGGAGGTAGACGTAGAAGACGATGGCGACTACGGCCGCCTCCAGCGCCAGGCCCCACCAGGCCCCGGCTGCGATGAGCGGCAACGCCGCCCAGACGGCCAGCGCGGCGACCACCGCGAGTACGCCGATCTTGATGATCAGGCCCGCGGCGGTCGTTGGTCCGGCCGTCCGGGAACGTTGGTCGAGCACTGTGCGTTCCTTCGCTCGTCGGGTGTGGAGCGGGGGTTATCCGGCGACGGCGTCGCGGATGGACTGCGCGGCGGTCGCGGCGGCGTCGGCGCCGGTGGAGACGCCGTCGACGGCGTCGGCCTGGGCGCGGCCGAAGGGCTCCCAGACGGCGTTCATGGCCGGGATGTTCGGCATCGGGACGGCGTTCTCGCCGGCGGCGGCGAAGCCCTGGACGTCGGTGTTGCCTTCGGAGAAGGTCTCGGCGGCGGCGGTGAGCGCCGGGAGGCGCCCGCCGGCTTCGGCGAGCTTGACCTGGAGGTCCTCGGTGAGGACGTAGTTGGTGACGAACTCCTGGGCGAACACGGCGTTCCCGGCGGTGTTGGACACGTAGAAGCCCTGGACGCCGAGGAACGGCGAGGCCGGGTTCTGGCCTTCGAAGCCGGGGATGGCGGTGACCTCGTAGTTCAGGCCCGCGCCTTGGACGTCGGTGAGGGCCCAGGGGCCGGAGATCATGAACGCGGTCTTGCCGTCGACGAAGAACGGGATGGTGTTCGAGGAGTCGATGGTGGTCTTGAGGATGCCGTCGGCCCCGAGTTCGGCGAACTTCTCGAACGCGGCGACGCCGCCGGGCGAGTCGACGCCGACGTCGTTGGGGTCGAGGGTGCCGGTGCCGTCGTCCTTGAACAGGTACCCGCCCATGGAGGAGAACAGCGGGTAGGCGCTGTAGGCGTTGCCGTCGACGCCGACTTCCATGGTGAGGACCTCGTCGGTGCCGGCGGCCTGGCCTGCGGTGATGAGTTCTTCGAAGGTGGCGGGGGCCTCGGGCGCGAGGTCGGTGTTGCGGATGAGCGCGATGTTCTCCATGGCGTAGGGGACGCCGTAGAGGTTGCCGTCGACGGTGAAGGCCTTGACGGAGGCTTCGGCGAGCGCGGCCTTCTGGTTCTCGTTGAGGGTGATCGGCGCGATGACGCCGTCGGCGGCGAATTGGCCGGACCAGTCGTGCGCGCCCACGACGATGTCGGGGCCCTGTCCCTGCTCGGCGGCGGTGAGGAAGTCTTCGCGGAGGGTCTCGACGTGCTCTTCGACGATGACCTTGACGCCCACGGAGTTCTCGAAGTCCTTGACGAACTCCTTGAGCACGGGCGTGCGGGTCTCGTCGGCCCAGATCACGAGCTCGCCGGAGAACGATTCGGTGGACTCCTCGTTCTTCGGGTCCTCGTCCGAACCGCAGGCGGCTGCGGCGCCGAGCGCGGCGGCCGAGACGGCGGTGATACCCAGGGTCCTTCTACGCATGACTTCTCTCCTCATTGAGGGGCCCCGGGGCGGGGGCCGCTGGTCCGGGGACTCGCGTCCCGACTCCCTCGGATATTAGCAAGATGTTTCAGAAGTGGGAAAGCCTTGCAATCAAACTGTTGCCAAGTTTCAGATAGGCTAGTCTGTCATCATGCGGCTTCGACTCTCTGACATCGCCCGGCAGGCCGGGGTCAGTGAGGCAACGGTGTCCCGGGTGCTCAACGACAAGCCCGGCGTCGGTCAGCAGACCCGACAGTCCGTCCTCACTGCTCTCGACGTGCTCGGTTATGAACGCCCCCAAGCTCTCCGCAAGCACGCTATCGGCCTCATCGGCCTGGTCGTGCCCGAACTGGAGAACCCGATCTTCCCCCTGTACGCGCAGACCATCTCCAACGTACTGGCCGGTTCGGGGTACACGCCGGTGCTGTGCACCCAGACGCCCGGTGGCGTGTCGGAGGACGAGTTCGTGGAGATGCTCCGCGAGAGAGCGGTCGCCGGGATCATCTTCGTTTCAGGCTTGCACGCCGACACCGCCGCCAGCACCGAGCGCTACCAGGAACTGAAAGACAAGCGACTTCCCGTCGCGTTCGTGACCGGGCACCCCGAAGGCGTCGAAGCCGCCTCGTTCTCGTGCGACGACACCGTGGCCGCGCGGATCGCCGTCGAGCACCTCGCCGGGCTCGGGCACACCCGGATCGGCCTGGTCTCCGGGCCCGACCGGTACTGGCCGGTGCGCCGCAAGATCTCCGGCTACCGGGCCGCCATGCAGGGCGTCGGCCCCGAACTGATCGAGTTGACGCTGTTCGGCGAGCAGGGCGGCCACGCCGCCGCCTCGCGCCTGATCGACCGCGGCGCGACGGCCGTCGTGTGCGGCTCGGACATGATGGCGCTGGGCGCGATCCGCGCAGGCCAGGAGCGCGGCCTGGACGTCCCCTCCGAGTTCTCCGTCGTCGGCTACGACGACTCCCCTCTCATCGCCCACACCAACCCCCCGCTCACGACCGTGCGGCAGCCGGTGCGCGACATCGCCACCGCCGCCGCCCGGGCGCTGCTCGACGAGATCGCCGGGCAGCCCACGCCGTCGTCGGAATACCTGTTCCGACCTGAACTCGTCGTACGCGGTTCCACCGGTGCGGCGCCCCGAGACTGAGAAGGGAACTCACCGATGAGTCAACAATGGTGGCGCGACGCGGTCATCTACCAGGTGTACCCGCGCTCCTTCGCCGACGCGAACGGCGACGGCATGGGCGACCTGGAGGGCATCCGCTCCCGCATCCCCTACCTGGCCGAACTCGGCGTCGACGCCATCTGGCTCTCGCCGTTCTTCGCCTCGCCCCAGAACGACGCGGGCTACGACGTCTCCGACTACCGCGCGATCGAGCCGCGTTTCGGGAACCTCGACGACTTCGACCGGATGCTCGCCGACGCCCACGCCGCGGGCATCCGCCTCATCGCCGACATCGTCCCCAACCACACCTCCTCGGAGCACGCCTGGTTCAAGGCCGCGATCGCCTCGGCCCCGGGCTCGCCCGAGCGCGAGCGCTACCACTTCCGCGACGTCGACCCCGCGAAGCCCGATGTGCCCCCGAACAACTGGCAGTCGATCTTCGGTGGCCCGGCCTGGTCCAAGACCGACGACGGCCGGCAGTGGTACCTGCACCTGTTCGATGCGACCCAACCGGACCTGAACTGGGAGAACCCCGAGGTCCACGAGGAGTTCAAGTCGATCCTCAGGTTCTGGCTCGACCGGGGCGTGGACGGGTTCCGCATCGACGTCGCGCACGGCATGGTCAAGGCCAAGGGCCTGCCCGACACCGGCGGCGACGGCACGATCGAGATGATCGGCACCACGCAGGCCCCGTTCTTCGACCAGGACGGCGTGCACGACATCTACCGCACGTGGCGCCCGATCATCGAGGAGTACGACGGCGACCGGATCTTCGTGGCCGAGGCGTGGACCGACTCGGCCGAGCGCCGCTCGCTGTACCTGCGCTCCGACGAGCTCCACCAGGCGTTCAACTTCGACCTGGTGCTCGCCCCGTTCAAGGCCGTGGACTTCCGCAAGGCCATCGACGACGAGATCGCCAACAACGCGGGCGTCGGCGCCCCGTGCACGTGGGTCCTGTCCAACCACGACGTGCAGCGCCACGTCACCCGCTACGGCGACGGCGAGACCGGCCTGGCCCGCGCCAAGGCCGCGACGCAACTCTTGCTGTCGCTCCCGGGCGTCGTCTACGTCTACCAGGGCGAGGAACTGGGCCTGAACGAAGTGCTCGACCTGCCCGCCGAGGTCCGCGAGGACCCCACGTTCTTCCGCACCAACGGCGAACAGATCGGCCGAGACGGCTGCCGCGTCCCGCTCCCGTGGACGCGTGAGGGCTCCTCGCTCGGGTTCGGTGCGAACGGCGCCTGGCTCCCCCAGCCCGCCGAATGGACCGACCTCTCGGTCGAGGCCGAAGACGGTGTCGAGGGCTCCACCCTGGAGTTCTACCGCAAGGCGATCGCCCTGCGCCGCCAGCACAAGGCGACGGGCCTGACCTGGCTCGAAGAGCCGGGCGACAACGCCTTCGCCTTCGACAACGGCGTGGTGGTTGTGGTGACCAACTTCAGCGACGAACCCGTCCCGGTCGACCGCTACGGCACCGAAGTCGTCCTCGCCAGCGCCGACCTCGCAGGCGGCAACCTCCCGGCCAACGCCACGGTCTGGTTCGCCAAGTAACACAAGCAAGTAAGGGGCGGCGGGCCTTTGGCCCGCCGCCCCTTACTTTCGTTTGGCTAACGCGCTTTGATCTCGACGTCGATCTTGACCGGCTCGTCCATGACCAGTCGCCCCTCGTGCTCGCTGACCAGCTGGTACTTCCCGTCGACCAGTTTGTACAGATGCATGATCGGCACGAAACCCTCGCCTTCGGACACCCGAAGGTAGTACGGGATACGACCGAGCGCGTAGATCGCCGGTTTCAGCTCTTGGTCGCGAGTCTCCGACTCCGGCGATTCGACCTCGACGGCCAGTCCGACGTCTTCAGGGTAGAACCACTTGGTCGCCGGGGTGTACTCCATGCTGGGCTTGACCAGCAGCAGGTCCGGTTCTGGGCGGTTCTTGCGGTTGATCCGAACGGTCATCTCCTGCTCGATCTGCCACTGCGGTTCGGCGACGGATTCGAGAGCATTGGCGAGTCTGCGGATGATGAGATGGTGCCAAGTACGTTGGGGGCTCATCATGAGTTCGAGGGCTCCGTAAATGAGTTCGACGTGATCTGGAAGGTCGTACATGTCCAGATCGTCGGACTCCCAACCGGAGTCTCGCGGCGGCGGTGGCAGCAGGACGTCAAGCATCAGGCCTCCAAACAAAGCCGAGGAACACATACGAGGATACCCAGACAACGAGCGGTTCCGGAAGCCGAAACGGTCTCCCTCGATAGAGTGACCAGCAGCGCAGAGGGGCCCGGCCGCTCAGCGGCCGGGCCCCTCTTCTTGCTTGAGCTACTTGATCTTGTTGCCCGCGCTGCGGAGTTGCTGGCAGGCTTCGACGATGCGGGCGGCCATGCCGGCTTCGGCGAGTTTGCCGTAGGCGCGGGGGTCGTAGGCCTTCTTGTTGCCCACTTCGCCCTCGACCTTGAGCACGCCGTCGTAGTTCTTGAAGATGTGGTCGACGATCGGACGCGTGAACGCGTACTGGGTGTCGGTGTCGATGTTCATCTTGATGACGCCGTAGTCGACCGCGTCGGAAATCTCCTGCGCGGTCGAACCCGAACCGCCGTGGAAGACCAGGTCGAACGGCTTGTCCTTACCGGTCTCCTTGCCGATCTCGTCCTGGATGTCCTTGAGGATCTCCGGACGCAGGTGCACGTTGCCCGGCTTGTACACCCCGTGCACGTTGCCGAAGGTCAACGCGGTCATGTAACGGCCGTTCTCACCCGAACCGAGGGCCGCGACGGTGGCGCGGGCGTCCTCGACCGTGGTGTACAGCTGCTCGTTGATCTCGGCCTCGACGCCGTCCTCTTCGCCGCCGACGACGCCGATCTCGACTTCGAGGACGACCTTCGCCTTGGAGGTGCGGGCCAGGAGCTCCTGGGCGATCTCCAGGTTTTCGGCCAGCGGCACGGCCGAGCCGTCCCACATGTGCGACTGGAACAGCGGCTCCTCGCCACGGGCGACGCGCTCTTCGGAGATGGCCAGCAGGGGCCGCACGAAGCCGTCGAGGTGGTTCTTCGGGCAGTGGTCGGTGTGGAGGGCGACCTTGACCGGGTAGTTCTTGGCGATCTCGTGCGCGGCGGCGGCCAGCGCGGCGGCGCCGGTGACCTTGTCCTTGACGGTGGGGCCCGAGAGGTACTCGGCGCCACCGGTGGAGACCTGCACGATGCCGTCGGACTCGGCCTCGGCGAACGCGGCCAACGCGGCGTTGAGCGACTGGGTCGAGGTCACGTTGATGGCCGGGTAGGCGAAGGAGCCGGCCTTCGCCCGGTCGAGCATCTCGTTGTATTCCTCGGGTGTTGCGATAGGCATGCTGCCTGCTCCTTAGTCAAGTCGTTGCTTGCTCCCCGACCGGGGGCGGGACCCAGACGCCGCTGTCTATGGCCTCGATGTGTTGCGCCCGGGTGAAGTGTCACCGACGGACGTGTGAAGTCAGGTCTCAGGCTACCTGGTGGTTCACTCGCCGCACCGCCTCGGGCGCGTCTACCGTGGGTTATATGAACTTTCACCAGGAATGGGCGGGCGAGGACGACCTGCTCTCCGAGTTCGACCTCGCCGGCTCCGCGGAGCCGGCGAGGGACGAGGACCCGGAGACGCCGGTCGCCGACCCCGAAGGCGCCGTACCGGACGAGGCCGACCCGCAGGACGCGGCCGAGCAGCGCATCGAGGTCCCCCTCGACGAGGAGGACGAACCCGAGGGCGCATAGCGAAAGGCCCGGCCCCGCGTCAGCGGGGCCGGGCCTTCGGGTTCGATCACGACCGATCGGCCACGCCCAACGTGTCGAGCACCCAAGCGAGGTTGAACGCCTCTTCCTCCCACGCCCCGTACCGGCCCGAGCGCCCGCCGTGCCCGGCCTCCATCTCGGTCTTGAGCAGCACGTCCGAATCCGGGCTCTCGAAGCGGAGCTTCGCGACCCACTTGGCCGGCTCGTGGAAGCCCACCCGGATGTCGTTCAGGCTGGTCACCGCCAGGATCGACGGGTAACGCACACCGGTGACGTTCTCGTAGGGCGAGTACGACTTCATGTACGCGTACACCTCGGCCGACTCCAGCGGGTTCCCCCACTCCTCCCACTCCCCGGCCGTCAGCGGCATCGTGGGGTCGAGGATCGTGCTCAGCGCGTCCACGAACGGCACCTCCGCGAGGATCCCCGCGAACCGTTCGGGCGCGAGGTTGGCGACCGCGCCCATGAGCAGGCCCCCGGCCGAGCCGCCGCGGGCGATGATCCGGTCCCCTGCGGCCCAGCCGGCCTCGGCGAGGCGGTCGGCGCTGGCGGTGAAGTCGGTGAAGGTGTTCTTCTTGTGCAGGAGTTTGCCCTGCTCGTACCACTGGCGTCCCATTTCGCCGCCGCCGCGTACGTGGGCGATGGCGAAGACGACGCCGCGGTCGAGGAGGCTCAGGCGCGGGATGGAGAAGTACGGGTCGATCGAGGCCTCGTAGGACCCGTACCCGTACAGCAGGCACGGCGCGGTGCCGTCGGGTTCGATGCCGGCTTTGGCGACGATCGAGATCGGGACCCGGGTGCCGTCGGCGGCGGTGGCCCATTCGCGGTACTGGACGTAGCCGGCGGGGTCGAAGTCGCCGAGGACGGGGGTCCGCTTGCGCAGCAGGAGGTTCTGGGCGTCGATGTCGTAGTCGTAGACCGAGGCGGGTGTGACCAGTGAGGTGTAGGTCAATCGCAGGTGCCGCGACTGGTAGTCGGGGTTGGCGCCCAGGCCCACGGTGTAGATCGGCTCGTCGAAGTCGATCTCGTCGAGCCTGCCTTCGTGGTCGAGGATCGCGACCTGGGAGAGCCCGGCGCGGCGCAGGGAGACCACGACGTGGTCTTCGAAGGCGTCGGCAGATTCGAGGCGGACCTGCGCGTCGTGGGGGATGACCTCGTGAAACTGGGTGGTGTCGTCGACCGGTGTCCAGCCGAGGGTGAAGTTCTCGGCGTGCTTGTTGTGCAGGACCCAGAAGCGGTCGCCCTGGTGGTCGATCTCGGCTTCGACACCTTGTTCGCGCCCTGACCCGAAGACGGTGAACTCGCCGGTGGGGTCGGTCGCGTCGAGGTAGCGGTACTCGGTGGTGGTGGAGGAGCCGATGCCGATGATGAGGTACCGCTCGGACCGGGTCAGGGAGATGCCGACGCGGAACTTGACGTCGTCCTCTTGGTAGACCAGGGCGTCCTGGTCGGGTTTGCCGAGGAGGTGGCGCCAGATCTGGAAGGGCCGCCAGGCGTCGTCGATCTTGGTGTAGAAGAACGCCGAGCCGTCGGCCGACCACGCGCCGCCGTAGAGGACGCCTTCGACCTCGTAGGGGAAGTCCTCGCCGGTGCGCAGGTCCTTGAACTTGAGGGTGAAGGTCTCGTTGCCGGTGTAGTTGACGCCGTAGGCGAGGAGGTTCCCGTCGGGGGAGATGTCGTAGACGCCCAGGAGGAAGAAGTCGTGCCCATCGGCGAGTTCGTTGTCGTCGATGACGACCTGTTCGCCTTCGACGGGGACGCCGGGTTCGATGCTCGGCGGGGTGTCGCCGGTCGCGGCGAGGCGGCAGCGGATGGGGTAGTCCTTGCCTTCCTCGGTGCGGCCGTAGTACCACCAGTCGTCCTTGCGGTAGGGGACCGAGAGGTCGGTCTCCTGGGTGCGGTCCTTGATCTCGGCGTAGATCGTCTTGCGCAGCTCGGCGAGGTGCCCGGTGCGCGCTTCGGTGTAGGCGTTCTCGGCGTTGAGGTAGTCGAGGACCTCGGGGGCCTTCTCCTCGTTGCGGTCGTTGAGCCAGGCGTACGGGTCGTTGACGGTGTCGCCGTGGTGGGTGCGCGCGTGATCGCGGCGGGGAGCCGCTGGTTTCGCAGGTTGCGTTTCCGACATGCCTCAACTGTAAGGGCCCGGCGCGGGACGCGCCGGTCACAGCGCGCCCGCCCGCGACCGACCCTAAGTTACTCGTGAGTAATATCGGCGCGGTCAGCAACCCGCGAAAACGCCCGAACCGGGGCGCATCGGCCTGTGAGGATAGTCCTTATGAGCGACAGGAGTGACGACACCGGGCCAGAGCCCGAAACGTCCGAAGCGGACGGCGCCGAACCCCACTGGCCCGACCCGCCGGGCGAGACGGCGCCGCTCGTCGAACCCGACGCGACCCGCGTCCTCCCCGCCGCCGACGCCCCGCACCCGGACCCCGACCGCCCCAACGGCACCGGGCCCTTCCTCACCGCCCACGGCCTGACCGCCGCCGGCCGCCAAGGGCCGATCTTCACCGACGTCACGCTCGCCGCGGGCCTGGGCCAAGTCGTCGCCCTGTGCGGCGACGGCGGCGACGGGCGCTCCTCGCTCCTCCTCGCCCTCGCCGGGCGCTTCGCCTACGACACCGGCACGCTCACCGTCGACGGCCAGACCAAACCCGGCCAGATCCGCCGCCGCTTCACCGTCGCCCAGGCCGGACCGCCGGTCCGCTTCGACCCGTACCACACCGTCGCCGCCTGCATCAAAGAGACGACCACCGTCTCGGCCGGGGCCGCCACCCGCGCCAACATCCACGCCTGGCTCGACCGCCTCGCCGTCGACGTCGACTCAGGCGACACCTACGGGTTCCTCCCCCGCATCGAACAGATCCGCTTCGCGATCGCCTGCGCCGCCGCCTGCCGCACCCCCGGCATCGTCGTCGACGACACCGACACCGGACTCGACCACTGCGGCTCCGAACGCGTCTTCGAAGCCCTCCGCACCGTCGCCGACGCCGGCCAGCTCGTCATCGCCGCCTGCACCCGCTCCAGCCCGCCCGCCGACCACGTCATCGATCTCAGGGACGCGGACCACGGCCGCCCGCACCGCCGCGAAGACACCCGAAACGGAGGCCACCAGTGAACCGGATCCGCCAGACCGCCCTGAGCCCCTTCAAACTCGCCGCCGCCGAGTTCAGCCGCTTCCGCGGCCACCCCATCCGCACCCTCGCGCTCGTCGCCATCGTGCTCATCCCGCTCGTCTACGGCGGCCTCTACCTCTGGTTCGCGTGGGACCCCTACGGGAAACTCGACCAGATGCCCGTCGCCGTCGTCAACGAGGACACCGGCGCCTCGGTCGAGGTCAACGGCGAGACCACCGACATCAACGGCGGCGACCAACTCGTCGAACAGCTCAAGACCAACCGCATCTTCGACTGGCAGTTCGTCCCCGCAGACACCGCCCGCACCGGCCTCGAAGACGGCGACTACTACATGGTCATCACCGTCCCCGACGACTTCTCCACGCAGCTCGCCAGCCTCTCGGGCACCAGCCCCGAACAAGCCACCGTCCACTTCGACCTCAACGACGCCAACGGCTACGTCGCCGGCATCATGGCCTCCACCGTCGAAGCCGAACTGCGCAACCAGATCAACACCGCCGTCTACGTCACCTTCGCCACCACCATCTTCGGCGACCTCACCGAACTCAACCAAGGCCTCACCGAAGCCGCCGACGGCGCGAACCAACTCGCCGACGGCATCGACACCGCCCAGACCGGCGCCACCGACCTCCAGAACGGACTCGGCGACCTCACCACCGGCGCCCAACAGGTCGCCGACGGCGCGAGCCAAGTCAGCGCGGGCGTCGACCAGGCCGTCGGCGTCGCCCAACCCGTCATCGAGAACCTCGCCGCCAACTGGGCCCAGATCCAGACCGGCGCCGACGCCGCCGCCGACCTCGCGAACCGCGCCGACGGCGACCTCGACGGCGTCTACGCCGCCCTCTGCGACGACCCCGACATCGACGCCGGAGCCGACGCCTGCGCCCGCCTCCAGACCTTCATCACCGACGCCGACGAAGTCAACAACGACATCCAAAGCGCCAACAGCGCCGTCCAGAGCACCTCCACCGACACCCTCGACCAAGCCTCAGCCGACCTCACCGAACTCCAGACCGGCGCCGGCGACGTCGCCAGCGGCGCCCAACAAGTCGCCGACGCCGCCTCCACCGCCCAAACCGGCGCAGGCGACCTCGCCGACGGCCTCACCGAACTCCACGACGGCGCCACCACCCTCGCCACCAAACTCGCCGACGCCGCCGAATCCGTCCCCAGCACCAACCCCGCCGACGACGCCGACAACGCCGAGGCCTACGGCAGCCCCGTCACCATCACCGAGAAGAACCTCAACCCCGCCGAAACCTACGGCCGGGGCCTCGCCCCGTTCTTCATCGCCATCGCACTCTGGGTCTTCGGCCTCATGGCCTACCTCGTGCTCTCCACCGTCAACCAACGCGCCCTCGCCGGACCCCTCCGCGCCGTCCCCGTCGCCCTCGGCGGCTGGTTCCCCGGCGCCGCCCTCGGCGTGCTCTCCGCACTCGTCCTCTACCTCGCCGTCCAACTCGGACTCGGCCTCGACCCCAAGAACGCCCTCGCCACCGTCGGACTCTCCATCCTGGCGATCCTCACGTTCTCGGCCACCGCGCACCTGTTCAAACTCGCGTTCGGCACCGCCGGCAGTCTCATCCTCGTCGTGCTTCTCATGCTCCAACTCACCAGCGCGGGAGGCCTCTACCCCGTCGAGACCACACCGGGGTTCTTCCAGGCACTGCACCCGCTGCTGCCCATGAGCCACGTCGTGGACGCACTGCGCGTCACCATCAGCGGCGGCGAAACCGCCCACGTCACCAGAGCCGTGATCGTCCTCCTCGCCTACCTGGCGGGCGCGATCGCACTCTCCTCGCTCGTGGTCGCCACCCGCCGCAGATGGAAGGCCGACAGCCTCAACGAACCGCTCCAGGTCTGAATCAGGCCTCCTCGACCAGCGCGGCCAAGCCGTCCAGCGTGCGCTCCAGACCGAACCCGAACGCCTGCTCGGGGTCGTACGCACTCGCGTGCGCCTCACCCGCCGCCTCCCCGACCCGCACCGCGGTCGGATACCGATCCACGTCGAGCACCTTCGCCAGCAGCGGCCCGTTGACCTCCCACCACTCGCCGTCGCTCATCGCGCTGGCGGCGCGCTCGGCCTCGGACTGGGCGGCGTCCTGCGCGGCGGTGCGCACGAAGCCGAGGAGGTAGGCGAGGGCGTCGTCGGTGTCGACGTCGCTGAGGCCGAGCCCTTCGAAGGCGCGCAGCTCGCGCTCGTACTTGCCGATCTGCCCAGGCCCGAGCGGCGGCCTGCTCGGCGAGGCCGCGGCGGCCCAGGGGTGGGCGCGGTAGAGGGCGTAGTTGTCGCGGGCGAGGGCGGCGAGGCGCTCGCGCCAGGGCAGGCCTTCGGTCGCGGTGTGCTCCATGCTCCCGAAGAGCGCGTCGAGCATGAGGGCCACGAGCTCGGCCTTGCCGGGCACGTAGGTGTAGAGGGTCATGGGCGCCTTGCCGAGGCTCTGGGCGAGGCGGCGCACGGTGAGCGCCTCCAACCCTTCGGCGTCGGCGAGCTCGATCGCGGCGGCGACGACCTCGTCCACGGTCAGCCCCTTGCGGGGCCCGCGGGCGTTCTCGGGGGCGGCCCTCCAGAGGAGTTCGAGCAGGTTCGGCTTCGGCGTATCAGTGGCGGCACTCACGGGAGACATCGTAGCGCAAAAGGTTGTACGCCGTACGATGTACATTGTACAATATACAACGTACGAAGAAAAGGAGCTGTTCATGCACATCACCTCGTCCGCCGTATCGCTCAACGTCGCCGACCCCGCCGCCTCGGCCGAGTTCCTCAAGCGCCACTACGGCTTCACCGAGGACATGGCCGCCGACGGCTTCGTCTCCCTCTCGCGCCCGGATGCCGGCTTCAACGTCATCTACCTGCGCACGGGCCTGGAGACCTTCAAACCCGACAGCGCCAAGGGCCACGCCGACGGCCTGCTCTTGGCTTTCGTCGTCGACGACATCGACGCCGAATACGCCCGCGTCCAAGCCGAAGGAGTCACGATCACCACCCCGATCGAAACCGAGGAATGGGGCGAGCGCTACTTCCAGACCGCCGACCCCAACGGCGTGGTGATCCAACTCGTCCAGTGGATCACCACCGAGTTATCCACAGGCCACGGGAAGTTATCCACAGGCGAAAACTTTCTTCTTGAGTGTCTTGACTTCTTGTGTAAAGCTTGCCCCAGTTTTGGTGTAGGTGAGGCGGTTGGAAGAGGGACCGCGCGCGGACCGCCGTAAGACTCGGACGCGGGGTTGGCTCCCGCGTCCGGGCACCTGCACCAGACGCCGCGGAGGCAGCGGCCGCCGGACCAGCCAAGTCCGGCGGCCGCAGCCACAATCACGAAAGGCGAACCGAAGCCGCCGAGTTCGAGCCCGGCATCGGCGTCGGAATCCCACCAGGCCCGGGCTTTTCGGCTTTCGTCACGACAGGCGGAACAGGGCCGACGCGTGGGGGGCCAGCTTCACTCGGAGTTCTTCTCCCGGTTCGATGTCTTCCCGGGCCCAGCAGTCTCGGATTCCGGCGGGGCGGGTCGTACCGAGGGTTTCCCAGGGGAGGCGGATCTCGGCCATGTCCGGGCCCCGGTTGAAGACCGCCGCGAAGGCGCCGTCCTCGGAGGCCCAGGCCAAGTGCTTGCCCTCCCGCCAGACCTCGCGGGCGCCCGCTTCGTGGCATTGGGCCGCGAGGACCTCGGGGTTCGTCAGCAGTTCGATCGTTTCAGCGCTGGAGCCGGGGAGGTCGGCGCCGACCATGAGCGGGGAGCGGGCGATGCACCACAGGGTCAGCATCGTCCGCTGCTCGTCGGGAGTCAGGAGGGTCTCGCGGGGTTCGCCGACCTCGGCTCGGATGCCCATGCGGCCCAAGGGGAGCATGTCGGCGTCGGGCCAGTGGCCGGGGCCGCTGTGGGGCGACCAGTCGCGGAGCAGGTCGAACTGGGCGAACACGTCGCGCCAGCGGTCCCACAGGTCGGCCGAGATGCGCCACAGGTGCGCGTGGGCCCGCAAATGCTCGGCGTGGGCGGTGGAGAGGTTCATGCCCGGGGACAGGCTCAGCACCATGTCGCGCCCCGAGCGGGCGATCGCGTGCGAGAACGCCTCGATCTCGTCCTCCCAGTAGGGCGCGGTCATGTCGTCGGCCTTGACGTAGTCCACGCCCCAGGCCGCGAACTGGGCGGCCAGCGCGTCGTAGTAGGCCTGGCCGCCGGGGTGGGAGTGGTCGATGCCCCAGTTGTCGTCGACCCAGGAGGCGATGCGCTCGCGGTCGGGGATCTGCGCGGCCGAGTACTCGCTGCCCTTGATGGGGGTGTCGGCGGCGACGGCGCGGCGGGGGACGCCGCGGAGGATGTGGACGCCGAACTTGAGGCCGAGGGAGTGGACGTAGGCCGCGAGGGGCGCGAAGCCCGCGCCGCCGGCCGCGGAGGGGAAGCGGTTCGGGGCCGGCTGGGGGAGGCCGTATTCGTCGAGGACCAGGTCGGCGCCGGAGTTGTAGCCGCCGGGGCGGGCGGCCGGGTCGTACCACTGGATGTCGACGACGATGTATTCCCACCCGAGGCCGGCCATGTGCTCGGCGATGAACGCCGCGTTCGCGCGGGTTTCGGCCTCGGTCACCGAGGTCCCGTAGACGTCCCAGGAATTCCAGCCCATCGGGGGCGTTGCAGCGAGTCGGGTCACAGAAACCTCCTCGGGGGTCGAGTGTCCTGTACGCTACCCGCGCCTGCCGACGGGGGCGACCTCCCCTGCGGGAGCGGTTGCGTCCCTTGGGGTCGGTTCGGTTCCGGGTGCCGCGCGGGCCGCAGCGGCGGGCGTCACGTTCGCCGCAATACCGCATCGAGGTGGGGGCCGGTGGTGCTGTACAGTGTTGACGGCGATGCAGGCAGCTGCGTCCCCGGCCAGGTAGCTCAGTTGGTACGAGCGATCGCCTGAAAAGCGATAGGTCGCCGGTTCGACCCCGGCCCTGGCCACCGGAAAGAAACCCACCTTCGCGAGAAGGTGGGTTTTTCTCGTTCTAGGCGGGGCGGTTCGACGCGGGGTCTATCGGGGCTCCGTGGCGGGGGTCGTGGGAGGGGTCGGGGTACATCGGCGGGGGGCCGTGGGTGATCGCTTCGGGGCGCAGTTCGTAGTGCCAGGGTTCGTTGGCGTAGATCTGGCAGAGGCCGTAGGCGGCGCCGTGACGGGCGAGCCAGGTGCGGGCTTCGGCGGGGCCGAGGTCGATGGCCTGGCCCTGGACGTGGGCGGAGGTGTCGGGCGTGGAGACCCAGCGGGCGGCCTCGGCGGCCGAGCCGTGGTGGGCGATGCCTTCGCGGAGGAGTTCGGCCTGGTAGGCCGGTGAGCGCCAGCCGCCGTTGACGCGGAAGGCGACGCCTTCGGCCGCGGCGTCGGCTGCGGCTTTGCGCAGGGCCGCGAGGAGGCCCGGGTCGAGGTTGGCGACGGCCGGGACCTCGTCGAAGACGGTGGTCCCCTCGGGGACGGCGCCGTGGGCCTCGCCGAGCGCGCGGCGGGCGGGCGGGAGCGTGGAGTGGCGGGTCGCGTTGTGTGACATGGGTTCAGTGAAGGCGGCGGGGCGTTATGGCCGCGTATCCGCTTTTCGATACACGGGCGATACGTTCACTCTCGTAGCATCGGTCGCATGCGTGTGCTGATCGTGGAGGACGAGCCGTTCATGGCCGAGGCGGTGCGCGACGGGCTGCGGCTGGAGGCGATCGCGGCCGACATCGCGGGGGACGGCCACCGGGCGCTGGAGCTGTTGAGCGTGAACTCGTACGACATCGCGGTGCTCGACCGCGACATCCCCGGGCCTTCGGGCGACGAGATCGCCCAGCACATCGTGGCCTCGGGTTCGGGCATGCCGATCCTGATCCTGACGGCCGCCGATCGCTTGGACGACAAGGCGTCCGGGTTCGAGCTGGGGGCCGACGACTACTTGACGAAGCCGTTCGCGATGCGGGAGTTGGTGCTGCGGTTGCGGGCGCTGGATCGCAGGCGGGCGCACAGCCGGCCGCCGGTGCGCGAGATCGGGGAGTTGCGGTTGGATCCGTTCCGCCGGGAGGTGTTCCGCGGGGGCCGGTATGTGGCGTTGACGCGCAAGCAGTTCGCGGTCCTGGAGGTGCTCGTGGCCGCGGACGGCGGGGTGGTGAGTGCGGAGGCGCTGCTGGAGCAGGCGTGGGACGCGAACGCCGACCCGTTCACCAATGCCGTGCGGATCACGGTGTCCGCGTTGCGAAAGCGCTTGGGCGAGCCGTGGGTGATCGCCACGGTCCCGGGGGTCGGCTACCGCATCGACACCGAGGGCACGCATGGCTAGGCCGCCGGGGTTGAGCGTGCGCCTCAAGCTCACGCTCAGCTACGCGGGGTTCCTCATGGTCGCGGGTGTGCTGCTGCTGGGGGCGGTGTGGCGGTTCCTGCTGCACTACATCCCCGAGGAGGGCGCGAACGCGATCGCGGGCCGGTGCCCGGAGTCCTTCGACGACTCCTGCGGGTGGCAGTTCATGCCCGGCCGCGACGACCTGGTGCGCGCGTTCGGGCCCAAAGCGGCGATCCTCTTGGCGTTCCTGCTGCTGTTCGGGCTGGTCGGGGGCTGGTTTCTGGCCGGGCGGATGCTCGCGCCGCTCAACCGGATCACCGCCGCGACGCGCCTGGCCGCGGGCGGGTCGCTCACGCACCGGGTCCGCTTGCGCGGCAAGCAGGACGAGTTCCGCGAGCTCGCCGACGCGTTCGACGCGATGCTCGCGAGACTGGAGGCCCACGTGGCCGAGCAGCGGCGGTTCGCCGCGAACGCGTCGCATGAGCTGCGTACTCCGTTGGCGATCACGCAGGCGATGCTCGACGTGGCCCGGAACGACCCGAGGTACGGTCGCGACCAGCTGGTGGAGCGCCTGTACGCGGTGAACGCCCGGGCCGTGGAGTTGACCGAGGCGCTGCTGCTGCTCAGCCGGGCCGACGGGGGCTCGTTCACGCGCGAGACCGTGGACCTCTCGCTGCTGGCCGAGGAGGCCGCCGAGACGCTGGTCCCGCTCGCCGAGGAGCGCGGGGTCGCGGTGGAGACCTCCGGGACGATGGCCGCCGCGGCCGGATCGCGGGCATTGTTGTTGCAGCTCATCACGAACCTGGTGCACAACGCGATCGTCCACAATCTCCCTTCGCGGGGCGTGGTGCGGGTCGCGACGTGGTATCACAACGGGCTGGTGGCGCTCGCGGTGGAGAACACCGGGCCGCGCGTGGATCCCGATCAGGTCGCGACCTTGTTGGAGCCGTTCAAACGCGGGGCCGAGCGCACGCGTTCGCTGCACGGCGGGCAGGGCCTGGGGCTCGCGATCGTCCACAGTATCGTCCGTGCCCACGACGGGGTGCTCACGTTGACGCCGTTGACGACCGGGGGCCTGCGGGTCACGGTGCAGCTGCGCGCCGCCGTGCCCTAGACCGGGAAGTCGAAGTACGTGTCCGGGTACGGCTCGTCCGCGAGCGTGTAGTGCCACCATTCGCGTTCGTACGCCACGAAACCGCATGATTCCATGATGGACCTCAGCAGCTCCCGGTTGCGGGCCGCGAGCGGCTCGATCCCTTCGGCCCCGTGGTGGGAGACGGCGTCCATGAGGTCGTGGTCGCCGCCCATCGGGAGCGGTCCGCCCCCGCCGTCGCAGAGCGTCAAGTCTACTGTGGAGCCTCGGCTGTGTCCGGAGCGGGCGATCACGTAGCCCTTGTCGAACATCTCCGAGCGCTCCAGGTTCGGGTAGTGCCGGGCCTTCATGCGGCCGTCCTCGGGCAGGCGCGACCAGGCCAGGAAAGCGTCGACCGCGCGCTGCGGCCGGTACCCGTCCCACACCAGCAGGCCCAGCCCGAGCGACTCGGCCTTCCCTTGGGCCTTCTCCAGGGCCGCGCACAGTGCCTTCGTGCCCGCCACGCGGGCGGTGACGTAGCCGTCGACCGGGCCGCCGGTGAAATTGTCCGCACTCGCGTACTTCGCGTCCCAGCGCAGGCCCGGGACCAGCTCGTCCACGAAGGCGAAGTCGTCGTTCATCGGCGCTTTCCCGTCATTGCCAGCGATACCGCCATGTCGATCACGTCGGCCAGGGCGTACCCGGCCGCCGCCATCATCCTCGGGTAACGACTGTACGAGGTCAGGCCCGGGAGCGTGTTGATCTCGTTGAGGATCACCTCGCCGGTCTCGGTCAGGAACAGGTCGACGCGGGCCAGGCCCCGGCAGCCCATCGCCCGGTACACGGCCTTCGCGGTCTCCTTGACCAGTTCGCGGTCCGCCTCGGGGATGTCGGCGGGGACGATCGCGACCGAGTTGTCGGAGCCGGTCTCAGGCTCGGCCTCCTGATGGATGCGGAAGAACCCGTGGGAGAGGGCGATCCGGTCGACCTCGCCGGTGAGCAGGTCGTCCTCGTTGCCGATGATCGCGCACCCGATCTCGCGGGCCTGGACGGCGGCCTCGACGAGGACCTTCCCGTCGTACTGGCGCGCCTCGGCCACCGCCGCCACGAGTTCCTCCTCATTGGACACTTTGGTGACGCCGAACGAGGAGCCCGAACGCGCCGGCTTCACGAACACCGGGTAGGAGAACCGGTCGGCTTCCACCGGCTCACCGTCCATGAAGGTCCAGAAGTCCGGGGTCGCGATTCCCGCGCTTCGCGCCACCAGGTACGCCAGGGACTTGTCCATGCACAGCGCCGAACTGGGAATGTCGCAGCCCGCGTAGGGGATCCCGGAGAGTTCGAGCAGGCCCTGGATCGCGCCGTCCTCGCCGAGCTTGCCGTGCAGCACCGGCAGGACCACGTCGAGGCGGATCGTCTCCAAGCGGCCCCCGTCCGGCACCAGCAGGCCGTGCACCTCGGCGTCGGGCGAGAGCACGACCGGGCGCGAGCCGCGCTCGGCCCAGTCGGCGTGCGGGCCGTCGCACAGCCGCCACGCCCCGGACTCGGTGATCCCGATCCAATACGGCTCGTACTTGTCCAGGTCGAGGCTGAACGCGACCTCGCGCGCCGACTTGACGGACACGGGGTGCTCCTCGGAGCGCCCGCCGAAGAGGATGCCGATGCTCGTCTTACCCATGCTGGGTCCTTCCTTCGAATGCCAGGCAGTTGGCGAGGGAGTTCGCCACGGTGTCGCTCAAGGCGTGGTCGGTGTAATAGGCGGTGTGCGGGCTGATGATCACGTTCGGCAACTGCTGCAACCGAAGCAGCGGCTTGCCTTCGATCGGGTCGGCGCGGCGGTCGGCGTAGAAGACCCCCTCCTCGCCTTCGAGGACGTCCAGGGCCGCCCCGCCCAGGCGACCGCTCTCCAGGGCCGGGACCAGCGCCTCGGTGTTGATCAAAGCGCCGCGCCCGGTGTTGACGACATACGCGCCCGGCTTCATCTGGTCGATCCGGTGCCGGTCGAGCAGGTGGTGCGTGCCCGCGTTGAGCGGCGTGTGGAGCGAGACGATGTCGCTGCGGCGCAGCAGCGCCTCCAGGGGCACGTACTCGACTGCGGCCCGCTCGCTGCGGTCATAGGCCAAGACCTCGGACCCGAAGCCCCGCAACCGGCCTGCGACCGCCGCGCCGATCCGCCCGGTCCCGACCACCCCGACGGTCAGGTCGCGCAGCTCCCGGCCGCGCACCTCGTGCAGCCGGTAGTCGTGCGACTCGGATCGCAGGACCGTCGACTTCGCGTGCCGCACCGCCATGAGCATGAGCATGAGCGTGTAGTCGGCCACCGAGTCCGGGGAATAGTCCACATTGCCCACCGTGACGCCGATGCTCGCGGCGTAGGCGACGTTGATGTGGTTGCACCCCACGCTCCGAGTCGACACGTACGCCACGCCCGCCGCCTTCAAGGCCCGCAGCACCGCGTTCGAGACCCGCGTCTTGTGGCCGATGCTCACGCACCGGTTCCCTTGGGCCAGTGAAGCGTTCGCCTCGGACACGGGTTCGGCCACGATGGTCGGCCGCACCCCCAGCGGCGGCGCGAGCTCGCCGAACAGCGCGGCCTCGTCCTCACCGCACCCGAAGATCGTTATTCCGTGCATCGTGCCAGTGAAGACCGGGGCGTGTTGCCGGAGCGTATGCGTTTTTCCATACGCTCCGGCAACATCGCCCGGCCTTGGCTGACCCCATGGACTGCAACCACACCGCCGCAGGCGCGTCATGATCCCGCTCAGCATCTCCGACATCGCCGCCATCGTGGACGGCACGGCCAAAGGCGACGACGTGACCGTGACCGCCCCCGCCGTCCTCGACGGCCGCCAGGCCGAACCCGGCGGGCTCTTCGTGGCCTTCCCCGGCGAGCAGGTCGACGGCCACGACTTCGCGGAACAGGCCGGAGCCTCCGGAGCGGTCGCCGTGCTCGGCTCGCGGCCCACCGCACTGCCCACGGTCGTCGCCCGCGACGCCGAGGCCGCGTTGCAGGCGCTCGCCGCGCACGTCCTCGACCTGATCCGCGACGACGTGCGCGTCGTGGGCGTGACCGGCTCGCAAGGCAAGACCGGCACCAAGGACCTCATCGCGGCCGTGCTCGCCAGTGCGGCCCCCACGGTCGCGACCGCCGGGTCGCGGAACAACGAACTGGGCGTGCCGATCACGATGCTGCGCGCCGACGCGACCACGCGGTTCCTGGCCTTGGAGATGGGCGCCCGGCGGGTGGGCGACATCGCGGCGCTGGCGCGTCTGGCCGCCCCAGATGTGGGCGTGGTGCTCAATGTGGGGCAGGCGCATATGAGCTATTTCGGGACGCGGGAGGCTATCGCGGCCGCGAAAGGCGAACTGGTGCAAGGACTCGCGCCGGGCGGGACGGCGGTGCTCAACGCCGACGACCCGCGGGTGGCGGCGATGCGGGACCTCACCGACGGGCCGGTGCTGACCTACGGGTTGGACGAGAGCGCCGATGTGCGGGTGGTCAACGTGACCTTGGACCGGTTGAGCCGGCCCAGTTTCACACTGCGGACCGCCGACGCCGAGATCCGGCTGTCGCTGCCGCATGTGGGGGCCCATCTCGCGGGAAACGCGGCGGCCGCCGCGGCGGTGGGCCTGGCCGTCGGGGTGCCGCTCGAAGTGGCCGCGAGGGCGCTGTCGCGGGCGTCGTTGTCGAAGTGGCGCATGGAGCTTCGCGATCTGGCGTGCGGGGCGACGCTGGTGGACGATTCGTACAACGCCAATCCGGATTCGGGCCGGGCGGCGTTGGATTCGTTGGCGGCCATCGCAGGTGAGCGTCGCATCGCGGTGCTCGGGGAGATGGCCGAGCTCGGTGACGATGCGGCCCAGGAGCATCGGGTGATGGGCGCGTATGCGGCCCGGCGGGCGGACGTGGTGGTCGCGGTCGGTGCTGGGGCGCGTCCGATCGCCGAGGGCGCGGGGGCGAAGGCCGTGGTCGTGGATTCGAACGCGGCGGCGGCGCAGTGGCTCGGCGAGCGGCTTCGCGGCGGGGACGTGGTGCTGGTGAAGGGTTCGCGCGAGGCGGGACTGGACGCGATCGCTTCGGCGCTGGAGTGATTCGTGACCGTTTGGGCGCCTTGGGGTCCGGTGGGAAGGGTGGGTCGGGTCTGTACGGATGAGGTGTGCGGGGCCGTTCAGTCAGGAGGGAACGGGCGTAGAACTGGAGGATGCACAGTCCTGAGCCTTCCCGCCTGAACCCGGCCGACCTGCCGCTGCTGCGCGAACTCGTCGCGACGTTCGACCAGGCGGGACCGTTCACGTTGGCGCAGTCGGGTTTCGCCGTGGCCGAGGACTGGTCGGGCCAGGAGTTCGCGTTCGCGGTGAAGCGCCTCGCCGACGCCGGGCACGTCGAGGTGCGCTACCGCGCGGGCGGCTTCGTCCACTCGGTCGAGGGGATCGCAGCCGAAGCGCGCCAAGCGATCTCGGACGCGGGAACCGCGGAGTCGCTCGACGCACTGGACGAGCGCCTGCACGCCTTGTTCGAAGAGGCCGCCCACGCGTTGGAAGCCGAACCGGACCACCCGAAGGCCGCGCACTGGCGGGCACTGTTCGAGGCCGACGAGCGGACCAGCTGAAAGGCCCTGCTGCTCAACGGTTCTCGATGATCGCCGCCAGCGCTTGTGCTGTTCGGGCTATCGTTTCGTTTTCGTCGTCCTTGAAGTGTTCGAGCACGTCGAGTGCGATGTCCGGTGGCATTTCGGCCGCCGCCTGCACCAGTCTTGACCGCACTTCGATGTCTACTGTGGTGTTCATTGCCGCGATCAGTGCTGCTCGGATTCGTTCGCCGCTTTTTTCGTCCTGTGCGATCTGGGCGAGGCGTTCTGCCGCGTCGACATCATTGGTGCCTTCGGTGACCATGCGCATCAGCATCGGCACCGCTTCGGTCTTTCCCCTCGCCCCCAAGGCGAGTGCCGTGTGCCTGCGGACCGCATCGTCTGCGTCGTCCAGTGCTGCGGTGAGCAGGTCGGTCGATGCCTCGTCGTCGATCTTGGCCAAGGCGAGCACCGCGCTGCGGCGCACCTTTGCGTCCTTTGAGGCCAACGCCGGTGCGAGCTTCGCCGCTCCCTGGCCGGATCTGGCCAGGGCCCAGCGCAGGGCTCCGGCGACGTTGAGATCGGATTCGGTCAGGGCCGCTTCGGCCAAGGTGTCGGCCGGGAGTTCGGCCTCGGGGGCGAGGATCGCCTGCTGTCTTCTTGCGGCGCTTGGGGAGGCGAGGCCGTGGAGGAGTTCGGTGATGCGCAGGACCGCTTCCCACCCGGTCGGGGCCGAGGCGTCGACCGCGCGGAGGCGTTTGAGCAGTTCCTTCTCGCGCCGTAGGCGTTCCTCGGCGTCGGCGATGAGGTCGGCGATGAGCGTCGCGGGGGCGAATGCGGGGTCGTCGAGCGCTTCGCCGACTTGGCGGAGCGAGAGCCCGAGGGTGCGCAGGCTCTCGACGTGGAAGATCCGCTGGATGTCGGCGTCGGTGTACTCGCGGTAGCCGGTGGAGGTGCGGCCGGTCGGGCGCACCAGGCCCAGGCTGTCGTAGTGCCTGAGCATTCTGGTGCTGACCCCCGACCGACGCGCGACCTCCCCGATACGCATCAGGCCGCTGCTCCGCCGAGCGCCCACACGCGTTTCGCGTCGGCGATCGCCGAGGTGAAGTCCGCGTCCGGGTCCTCGATGATCAGCAGTGTCGCCGCGGCGTGCGGGGCGGTCTCAGGGTTGTCCTTCGCCGCTTCGAGTACCGGGACGGCGGCCGCGTCGAGGGCCGCGAGGGCCCGGCTGAGGCTGCGCTGGGTCTCCATGTCGCCCTTCCCGAGCTGCGTGGCGAGCTCTGCCGCGAGTGCGGTCTCCTGGTCTTCGGGGACGAGCGCGACGGCCGCGCGCCAGGCGGCGCGGGCGACTTCGCGGTCCTCGTCGCGCAGGAGTTCGACGGTGATCGCGGGCCACGCGCTGGCCTCGCCGATCTTGGAGAGGGTGTGCAGGGCCTGGCTGCGGGCCTGCGGCCGGGGCGACCGCAGTTCGGGCAGCAGTGCGGGGACCGTGATCTCCTTCGGCAGCCGGGTGAGCGCCCAGGTGAGCATGTCCCTGACGTAGAAGTCCGGTTCGGTCGCGCACCGCTCGATGAGCGAGTCGATCGCGTCGGGGTCGGGGTCGGTGCCGACGGCGAGCGCGGCCTTGAGCCGCACCGATGCGTCGCGGGCGTGCAGGGCGCCGATGGCGTGCGCCTGGGTCATGGGGACCACCTCCGACACCCAGTCAAGACCTTGACACAGTGTCAATGTCAAGTCTTGGTCGACGCCGGGGTTTCGCCGAAGTTCTGGCGGTAGAGGTCCCTGATGACGCCGATCTCGGCGCCGTGGTGCGCGGTCTCGTCGAGCGCGTGCAGGCCGAGCTTGAGGTAGGTCTCGGCCCCGAAGTGGCCGCCGAGGTCGCCCATCGGGCGCATCAGGCCCGCGTCGCCGAGCCCGGTGAACCGGGTCCGCAGCCGCGCCCAGTCGGCGGTGAGCGCCTGGACTCCGGCGTCGGGCGTGCCCGGCCAGGCGAGCGGGTCGGGGTCGGGCGCTTCGCCCTCGAAGAACCGCAGGTAGCCGCGCAGGCAGTCGGCCCCGATGTGCCACATGCGCCACGCGATCGTGGTGAACGGGGCCGGATCGGGGTCGTCGGGGCCCAGCGGGTCGGCGCGGAATGCGCCCGCGACCGGGCGCACCGTCATGCACCCCTCGACCGGCTCCCACAGGTACTCCTCGACCCCGAGCCCGGCCGAGCGGGCCACCAGGCGGTCCACCACCTCGTCGAACGTCCGGACCAGGTCTTCGGTGATCGGATCGGTCATGCGGCCTCCCATCGCTCAGCGGCCTCGATCATCGCATCCGGCACCGACAATCGCTTACCAGCGCCACCACAGGAAGCGCCGCTCGTAGCGGATCACGGCGCGGGCGAACACGGTGCGGCCGGTCAAGTGGAGGGTCGGGCCGCCTCCGTTGCCGGTGCTGATCTTGACGCCGCCGCCGTTGAGGCGCACGCCCTCGTCCACCGCGGTCGCGTTCCTCGGGAGGATCACGAGCAGCGGCGCGTATTCGAGTTCCAAGTGGAGGTCGACGTCGTCGGTGGTGAAGCGGGCGTGGCGGAAGTCGAGGCGGACCCGGCCGTATTTGGGTTTCACCTCGATCCGCGAGGGCACCGTCCACACGCCTTTGCGTTCGGCTTTGGTGTACGTCGGGTCCAGCACCAGTTCGTCGGCGACGGGTCCCTTGGGGCGCTTGGGGATCGCGACGGCGCGGTCGTCGTCGGGGAGGTCGGCGAGGAGCCGTTCGACATCGGCGTACGTCTTCGCCTCGTACGCCTCGCGCGAGCGTTCCTCGAACTCGTGGAGGCCGAGCCGGCCCTGCTCGGTCGCGGCGTGGAGGCGGGCGATCACGGCTTCGCGCTCGGCGTTGGAGATGCGGATGTTCGGATCTGGCGTGGACATGGCGAAAGACTCTCTCTTCGTTCCCGAACCGTAAGTCCAACACACCGCCCCTTCTGGGCCCGAACCGGTTCTCGGCCGAGGGGGTACCGTGCTCCCGGCGGGCCACCGGTCGCTCACGGTTCGCATAGGATTGGCGCACGACGCACAGGAGGCGGGCATGTCGACATCCCGGGGGGCGCGGCAGCCGACGGTCAAGGAGGTCGCGAGCCTCGCGGGCGTGAGCCCCATGACCGTGTCGCGCACGCTCGCGGGCGGCACCAACGTGCGCCCCGACGTGCAAGAACGCGTCATGGCCGCCGTCCGCGAACTGGGCTACTACCGCAACGAGAACGCCCGGAGCCTGCGCCCGGGCCAGCCCAGCGGCCTCATCGGCGTCGCGATCACCAACCTCGCCAACCCCTACTACGGCCAGTTCGCGCTCGGCGTCGAAGAGGTCGCCGCCGAACACGGCCGCAGGATCCTCCTGGGCAACACCGGTGAGGACGACGCGAGGGAGCGCCAGCTCGTCTCGGACTTCATCGGCCGCCAGGTCGACGGCCTGATCCTGGTCCCCACCTCGGGCGACGCCGCGCACCTGCGGCCCGAGCGGCTCGGCGAGGTCCCGCTGGTGCTCGCCTCGCGGCGCGTCCCCGGCCTCGACGCCGACACCGTGCTCCTCGACGACGTGGGCGGCTCCCACCGCGGCACCGTCTCGCTCCTGGACGCCGGGCACACCCGGATCGGTTTCCTCGGCAACCGCAGCTCGGTGTTCACCGGCGAGCGGCGCTACCGCGGCTACGAGCGGGCCATGACCGAACGCGGCCTCGACGTCGACCCGGTGATCGTGGCCCGCGACCAGCAGGACGTGGCCGCCGCGAGCGTCGCGGCCCGCGCCATGCTCGACCTGGCCGACCCGCCGACGGCGATCTTCAGCGCCAACAACCGCAACACGATCGGTGCGCTCCGCGAGATCGGGCGGCGCATCCGGGATGGCGCGCCCGGGCCGCGCCCGGCGATCGTCAGCTTCGACGACTTCGAACTCTCCGAGCTCATGCCCGTCCCGGTCACCGTGATCGACCACGACGCCCGCCACCTCGGACGCGAGGCCGCCTCGCTCTTGTTCTCGCGGATGGACGACGCCGAGGCCGCGGGCGGGCCGCGCACGGTCGAACTGCCCGTCTCCATCGAGTACCCCTGGAAAACAGGCCGCTGAACGGCCCAGCCGCTGCCGCCCTCGCCGAACCTCCGCCCGCCTCGCACCGCCGCCGTCTCGGTCGCTGCGTATCGCGGCCCTCGCCGAATGCTCCACCCGCCGTACCGTTCGCGCCGCTGACCTGCGGACTTGTCGCGGCGGGAGCCGAGTTGCTACGCTCGCCACTTGTTGGTAACGTTACCAATCCCAAGATCATCTCGACCCGGACAGGAGGCGCGCGATGGAGCTCGGCATCGACTTCGGCGGCTCCGAGATCAAACTCGGCGTCCTCGACCAGGGCGAACCCCTGCGCACCGCCGCCGTCCCCGCCGCCGCGGGCCTCGCGGGCGCCGCTGCCGCCGCCGCCGAACTCATCGGCGCAGACGAACCCACCGCCGCGGGCATCGCCGTCCCCGGCGTGGTCGACCGCGAGGTCGGGACCCTCGTCAAAGCCCACGACAAGCACCCCGCCCTCACCGGCCTCGACCTCGTCGCCTGGGCCCGCGCGACCTTCGACCTGCCCGCCGTGATCGAGAACGACGCCCGCGCCGCACTCGTCGGCGAGACCGCCGCCGGATCGGCCGCCGGAGCCAAGGACGCCGTCCTCATGACCCTCGGCACCGGCATCGGCACCGCCGCGATCATCGACGGCGTGCTCCTGCGCGGCGCGCACGACCACGCGGGCATCCTCGGCGGCCACCTCACCGTCGACCTCGAAGGGCCGCTGTGCAACTGCGGCAACATCGGCTGCGCCGAATCCATCGCCGGAGCCTGGGCCCTGCGCCGCGACCTCGCCGCCCGCGGCGACGCCGTCACCGACGTCAAGGACATGCTCGCCGCCGCCGCGAACGGCGACACCGCCGCCGCGGCCCTCCGCGACCGCGCCGTCCGCGCCTGGGGCGCGAGTGCCGTCGCCCTCTGCCACGCCTACGACCCCGACGTCGTGATCCTCTCCGGCGGCATCCTCCGCGCCGGCCCCGCCGTCGCCGAACCCATCGAGGCCCACGTCAAAGCCCACCTGTGGACCAGCTCCCACCGCCCCGCGTTCGTCATCCCCGACCGACCCGACCTCTCGGTCCTGCGCGGACTCTCCGCGCTCGCCGCCGACCACCGTTCACAAAGGAGCGCACGTGTCCACCGCTAGTCCGTCCACCGAACCGATCGGACGCTACGAGAAGCAGCCCACCGTGCCGCTTCCCGCCGGCGCCCGCGTGCTCACCGGCGCCAGCGCCTGGACCAGCGCCGCCGCCCAGGCCCAGGACCGCGCGCAGGGCACCGCCCCGCTCCTGGTCGTCGACGCCTACCCCGGCGCGGACCTCCCGCTCATCGCCAAGGCGGTCGCCGACGCGCTGCCGGACTGGCGCGTCCTCGACGTCGAGTCGGCCGCCGCCAAGACCGTCGGCGAGATCGAAGCGCTCATCGCCGACAACCTCACCGACGACCGCGTGTTCGGGGTCCTCTCCCACGCGAACGTGGACGCCTTCTACGACGCGGGCCGCCTCGACGCTCTGGCGGCCGACCTCGCCGCCGACGAGCGGCCCACCGTGCTCCTCGGCTGGGGCGCCGACCTCGCCGCGCGCCGCACCGAGGGCCCGTACACGCTGGTCCTGGCCGACATGGCCCGCTGGGAGATCCAGCTGCGCCAGCGCCAGGGGGCCACCAACTGGCGCGCCGAGAACCCCGACGAGGACCGGCTGCGCAAGTACAAGCGGGGGTTCTTCGTCGAGTGGCGCATGGCCGACCGGCACAAGCGGGCCTTCTTCGACCGGGTCGACTTCGTGCTGGACGCCAACGCGATCGGCGCGGCCGGGGCTTCCCGCGAGGCCGGGATGATCACCGGGGACGCGTTCCGGGCCGGGCTCGAAGCCGCCGCGAAGGCCCCGCTGCGCGTCGTCCCGTTCTTCGACCCCGGGGTGTGGGGCGGCCAGTGGATGAAGGAGAAGCTGGACCTGCCGCCCGAGCAGCCGAACTACGCGTGGTGCTTCGACTGCGTGCCCGAGGAGAACTCGCTGCTGTTCGAGGACGCGGACGGCGCGGTCGTCGAGGTCCCGTCCCTGGACCTGGTGCTCTCCGAGCCCAAGAACCTGCTCGGCGAGCGCACCTATTCCAGGTTCGGCGCGGAGTTCCCGATCCGGTTCGACTTCCTCGACACGATGGAAGGCGGGAACCTGTCGCTCCAGGTGCACCCGCTCACCGACTACATCCAGCAGACCTTCGGGATGCACTACACCCAGGACGAGTCGTACTACCTGCTCGACGCTGGCGACGACGCTGTGGTCTACCTGGGGTTCAAGGACGACCTCGACTCCGAGGCGATGATGGCCGACCTCCGCGCCGCGGCCGAGGGCGGCCCGGCGTTCGAGGCCGAGAAGTACGTGAACGCCTTCCCCGCCAAGAAGCACGACCACTTCCTCATCCCGGCCGGGACCGTGCACTCCTCGGGCGCGAACTCGATGGTCCTGGAGATCTCGGCGACCCCGTTCATCTTCACGTTCAAGCTGTGGGACTGGGGCCGTGTGGGCCTGGACGGCATCCCCCGGCCCGTCCACCTCGACCACGGCGAGCGGAACCTGGTCTGGGAGCGCGACACCGCCTGGACCGAGGCGAACCTGGTCGGCCAGGTCGAGGAGCTCTCCAGGGACGGCGAGGACGTCGAGGAGCGCACCGGCCTGCACGAACTGGAGTTCATCGAGGTGCGCCGCAACTGGTTCACCCGCGAGGTCGCGCACGACACCGAGGGCACCGTGAACGTGCTCAACCTGGTCGAGGGCGACGAAGTCGAGATCGTGAGCCCCACGGGCGCGTTCGCGCCGTACACCGTCCACTACGCCGAGACGTTCATCGTCCCGGCCGCGGTGGGCCCCTATCTGATCCGCCGCACCGAGCGCTCGCAGAGCGAACGGTTCGGCACCGTGAAGGCCTCGGTGCGCGGCACGCGCACGACCTGACATATACGACAATCCAACCCCTTGAGAACAAAGGAGTTCGCAATGAGAACACGGAAGATCGCCGCCACTGTGGCGGCCGCCGCCTCGGCGGTGCTGCTGCTCGCCTCGTGCGGCGGCGGCGCGAAGGACGACGGCGCGACGAGCGGCACGCTCGACTTCTACACGAACAAGGCCGCGTGGGAGCCCGACTTCGACGAGCTGAACGCCTCCAGCTCCTCGGCCGTGGACATCGACTTGAACACCACCGGCTACTCCGACGCCGCGCAGTACGACGCGTTCATCCGCCAGTCGTTCCGCACCCAGAAGAGCCCGGGCCTGTTCACGTGGCAGACCGGTCCCTCCCTCAAGGAACTCGTGGACGAGGGCCTGATCGCCGAGACCACCGACATCTGGGACCAGGCCGTCGACGAGGGCTGGATCGCCGAGGACATGCGCGAGGCGTACACCTTCGACGGCAAGCAGTACTGCGTTCCCATGAACGTCGCCTACTGGGTGATGTACTACAACAAGAGCATCTTCTCGGCCCAGGGCATCGAGGAGCCCACGACCTGGGAGGAGCTGGACGCGGCGGCGGCGAAGCTGAAGAGCGCGGGGATCACCCCGTACTACCAGACCAGCACCCTGTTCACGTTCCCGTGGTTCCAGCAGCTCGTGGCCGGCACCGACCCCGAGCTGTACAACGGGCTGGCGACCGGTGAGGTCTCCTACACCGACCCGCGGATCGTCGAGATCATGCAGATCTGGGCCGACCAGCAGGAGGCCGGTTGGTTCTCCGACGCGGGCAGCACCGTCGACCCGGCCGTGGGCCTCAAGCAGGGCGACTACGCGATGATCAACTTCGGGTCGTTCTTCAACGGCTCGCTGGACGGGGCCGGGATGGTCTCGGGCGAGGACTACGACATGTTCGTGATCCCCGCGGTCAACCCCGACCTGGAGAAGACTCCGGTCGCGGTCGAGTCCGGCCCGCTGTGCGTGGCCGAGAACTCCTCGCAGAAGACGCTGGGCCTGGAGTACTCCAAGTGGTGGATGACCCCCGACGCGCAGACCTCCTGGAGCGAGGCCCGCGGCGACGTGGCGTTCAACCCGCAGGCCACCGTGGCCGACCCGATGCTCGAAGAGCTCGGCACCACGGTCTCGGGCGAGGACTACGAGCGCTACGACCGCTACTACGAGGCCACGCCCACGCCGATCCTGACCGTCGCGCTGGAGCAGTTCGGCGCGTTCAACGCCAACCCGGGCGACCCGCTCCCGTTCCTGGAGGCGATCCAGGCCGAGGCGGACAAGTACTGGGCAGACCAGGGGTAAGACGAGATGACGTCCGAGAAGACCCTCACGGCGCGGGCCCGCAAGGCCGACAAGGACCCGTACGCCAAGTCGGCGCTGGGGTTCATCGCGCCCGGCGTGATCGCGGTGGCGGTGCTGCTCTACCTGCCGCTGCTGTGGACGACGTTCCTCAGCTTCACCGAGTACAACGGCCTGGGCGACCCCGCGTGGATCGGCCTGGCCAACTACGCGGAGATGTTCGACGACCCCGAGTTCCTCGGGTCGGTGCTCAACACGCTGCTGTGGGTCCTCGGCACGCTCCTCGTCCCCGTCGGGATCGGCCTGGGCATCGCCCTGCTGACCTGGCGGCTCCCCGGCGGCGTGTGGCTGCGCCTGCCGTTCCTCATCCCGTACGCCCTCTCAGGGATCGGGGTGGGCGTGATCTGGTCGTTCATCCTCGGCGGTGACGGCGCGCTCGACCAGGCCCTCGCGGCCTTCGGCGTGGCCGACACCCCGAGGTGGCTCGTCGACGCCCCGCTCAACACGGTCGTGATGATCCTCGCGACCGCGTGGCAGGGCGTCGGCGTCAACGCCCTGCTGTTCACGATCGGCCTCCAGTCGATCCCGCGCGAACCGCTCGAAGCGGCCCGCATGGACGGCGCGAACGGCCTGCGGCTGTTCCGGTCGATCCTGTGGCCGATGCTGCGCCCGCTGACGGCGGTCGTGGTCGGCCTCTCGATCGTGGCCTCCCTCAAGACCTTCGACATCGTCCAGGGCATGACCAAGGGCGGTCCGGGCCGGGAGTCGGAGACGCTCGCCCTGACGATGTACAAGGAGACCTTCGTGAACTCCGACTACGGCCTGGGCTCGGCGATCGCCGTGTTCCTCACGATCGTGACGCTCGCGGCCTCCATCCTGTACCTGCGCCAGCAGCTCTCAGCCAAGCACGGGGTCTGACATGTCTCGCATCATCCGCACCACCGTCCTGGTCGTCCTCGGCCTGTTCTGGCTGCTCCCGGTCTACCTGCTGGTCATCAACGCCGCGAAGGACCCGGCCACGTTCACGACCAAGGACTCGTGGGTCCCCACCGACTTCTCCCTGTTCGGGAACTTCGCCGAGGCCATGAGCCTCTCGGGCCTCTCCGACAGCCTCGCGTCCACGCTCCTGTACGCGATCGTCTCCCCCGCGATCGCGGTCGTGGTCGGCGCGTGCGCCGGGTTCGCGATCGTGGCGCTGCGCCTCAAGCACGGCTTCGC
The DNA here is from genome assembly GCF_040645615.1 of Glycomyces sp. NPDC046736. Classification (NCBI taxonomy): domain Bacteria; kingdom Bacillati; phylum Actinomycetota; class Actinomycetes; order Glycomycetales; family Glycomycetaceae; genus Glycomyces; species Glycomyces sp. NPDC046736. The sequence continues at coordinate 219,316 of NZ_JBEYYO010000003.1, read as the reverse complement.
GTGGTTCGTGGCGATCTTCGGCGGGACCGTGTTCCCGCTCCAGATGATCCTGCTGCCGCTGTTCGACGCCTACTCGCGCACCGGCCTGTTCGACACCCGCACGGGCATGATCGCCGTCTACACCGCCATCTCGATTCCGTTCTCGGCGTTCGTGATGCGCAACTTCTTCTCCGGGATCGCGCACTCGGTGTTCGAGGCCGCGGTGATCGACGGCGCCACCACGTGGCGGATCTTCCGCCGCGTGTACCTGCCGATGGCCTCCAGCGCCCTGGTCGCGATCTTCATCCTCCAGGCCACGTTCATCTGGAACGACTTCCTGCTGGGCCTGGTCCTGAGCCAGTCCGACACGGTGCGGCCCATCGTGACCACCCTCGCGGGGATGCAGAGCACCTACGGCGGCGCCCAAATGTCCACAGTGCTCGCCGGTGGCCTGCTCGTGTCGCTGCCCACGGTGGTGCTGTTCCTGTTCACGCAGAAGTTCTTCGCCCGCGGCCTCGCGCTCGGGCAATATTAGGAGTCCCCATGCGAACCGTCCCAACGGTCGACGACCTCGCGGCCGACGCCGTCACGCACCACTACGACGACATGATCGCGCCCAGCGGCCTGACGAACTTCCTCGGCACCGCCCGGGTCGACCACGACCTGACCGCGATCAGCGCCGTGACGTTCCCGCCGGTGTCCCAGGGCCTCACCCAGACCGCGGTGTGCTTCGTGGACGGACGCATCGTGGAGTCCTACGGCGCGCCCATCACCCACGAGTGGCGACCCGACCGGGTCCGCCGCAAAGCGACCCTCCCCGGGCTCGACCTCGTCACCGACACCGTATGCGCCCCAGGGCAGACGGCCGTGGCGATCGAGGTGAGCGTCACCAACACCGGGGAGTCCCCCCGGACGGTGCCGGTGGCGCTCACCCTCACCGCCGGGGCCGCCCGCTCCACCGAGGCCTGGCTGGACGCGGTCGCCCCCTCCGAAGGCAACACCGTCGAAGCCGGCCAGGCCCGCCTCGTGTTCGCCAACCGGTCCCAGACCGCCTGGTGCGTCCAGGGAGTCGACCGCGAGGCCGACGTGCGGCTCTCGGGGATCGCGCCCGCCACCGGCGCGCACGAAGTCGGCATCGGCGGCGCTGAACGCGGCGGGGAGATCGGCGTGACCCTCGACCTGGCCCCCGGCCAGAGTGCCCGCTTCGGCTACGTCCACGCCGTCGGCGCCACCCGCGAGGCCGCCACCGCGGCCTTCGAAGCGATCGCCGCCGACGTCCCCGGGACCGTCCGGGCCGCCGAGAACTTCTGGGACGCGCAGCTGGACGCCGCGTTCACCCCCGGCAACGAGGAGTTCTCCGGGCATCTGCCCACATTGGAGACCAGCTCCGAGCCGCTGCGTCGCCTCTACTGGTGGGGCGTGCTCGGCACGATCTGGTTCCGCCGCGAGTTCGAAGGCAACGTCCTGGGCCGCAGCTACGACACGCTCATGCCGAACTACTGGGCCACCACCACGTTCATCTGGGACTACAGCCTCTCCTCGATCACCCACGCGCTCCTGGACCCCGAGGTCATGGAACGCCAACTGCGCCACTGGATCGACTCCGACATCCACACCCACTTCGGGACCTCCTCGCTCACCGGCGGGCCCGTGGGCCGCTGGTACTCGGTCAACGACTACGCGATGACCCGACTCGTCCACGACTACGTGCGCTTCACCGGCGACAAGGGCCTGCTCGACACCGAATCGGGCGGGCGGCCCGTCCACGAGCACGTGCGGGAATGGGCCCGCGCCTGGCACGCGCTGCGCGGCTCCTCGCCGCTGGCCGACTACGGCGAGATCGACAACCTCCTCGAATGCGTCTCCTCCTACACGCACGAGGTCGCCAGCCTCAACGCCGCCAACGTGTGGAACCTGCGCACCGCGGCCGAACTCCTCGCCGCGCGCGGCGACGAGGACGAGGCCGCGAAGCTCCGCGCCGAAGCCGACGACCTGGTCGGCGAAGTGGTCGACCTCTACGAGACCGGCACCGGCCATTTCGCCGCGCGCCAACCGGACGGCACCCGCGTCCCGGTCCGCCACGTCTACGACTTCTCGGTCGTGGGCACCACGATTCCGGCCGACCTCGACGACAAGACCCGCGCCGAGATGGTCGACTTCTACCGCGACGAACTCCAGACCGAGACCTGGCTGCGCTCACTGTCCCCTTGGGACCCCGACGCGAGCTTCTCGGTCCGCCCCGACCACCAGTGGAACGGCGCGTACCCGGCCTGGCCCGCCGACGCGGCCCGCGCCCTGGTCGCCCTCGGCGCACCGCAGGTCGCCCTCGACTGGCTCCCCGGCCTGGCCCGCTCGGCCAACCAGGGCCCGCCCGGACAGGCGCACTTCACCGAAGAGGCCATGCCCACCGTCGCGGGCGGCGCCCGCAAGGCCCCGCCGCAGCTGCCGTACATCATCGACTGGGCCTGCTCCTCGGCCGGAGCGTATGTGGCCCTGGTGATCGAGTCGTTCTTCGGGGTCGACCCCAAGACCGGCTCGACCGACCTCGACACCGCGAAGGCCTGCATCGCGGCCCTCGACCCCGACGCGGTCCTCAAGGGACTGCGCATCGGCGATCGAGTGGTCGACGTCCACGCCGACGGCACCGTGGTGGACTCCCAATGACATTGCAGCGCATCGACATCGAACGTGCCATGATCCGTGGCGCGGTCGAGGTCGAGCAGTCCGTGCGGGGCCTGGTCCCGCACCGGCTCACCGAACGTGCCCGGCGGCAGATCCCGCCGGGCACGTTCATGACCCAGGTCAGCGCCGAGAGCACCGGCGTGCGCCTCGCGCTGCGCACCGCCGCCGACGTGATCGAACTCGACGTCCAGGCCCAGCGCCTGGCCGCCGACGCGTCGGAACCCATGCCCGACAGCGTCTACGAGCTCACCGAAGGCCCCGACCTCGCCGCCTCGGCCGCCGTCCCGGTCGGCTCCCGGTACGTGTTCACCTTCGAGGAACCCAGCGGCGAAGTGGTCCCGGGACCGGACGCCACGGTCCGCTTCACCGGGCTCGCCACTGGGGCCGAACGCGACCTCGAACTCTGGCTCCCCTACTACGACCACGTCGAACTCCTCGAACTTCGCGCCGACGCCTCCGTGGCCGCGCTCCCCGAGACCGGCGCGCTCCGGTGGGTCCACCACGGCAGCTCCATCAGCCACGGCTACCGGGCCGACACCACCACCGGCACCTGGCCCGTCGTGGCCGCGCGGCGATCCGGTGTGCGATTGACGAACCTCTCCTTCTCCGGCAACGCGGTCCTCGACCAGTTCACCGCCAGGACCATCCGCGACACCCCCGCCGACCTCATCAGCCTCAAGATCGGCGTCAACATCGTGTGCGGCGACCTCATGCGCATGAGGGTGTTCGAACCCGCGGTCGAAGGCTTCATCGACACGATCCGCGACGGGCACCCCGCCACCCCGATCGTGCTGCTCTCCCCGATCCACTGCCCCCCAGTAGAAACCTCGACCGGTCCGACCATTCAGGACCCGTCCAAGGACTACGAGTGGAGCGTCAGCGCCGGAAGCGAAGACGAGGTCGCCGCCGGGAAGCTCTCACTCCAGACCGTCCGCGCCGCAATCGAATCCATCGTGGAGCGACGCCGCTCCGAAGGCGACCAGAACCTCCACTACCGGAGCGGCCTGGACCTCTACAGCGCCGAGGACGCCCGGGCGATGCCGCTGCCCGACAACCTGCACCCCGGCCCCGACGCACAGCGTCTCATCGGCGAGCACTTCGCCGACCGAGTCCTCACCGCGTTCAACCCCTGAACCGGCGAGACCCAGGGGCGGCCCCCCGCCCCGGAACCTGCAAAGGAGCAGATCATGACGCCACGACCGCTCACACTCTCCGCAGCCGCCCTCACCGGGCTCGCGGTGGCCGCCCTACCCCTGGCCGCCGCGCACGCAGCCGACGCATCGCGTTGCGCCCCTTCCGTACACGCCGAAGTCAACACCGAACTCACCGAGCGCTTCGGCACCTACGGCGACACCGCCGGGCGCTGGACCGGCGCCGACTCCGCGTACAGCGTCGACCTCCCCGACGGGTCGGTCGCCTGGCTGTACTCCGACACCTTCATGGGCGAGGTCGACGAGAACCACGGCCGCCCCATCGAGTCGCCGTTCCTGCACAACTCGATCATCGTCGACGACGGCGGCGACCTCACCACGATCACCGGCGGCACCGAGGCCGAGCCTGAGTCCCTGGTCAAGGTCGCCGGGGCCGACGAGACCCAGCGCTGGTACTGGTTCGGCGACGGCACCGTCGAAGGCGATGTGCTGCAAGTGATGCTGCTCGAATTCGTCAAGACCGGCTCGGGCGTGTTCGACTTCGAGTTCACCGGCAACGCCGTCGCCACATTCGACACCGACGACATGAGCCTGACCGGCGTCACCGAACTGCCCGAATCCGAGGTCAACTGGGGCTCGGCGATCTACGAGGACCCGGCCGACGGCTACACGTACGTGTTCGGCGTCGAGGACAACCAGGCCGACAAGTACGCCCACCTCGCCCGCGTCCCTTCGGGTTCGCTCACCACCGGCGAGTGGGAGTACTTCGCCGACGGCTCGTGGGACGCAGGGCCCGACGGGTCGGCCCGCATCCTTGAAGGGGTCTCCAACGAGTTCAGCGTGACCCGCTACCAGGGCAAGTTCACGCTCGTCACCGGTGACGCGACCGAAGCGCTCAGCGCCAAGATCGTGGCCTACCGCGCCGACGACCTGACCGGCCCGTACACCGGCAAGATCGAGCTGTACACGACCCCCGAGACCGGCGGCAACGTGTTCACCTACAACGCCAAGGCCCACCCGAACCTCGGCGACGACGGCCGACTCCTGGTGACCTACAACGTGAACAGCTTCGTCCCCGACGACCTCTACGAAGAGGTCGACAACTACCGCCCGCGCTACGTGGACGTGTACGTCACCTTCTAACTCCCCAATGGACGAAGCCGCCGCCCGATCCCCAGGCGGCGGCTTCGCCGTGCCTAGCGCGGCGGCCTTTCGAGGTACCGCCTACCGTCCGTAGAGCCGCGGCAGGTCGACCAGCACCACGTCCTCGCGTCGCAAGGAACGCAACGAAGGTGCGAACTCCGATCCGCTGAACAGCGCCAATCTGGTGCGGCTGGTGTCGTACCGCCGCGACAGCAGACCGCGGATGTGTTCGAGCCGTTCGAGATGCGCCAGTCCCACCGTCTCGTTCAGTTTGGCCTCGCCGATGGCGAGCAGCCGCTCGCCGCCCCCGTCGCCGGTGGTGAAGACCGCGACGTCGACCTCGTGGGCGGTCCGGTTCCCCGGATCGTTGACCGTGCCGCTCGCGACCCGGTCGGCGAAACCGCCGAAGTCCTCCTCCTCGGCGAAGTGCCGCGCCCACTCGCGGCAGACCTGCTCGAAGCGCGGGCCGAGCACCTGGCTGGAGAACCTCGGCTGCGCACGGGCCCAGAGCCGTTCAGGATCGCGGCCCCGCTCCCAATCGGTCCAGCTCGGCCGCAGCACCGCCTGGTGGAACGCGATGAGCGGCTCGTTCACCCGGTAGACGGTGCGGTTCTGGCGGAACGCGTCGGTCTCGCGGCGCAGCAGGCCCGCGTCTTCGAGCACGTGCAGCGGATGCGCGACGTCGCCCGCCTTGCGGCCCACGAATCCGCCTATCCCGCCGGTCGTGGCGTTGCCGGCGGTCACCGCGGCGAGAACGGAGTGGTACAGGCCCGGATCGCGGATGTCGGACTCCTCGCTCAGCAGATAGCGGGCCTCCCTGAACAGAGGGCTGGCCGGATTCAGCGGATGCCGCAGCATCCAGGCGTCGAAATCGCCGAGCGAGGCGGGCGCGTCGTCGGCGGTGAACTGCCGCCGGTAGGCGGGCGTGCCGCCGACCACCGAGTTGACCTTGAACGCGAGCAGTGGATCGTCGATGCCCCAGAAGTCGGCGGCGAGCCGGTAGTCGAGGGTCGGGACGACCAGTTCGAGTCCCGCCCGTCCCCGCAGCGGCGCATTGCCCGCCAGAAGCCCGCCCATGAACGACATCGCCGAGCCGCACAGCAGCAGCCGCGTCCGCGAGGAGGTGAACTCGGGCCGCCGCGGCGCGAGCGCGGCCTGGATGATCGAGGGCAGCTGCGGGCTGGCCCTGACCAGGTAGGGGAATTCGTCGATGACCACCGAGACCTCGCGGTCCGCGCCGATCGCGAGCAGCGCGTCGATCGCCTGCCGCCAGTCCTCGAACGCCACCGGCAGCGGCGACCGGGCGAAGGCGCCGACCGCCGCGGCGAACGAACGCAGCGATTCGGCCTCGGAAGCCTGCTCGGCGGCGATGAAGAGACCGCCGGTCACCTCGCTGAGCGCTTCGAGCAGGAAGGTCTTGCCCTGACGGCGCCGCCCGGAGACGACCCCCAGCGTCGCGCTCGACTGCCCGCTGCCCACGAAGCGGCCGAGCGCCGACCACTCGCGCTCGCGGTCGAACATGTCGGGCGGCTTCGGCAGCTCCATCGGGTCCCCAAGAAGTTGAAGTACAGTTCAACTAACTATAGTTCAACTAGGTCGCCGAGGGGGCGCGTCAGCGCGGCGGCGCGGTCGATTCCCTGATGACCAGGCTCGTGGCCAGCTGCACGTGGTGCGAGTCGGGCACGCGGCCTTCGGCCAGTTCGAGTGCGGTGCGCGCGGCGACGCGGCCCATCTGGCGCAGCGGTTGGCGGACCGTGGTCAGCGGCGGGTCGGTCCAGGCCGCTGAGTAGGTGTCGTCGAAGCCCACCAGGCTCAGGTCCTCGGGCACCCGCAGGCCACGCGAGCGGGCCTCGCGCAGCACCCCGAGGGCCATCGTGTCGTTGGCCGCGAAGATCGCGGTGGGCGGCTCGTCCAGGCTCAGCAGCGCCCTGGCCGCCTCCCCGCCCGAGGCCGCGTCGTAGTGGCCGGTGGCGGTCAGCGCCGAGTCGGCGTGGATCCCGGCGGCCTCCAGCGCCTCCCGGTAGCCGTGCAGGCGCTCGCGCCCGAACACCGAGCCGTTCGGGCCCCCGATGTAGCCGATCCGCCTGTGCCCCAAGTCGATGAGGTGCCGGGTGGCCTGCACGCCCCCGGCCCAGTTGGTCGCGCCCACGCTGGTGACGCGGTCGTCGAGCGGGTTCACCGGGTCGATCACGACCAGCGGCAGTCCGAGGCTCTCGCAGGTCTCGATCTCGGCCCCGGTGAGCTCGGAGGTCACCACGATGAGCCCCACGTGGCCCCGCGCGGCGATGTCCCTGATCCGGGCCTCGCCCATCGAGCGCGCGTTCGGGGTCTCCTCGGTGGCGACCACCCCGGTGACCACGTCGACGTCGAACGCGGCGGCCCCCTCGATCACCCCGTCGAGGACGTACAGCGAGTACATGTCGAGGATGTGGTCGAACACGACGTTGATCGAGCCCTTGCCCTGCGGCTCCCTCGGCCCGGTGCTCGGCATGTAGCCCAGCTCCTCGATCGCCTTGCGCACCAGGCGCCTGGTCTCGTCGGAGACCCCGGGGCGGCCGTTGAGCACTTTGGACGCGGTGGCCTTGGACACGCCCGCGCGCTCGGCCACGGCCGCGAGCGTCGCGCGTGGATTGGCCGTTCTGCTCATCGCTGCACCTCGTCTTCGCTGGAGCCGCCAGTCTAACCAGTTTACGAAACAGATTCCGCCCCAGGTGCCTCCCTACACCCGTATACGCAGGCGTGGGCGCGGAACTTTACCCATCTGTAACTTGACGCACTCGCGAGAGCGGCGTAGGTTCGAAACACTGAGAAACCAGTGCGAAACTGTTTCTATACTTCCGGTCCCTCGACCGGACTTCTGAAAGGATTCCAGCAATGGAGCTCGGAACTCGCCGCCGCTCGGTCCTGGCGCTCGGCGCCGCAGTCCCCGTCGTGGCCGCCCTCGGCGCCTGCGGCAACAAGCCCGGCGCGGGCGCCGACGGCGCCACCGCGTGGGGGCTCACCGGAGGCGCCGAAGAGGCCATGCGGGCCTCCTTCGAGGCCTGGAACGAGGCCAACCCGGACAACGAGATCACCGCGGAGTACTTCGCCAACGACGCGTACAAGGAGAAGATCCGCACCGCGGTCGGCTCCGGCAACGCCCCCACCCTGATCTTCGGCTGGGCCGGGGCCACCCTGGCCGACTACGTCGCCAACGACCAGGTCGCCGACATCACCGAGTCCACCGCCGCCCTCACCGACCGGCTCCTGCCCTCGGTGGCCGAGGTCGGGATGGTCGACGGGAAGGTCTACGCCGTCCCGAACAACCAGTCCCAGCCGGTGGTGCTCTACCACAACAACGACGTGCTCGAAGCCGCCGGAACCTCGATCCCCACCACCTGGACCGAGCTGCTCGCCGCCGTGGAAGCGCTCAAGGCCGCAGACGTCACGCCGATCGCCCTCGCGGGCCAGAGCGTGTGGCCCGAGCTGATGTGGATCTCCTACCTGGCCGACCGCGTCGGCGGCGAGGCCGCGTTCCAGCGCGTCCTCGACGGCGAAGCGGGCGCCTGGTCACACCCGGACATGGTCCGCGCCGCCCAGATGATCACCGAGCTGGTCGACGCCGGGGCCTTCGGCGACGGGTTCGCCTCCGTCGTCGCCGACGCCGGGGCCGACCACGCCCTGGTCTCGACCGGCAAGGCCGGCATGATCCTCCAGGGCTCGTGGATCTACCCCGAGTTCCTCACCAACGCACCGGATCTCGTCGCCAGCGGGGGCCTCAGGTTCTCCACGTTCCCGGTCGTCGAGGACGGCGCGGGCGACCCGTCGAACATCGTCGGCAACCCGGCCAACTACTGGTCGGTCTCGGCGTCGGGCTCCGAGGACGACCAGGCCACCGCCGCCGACTACCTCTCCGAGGCCGTCTACGACGACGAGCACCTGGCCTCCCTGTTCGCGATCGGCGCGGTGCCGCCGGTGGCCGGGCTCGAAGACCTCATCGCCGAGCAGGACGACCCCGAGTTCCTCGACTTCACCTACGGCATGGTCCGCGACGCGGCCCACTTCGAACTGTCCTGGGACCAGGCGATCCCCGCCGCCCAGGCGCAGGAGCTGCTCAACAACCTCAGCCGGCTGTTCCTCGGCGAGCTGAGCGCCGAGGAGTTCGCCGCGGCGATGGACGCCACGCTGTGAGCGTCGCCGCCACCGTTCGCCGGGGTGCGCGCCGTCGCGGCGCGCGCCCGGGCGGGCCCTCCCGCTGGATGGCCGCGCCCGCGCTGATCCTGTTCGGGGTCTTCGCGATCGTGCCGCTGTTCGGCGTCGCCGCGCTGTCGCTGGTCCACTGGGACGGGCTCGGGGCGATCACGTGGGCCGGGTTCGACAACTGGACGGCGGCCGCCGCCGACCCGGTGTCGCGGGGCGCGCTGTGGCTCACCGTGAAGCTCACCGTCCTCTGTGTCGTGTTCCAGGCCCCGGTGAGCCTCCTGCTCGGCGTGTTCCTCGCCGGACGGCAGAAGTACCGGGCATTGCTCGGCACGCTGTTCTTCGTACCGCTGCTGTTCTCCTCCGCGGCCGTGGCGATCACGTTCACCGCGCTGCTCGACCCGAACTTCGGCGCGGGCTCGGCGCTGGACCTGCCGCTGCTGGCCCAGAACTGGCTCGGCGACCCCGACCTCGCGCTCTACGTGGTGGTCTTCGTGATCGCGTGGTGCTTCGTGCCGTTCCACACCCTGCTCTACCAGGCCGGGACCCGGCAGATCCCCAAGGAGCTGTACGAGGCCTCGCGCATGGACGGCGCGGGCCCGACGCAGCAGTTCTTCCGGATCACGCTGCCGATGCTCAAGTACACGATCGTCACTTCCACGACGCTCATGACCGTCGGCTCGCTGACCTATTTCGACCTGATCTTCGTTCTCACCGGCGGCGGACCCGGCAACGCGACCCGCGTCCTGCCACTGGACATGTACCTCACCGGGTTCCGCTCCTACGACATGGGCCGCGCCAGCGTCCTCGCGCTCGTCCTGGTCGTGGTCGGCCTCGCGGTCTCGCTGGGCCTCAACCGGCTCACCGGTTCGAGCCGCATGGAAAGCCAGTCGGAGGGCTCATGACCAAGCAGCAGAGCGAACATCGACCCAACGTCCTCGGCGCGGCCTTCGCCTGGCTCTGGCTGGCGATCATTATCGTGCCGATCTACTACATCTTCGTCACGAGCCTGCGCCCGCGCGAGGACTACTACGCCGAGAACCCGCTGGCCTGGCCCGGCAGTCCGAGCCTCGGCGCGTACCAACGCGTGCTGGAGAACGACTTCCTGCGGTTCTTCCTCAACAGCGTCGTAGTGACCGCCTCGGCGGTCGCGGTCACCCTCGCGGTGTCCATCATGGCCGCATACGTGGTGGTCCGCCGCCGGGACCGCTTCGGCGCCAACCTGTTCCGCGTGGCCCTGCTCGGGATCGCGATCCCGATCCAGGCCGCGATCATCCCCGTGTACTACCTCATCGTCCAACTCGGACTGTACGACACGCTCGCCGCGCTGATCCTCCCGTCGATCGCGTTCGCCATCCCGCTGACGCTCTTGATCCTGACGAACTTCCTGCGCGAGATCCCCGAGTCGCTGTACGAGTCCATGCGCATGGACGGCGCGACCGAGTGGAAGATCCTGCTGCGCCTGGTGGTCCCGCTCTCGCGGCCCGCGCTCGCCACCGTGGGCGTGTACCAGGCCCTCCAGGTGTGGAACGGGTTCCTGTTCCCGCTGGTGCTGACCCAGAGCGCCGAGACGCGGGTGCTCCCGTTGTCGCTGTGGAGCTTCCAGGGGCAGTTCGGGGTGGACGTGCCCGCGGTCCTGGCCGCGGTGGTCCTGTCGGTGCTGCCGATGCTCGCCGCGTACATCCTCGCCCGCCGCCAGCTCGTCTCCGGCCTGACCGCCGGTTTCGGGAAGTAACGAGAGAAGGCTCATCAATGGTCGAATCCTGGCAGGACCCGAAGGCGCCCATCGCGGCCCGGGTCGAAGCCCTGCTCGCCGAGCTCACGGTCGAGGAGAAGCTGGCCCAGCTGGGCAGCTTCTGGCCCGCGCGCGACGAGGACGAGGGCGACGGCGAGGTCGCGCCGATGGAGGACGCCATGGACGGCGGCCCGGCGACCCTCGAAGCGGCCTCGGCGCACGGCCTGGGCCACCTGACCCGGGCGTTCGGGACCCAGCCGGTCCACGCCGCCGAAGGCGCTGCGGCCCTTGAGAAGGCGCAGCGCGAGATCGCCTCGCGCAGCCGCTTCGGGATCCCCGCGATCGCCCATGAGGAGTGCCTGACCGGGTTCACCACGCTCGGGGCCACGGTCTACCCGACCTCGCTGGCGTGGGCCGCGACGTTCGCGCCCGACCTGGTCGAGCGCATGGCCGCGCGCATCGGGGCCGACATGCGCGCCGTCGGGGTCCACCAGGGGCTCTCCCCGGTGATGGACGTGGTGCGCGACTACCGTTGGGGCCGCGTCGAAGAGACGATGGGCGAGGACCCGTACCTGGTGGGCCTGACCGGGGCCGCGTACGTGCGCGGCCTCGAAGCGGCCGGGATCGTGGCCACGCTGAAGCACTTCGCCGGGTACTCGGCCTCGCGGGCGGCGCGCAACCACGCGCCGGTCCCGATGGGCCCCAGGGAGTTCGCCGACGTGATCCTCCCGCCGTTCGAAATGGCCCTGCGCCTTGGCGGGGCGCGCTCGGTGATGAACTCCTATTCGGACGTGGACGGTGTGCCCGCCGCGGCCGACCGGCACCTGCTCACCGAGCTGCTGCGCGAGCAGTGGGGGTTCACCGGGACCGTGGTCTCGGACTATTGGGCGATTCCGTTCCTGGACACGATGCACCGCGTGACCGCGACCCGTGTCGACTCCGGCGCGGCGGCGCTCACGGCGGGCATCGACGTGGAACTGCCGACGACGGACGCGTACGCGCGCCTGGCGGACAAGATCGCCGCTGGCGAGTTCGACGAGGCCATTGTGGATACTGCGGTGCGGCGGGTCCTGACGCAGAAGGCCGAACTGGGCCTCCTCGACGCCGAACCCGACCTGGCCGCTCCGAACCCGGACGTGGACCTCGACAGCCCCGAGAACCGAGCCCTCGCGGCCGAGATCGCCGAGAAGTCGGTGGTCCTGCTCGACAACGACGGTTTGCTTCCGTTGTGGCCCAACACGCAAGGCGGCGGAACGACCTCCGGCGAAGACGCGGACGGGCTCGACTCGTCCTCCTCTGGCGGCAAACTGGCCCTCATCGGCCCGACCGCCGACAACGCCCGCACCTTCCTCGGCTGCTACTCCTTCCCCAACCACGTGCTCTCCCGCTTCGAATCGCGCGGCACCGGCATTCCGATCGCCACGCTCCGAGAGGCCCTGAGCGCCGAATGGCCCGACGCCGAGGTGTCCTACGAGCAGGGCGTGCCGATCCGCGAGCTCGACCGCTCCGGCATCCCCGCCGCCGTGGCCGCTGCCGCCGCAGCCGAGGTCTGCGTGCTCGCCGTCGGCGACCTCGCGAGCCTGTTCGGGCGCGGCACCTCCGGAGAAGGCTGCGACGCACCGGATCTCGCGCTCCCGGGCGCGCAGACCGAGCTCGTCGAGGCCGTCCTCGCCACCGGCACCCCCACGATCCTGGTCGTGGTCTCGGGCCGACCTTACGCGCTCGGCGACTACGCCGACCGCTGCGCGGCCGTCGTCCAGGCGTTCCTGCCCGGCGAGGAGGGCGGCGCCGCCATCGCAGGTGTCCTTTCTGGACGAATTAACCCGAGCGGCCACCTCCCCGTGGGCGTCCCGCGCACCCCGGGCGGCCAGCCCGGCACCTACCTCGCCCCGCCGCTGGGCCAGTACAGCGAAGGCGTCTCGAACATCGACCCCAGGCCGCTCTACCCGTTCGGCCACGGCCGCTCCTACACCGAGTTCGCCTACAGCGCAATCGAACTGAGCGCGACCGCCATCCCCAACGACGGCGAGGTCGACATCGCGGTCACGGTCACCAACACCGGCGACCGCCACGGCGAGGACGTCGTCCAGCTCTACCTCACCGACGAGGTCGCCCAGGTGACCCGCCCGGTGCGCGAACTCGCGGGCTTCACCCGCGTCGCGCTCGAACCCGGTGCGTCCCAGCGAATCACGTTCACCCTCCACGCCGACCGCACGTCCTTCACCGGCCGTGACGGCACCCGAGTGGTCGAACCCGGCGCCTTCACGGTCGCCGTGGGCCACTCCAGCACCGACCTGCCGCTCCAGGGCAGGTTCACGATCGAGGGCGCCCTCCGCACCGTCGAAGGCGCGCGAGTCATGACCACAGGCGTCCGAAGCGCCGAGAACTGAAGCAGGAAAGGAACAAGCACATGAGCAGCGAATACACGCCCACTCCGGAAGACAAGTTCTCGTTTGGGATTTGGACGGTGGGTTGGGCGGCGCAGGATGTGTTCGGGTCGGCGACGCGGGCGCCGATGAGTGCGGATCGTGCGGTGCGTGAGCTGGCGGCGATCGGCGCGTACGGCGTGAACTTCCACGACAATGACGTGTTCGACTTCGACGACACGGAAGCCGAACGCGACGCGAAGATCGGGGCGTTCCGGAAAGCCCTGGATGAGACGGGTCTGAAGGTCACGACCGCGACGACGAATCTCTTCAGCCACCCGATCTTCAAAGACGGCGGGTTCACCGCGAACGACCGGGACGTGCGCCGGTTCGCCATCAGCAAGGTGATGCGGAACATCGACCTGGCTGCCGAGTTGGGTGCTGAGGTGTATGTCGCGTGGGGTGGCCGTGAAGGCGCCGAGTCGGGTGGGTCGAAGGATGTCCAGTCGGCGATGGCCAGGATGAAGGAAGCGTTCGATGTCCTGGGCGAGTATGTCGTCTCGCAGGGGTATGACCTGCGGTTCGCGATCGAGCCGAAGCCGAACGAACCCAGAGGCAACATTCTCCTGCCGACGCTCGGGCACGCGTTGGCGTTCATCAACGAACTCGAACGCCCGGAGTTGGTGGGGATTAACCCCGAGATCGGGCATGAGGAGATGGCCGGGCTCGACTACGCGGCCGGGATCCGGCAAGCGCTGTGGCACGGGAAGCTCTACCACATCGACTTGAACGGCCAGACCGGTCCGCGGTATGACCAGGACCTCAGGTTCGGTGCCGGGAATGTCGGCGGGGCGTTCTGGACCGTGGATGCGGTCGAAGAGGGCATCGCGAAGGGCCAATACACGGGGCCGATCCACTTCGATTTCAAGCCCCCGCGCACCGAAGACGATCGGGGCGTGTGGGTGTCGGCGGCGGCGTGTATGCGCAACTACCTGATCCTCAGGGACAAGGTCAAAGCGTTCCGGGCCGACCCCGAGGTGCAGGCAGCGCTGAAGGCCGCAAGGGTCGACCAGCTCGCGGTCCCGACCCTGGCCGAGGGTGAAACCTGGTCGGATGTCAAGGACCTTGAGGTCGACGTCGCGGCCCTGGCGGCGAAGGGTATGGCGTTCGAGGCCCTGGACCAACTCGCCCTCGAACACCTCTACGGCGTCCGTTAAACGAAAAGCGGCACACGGCAAGGGGAGGGTCCCGGAGCTTCGCTCCGGGACCCCCGCTTGCCGCTGACGTGTTTCCGGTTACGGCGCAGGCGAATACGGCGTGTTGTGAATAGTCCCAGTCCCAAGGCAGTCATGCTCGTAGCATGGTTGTCATGGAATCCGATCGAACCGCCGAGCACACAAGTGCCGCTGACGAGGCGCCCGAACGCATCAGCGTTCAGGAATTGCAGCGCCACACCTCTGAAGTGCTCGAACGTGTCGCCAGCGGCGAGAGCGGCCAGATCCTCATCACTAAACATGGGCATGTCGTCGCTCGCATTCTCCCGCCCGATCCTGCTGAAGAACAGACCAACGCGGCGATAGCGGCGGGGATTCTCGACCCGCGCGCGTTGACGCAGCCGTACTCGAACCGGCAGATGCTCCTCGACTTTCCTCCCGAGTCGCGAAGCGTCGGAGGCGCTTCGCTCTCCGATGCGCTCACGGCGCTGCGGGAGGATGAGGGCGAGCGATGATCCGCTGGACCTACTTCGACACCAGCGCAGCGGTCAAGCTCTTCCTGAAGAAGGAGGAGCACGCCGAGGACCTCGATCAGTGGCTGGCCGCGCACGCCGAAGGCCGACCCGTCACCTCCGACCTAACTCGTACCGAACTGCGACGCGCGCTTTTGGCCGCCAATGCCGACGAACAGGCGTGGCAGGACGCCGAACACTGGCTCGGCAACACTGCCCTGATCAGACTCACACCGAGTTTGTGCGATGCCGCCGGGAGACTCGTCAACGAATCGGGTCTGCGGTCGCTCGATGCGCTGCACCTCGCCGCGGCCTTGGAGATCAATGCCGCGATGGAAGCGTTCGTCGCCTACGACCGGCGGCTGCTCTCGGCAGCCGAGGGATATGAGCTCCCGGTCGCAAGTCCCGGCGCAGACTGACCGGTTAGCGCCGAACTGGACATGGAATCGGGCCTGGAGCAGAAGCTCTGGGCCTGTTTTATTTCGTACAAATCGGGCAAATTGTGCCGTGTTTTGGTTCACTGTCGGAAAGGTGACAGTGTCGTTCCCCGGAAGTCGATTCGTGTATCCATAGCCTCATGCGTGTGGTGACATACCAACACGAAATTCCGTTGCGCCTCTTGCAGGCCAATCCGAAACTCGCTACCGAGCTGTATTGCGGCCTGCTCGGCGAGCGGCTTCCCGAGTACACCGACATCCTGGCGGGCTCCGAAGCCCTGACCCGTTGCGACAGGCCGCTTGAGCGCAACTGCGACAACCTCGAAGTGTTCCTGTCCGGGAAGGACCCGGTCTTCGCGCTCATCTTCGAAGTCCAACGCGCCGAGGATCCCGAGAAGCTCTACTCCTGGCCCGACTACCTCATCTCGGCGCGGACGCGCCTGCGCTGCCCGGTGGCGCTCGTCGTCATCTGCCCGGACGAGAAGACCGCCCGCTGGGTCCGCCACGGCGTGGACACCGGCCACCCGGGCTTCGTCCTGATCCCACTCGTCATCGGCCCCGACCAGATCCCGGTCATCACCGATCCCGAGCGGGCTCGCGAGTCGGTCGAGATGACGATCTACTCTCTGCTCGCCCACGGCGAGGGCCGACACGGCGAGGAAATCATGCGCGCCTACTACGCCGCGGTGCCGAATCTCGACCAAAATAAGCAGGACAAGTACACTCGATTTGCACTCAATGCGCTTTCAGAGGAGGCGCGCCAGCGACTGGAGGCAATCATCATGTCAGACGAAACCTCATTCGGCAGCAACCTCCTCGACCGCATCGAAGCAAAAGGTGAGGCAAGAGGCGAGCGCAAGTCACTGTTGGCGGTTCTCGAGGCCCGGGGGATTCCGGTGGACGAGTCGACCCGTGCACGGATCGATACCTGCGATGAAACCGAGCAGATCGTGGCGTGGCTGGTTCGCGCCGCCAGTGCTGACAGCATCACTGAAGTCTTCGACTAGGAGCGTCCGAGCATCATGTCAGATCAGAAATCGTTTGGTGGCAACCTTCTCGACCGCGTTGAGGCCAAAGGCTGGGTGGACGGCTGGTCCAGGGGTGAGCGCAATGCGCTGATGCTGGTCCTCAAGGCCCGGGGATTCACGGTGGACGAGCCGACCCGCGCGCGGATCGAGATCTGCGATGAGTCCGGGCAGCTCCAGTTCTGGCTGGTCCGTGCAGTCAGCGCGGACAGCATCGCCGAGGTCTTCAGGTAGGGCCTCGTGAGTTTGGTCGGGCCTGGAGCGTTCGCTTCGGGCTCGATCGTTTCATCCTCGGGCACCCCTCTCCCCGTGGCGCAATTGCACCGACCCCGATGAAAGGCACTCCTCAAATGTCCGCAGATCTTGACCGTGTCATCCGTGCGCATCGCGCCTCCGATGCCGTGCTTTCGCTTACCGCCGCAGGCGAATCGCTTGCTGGGCGGGAGGTCCGCATCGAGCAGGTTCGGCACAAGTTCCTGTTCGGCTGCACCGGCTTCGAATTCGAGGCCTACGCCAACGGGGACTCGACCGACCCCGACCGGGACGAGCGCCTCGCCGCCCGCTGGGACGGCCTGTTCAACTTCGCGACCCTGCCCTTCTACTGGGGCCGTTTCGAACCCGAGCGCGGCAACCCCGCCACCGAGCGGCTGCTGCGCACCGCCAGGTGGTTCGCCGAGCGCGGACACCCCGTCAAAGGCCACCCGCTCGCCTGGCACACCGTCACCGCGGACTGGCTGCTCGACCTCGACAACGCCGACATCGCCGCCGCGCAGGTCGCGCGGATCGAGCGCGAGGTCTCCGGATTCGCGGGCGTCATCGACATGTGGGACGTCATCAACGAGGTCGTGATCATGCCGATCTTCGACAAGTACGACAACGGCATCACCCGCCTGTGCCGCGACATCGGGCGCATCCCCATGGTGCGCATGGTCTTCGACGCCGCCCGCGAGGCGAACCCGAACGCGGTGCTGCTGCTCAACGACTTCGACATGTCCGCCGCCTACGAATGCCTCATCGAAGGCGTCCTCGAAGCCGGGATCAGGATCGACGCGCTCGGCCTGCAAAGCCATATGCACCAGGGCTACTGGGGCGAGGAGAAGACCCTCGCGATCCTCGACCGCTTCGCCCGCTACGGCCTCCCGATCCACTTCACCGAGACCACGATCGTGTCCGGCGAGATCATGCCCGCCGAGATCGTCGACCTCAACGACCACCAGGTCGACTCCTGGCCCACCACCCCCGAAGGCGAAGCACGCCAAGCCGACGAGATCGAACGCCACTACCGGACCCTGCTCTCCCACCCTTCCGTGGAGGCGGCCACCTACTGGGGCATGTCCGACGGCGGCTGGCTCGGCGCCCCCGGCGGGTTCCTCCGCGCCGACGGCACCCCGAAACCCTCCTTTGATCGCCTCCACGCCCTCGTCAACGAGGAGTGGGGCACCGACGAAACCACGATCGCCGACGACGCTGGACGCGTGCGCTTCAACGGTTTCCACGGCGACTACCGCGTCACCTGCGAAGGGCGGACCGCAGGTTTCACGCTCGACGGCCCCGGAGAGGCAATTCTCAGCGTCGACCTCTCCTGAGGGTTGTGGGCCGCGGTCATGATGGAGTCGTGACGGATGGTCCTAGTGTTGCGAGTCGGCAGGGACCGAAGGGAGCCGCAGCATGAGACCTCTCCGTGCAGAGGAGCCGAGGGAGATCGGGCCGTATCGCGTGCTCGCCGAGATCGGCGAGGGCGGGATGGGCCGGGTGCTGCTCGCGACCGCAGCCGACGGGAAGCTGGTCGCGCTCAAGGTCATGCGCCCGCACCTGCTGCACGACTCGCAGTTCCACGTCAGGTTCCGCCGGGAGGTTCTCACCTCCCGCGAGGTCGCCGCGAGCCGGTGGACGGCCGCCGTGGTCGCCTCCGACGAGAACGCCCCCGAACCCTGGCTCGCCTCGGAGTTCTTCCACGGGCCCACGCTCGCCGAGGCCGTGGCCGCGAACGGACCCCTCGACGAGGCCGCCGCGCGCCGCCTCATGCACGGCCTGGCCTCCGCGCTCGCCGAGATCCACTCCTACGGCGTGGTGCACCGCGACCTCAAACCGTCCAATGTGATCCTCACCGAGGACGGGGTGCGGCTCATCGACTTCGGCATCGCCCGTGCCCCTGCGGCCGGGGGCGAATCGAGCACCATCACCGAGACCGGCGCGCTCGTCGGCGCCCCCGCGTACATGTCGCCCGAGCAGATCACCGGCCGCGAGGTCGGACCGCCCTCGGACCTGTTCTCGCTGGCCGCCACCGTGATCACCGCCTGCACCGGCACGAACCCCTTCGACGCCGAAGCGCTGTTCGAGATCATGAACCGCGTCGTCAACAACGAGCCCGACCTCACCGCCGTCCCCGAAGGCCTGCGCCCCTTGGTGGAGCAGTGCCTGCGCAAGGACCCCGCGCAGCGGATCTCCGCGGTCGACCTCGTGGCCCGCATCGGCGAGCCGCTCGCCGGCCCCTGGCCGCCCGCCGTGGCCGCGGTCGAGGAGCGCCAGCGGGCCGAGGTCGCCGACCTGGCCCGCGCGGTGGGGTGGAGCACGATGGTGCGCCCCGACCGGACCGTGGTCGCCTACGGCCCCGGCCTCGTCGCGGCCGAGGGCCCGGCCCCCGACACGGTGGCCTACCCGGGCGCGAGCCCCTACCAGGCCAGCCCCGCCTACGCGCCGTACTCGCCCGTGCCCGTCTCGGGCCCCGCAGGTGCTCCCGGTCCCTACGGCCCGCCCGGCTACGGCCCGCCGGGCCCCTACGCGCAGATGCCGGGCGGTGTGCTTCCGCCTGCGCCGCAGAAGGACCGGACGGGCCTGTTCGTGGGTATCGGGGTCGCGGTGGTGGTGCTCATCGCCGGGGTGCTTCTCGCGGTGAACATGGGCGGCGGCGATGACGACAAGAAGGAGGCCGGCGACGACAGCACCGGCTCGTCGGAGTCGGCGGACTGGGATGACGACGACTACACGTCCACTGAGGAGGTCGAGCCGGACCCGATCGCCGAAGCGGTCGTGGGCGACTGCTTCTTCAACTACGGCACCGAGACCACGCCCGACCTCGAAGAGTCCTGGGGCTGCGACGACGGCAGCTTCGAGGTGGTGGACCTCTACCCGGGCTCCTCGGATCTGTCCTCTTGCGACTCGGTCACGCTCGCCGACCTCGCCGTGTCCTACCCGGCGGGCGACCTGGTGCTGTGCCTGAGTTATCAGCATCCGCTCGGGGACGCCTATCACGCGCAGCCCGGCGAGTGCGTGTTCGGCCCGGCCGAGGACGACTCGCCGTGGTGGGTGACCGACTGCCAGACAGGGGCGTTCAGGGTCCTGGAGCGGCTGCCGGGCGTGACCGACTCGGGTGCCTGCACCGAGGACACGTACTACAACCACTACATGGGGTACACCACTTCAGAGTCCTATCTGGACGTGATGCTGTGCATGTCGTTCATCTACCCCGACGACGCGGGCTACGCCACGATGGACAACTGCCTCTACATGGACGGCGATCCGGAGTCGGACGACACGACGTACACGTTCGCCGACTGCGCCGACTCGAACATCTACGTGACCGGCCGGACCGACGAGGCCTGGGCGTCCTCGTTCTGCGGCAACCACGGCTGGAACACCTGGGAGTCCTACGACTTCCCGATCCACTCGTACACGATCTGCTGGCAGTACCTCTAAAGCGTCGTCGAACGCCGCTTCGACCTCGCCCGCGCTGAGGCCGTACCGCTCCAGCGAGTACTGGTGGGCGCTCTCGCGACCGGCGGGGCCGATGAGGTCGTTGAGCCCGGCCTGGTCCTCGTAGGCCCAGGCCGCGCCGAGGCGCTCGTAGACCTGCGGGACGAAGCGGTGGGGGTCGGAGACGAGCCGGTGGTAGCTGACGTCGACTACCGCGCTCTCGGGCAGGGCTCTGCGGTGCTTGCGCCCGCGCGCGATGGCGTCGGCGAGGATGCCCAGCCAGGTCCGGCCGATCCATTTGGGGTCGATCGCCTTGCAGTGCAGCGTGGTCAGGGCTTCGGCGAGGGAGCAGAACGAGGCGAGCGCGGTGGCGGGGTCGCGGTGCATCCACACGAAGCTCGCCTGCGGGAACACCTGGCGGATGACGTCGAGATGGGCCACGTGCCCGGGGAAGCGCAGGATCCAGCGCTTGCGCGGTCGTCCATATTGGAGTACCTGGAGTACTTGCCGAAGATACGTGTAGTCGTCGATCGGGTCTGTCTGTTCGAGCCAGGTCCGGTACTCCTGCATCGGAGCGCACGCGAGCGGGAGATAGGTGCGCCACATGACGGCCGAGGACTCGCCGGGTTGCTCGGCATGCACGGGCTGGATCGAATCGTATGCGGGCGAGAGCCGCCTGAGGGCCTCGGAGCGGCGGGCGACGGCCTCGCGGGCCCGGTCGGCGCTGAGCGGGTCGTGGTCCAGCCCGGTGCGCTGGAGCTCCCACAGGAGCGGGCCCCGATGGCCTTCGGTGCGCGAGAGCAGCCGGTGCACCAGAGCGGTCGCGGTGCGCGGGAGGCCCACGATGAACACGGGCCGGTCCACCGGCTCGGCGGCCACTAGAGGGTTGTTGGCGTGGATCCACTTGACGCGCAAGCGGTTCTCATAGCGCAGTTCGGCGTCTTCGAGGCGGAGGTTCCAACCGACGGGGGTGAGGTCGGGGACGCGAGCGAGGCATTGGAGGAGGAAGCCGAGTTCGGCACTGAACGCGTTGTCGTCGGTGTCGGGCTCGATGTCGGCCGCCGCCGCGATCTCCTCCGCACTGGTGCGCCAGTTCGCCAGGGCCCGTTCGGGATCGCGCCGGGCCCTGGTGGTGCGGCCGAGCGCCGCATTGAGCACCATTCGTCGCATGCAGGGGTCCTCACGGCGCGATGTCCCTGAAGGGACGGAAATGTGACTGCTAAGAGGCACAATATAACCGACGGGAGCCTATCATGTACAGACCCGGTCGCATTCACCGAAACCTCCCGTTAACAATTCCTAGTCCTGAGTGGACACAACAAAACTCAGAGGACGGTGAATTCTGTTGGGAGCGTGAGTATCTGGACCCGGGTGGCCCTGGCATAGCGCGCGCAAGTCGTTTGCTACGCTCATGCCAAGCTTGTCTTCGAGGGGTATGGGCCCTGGTCGGCGGAAACGTCGGCCAGGGCCCGTTTTGCGTCTTTCGCCTTCCGGCGCTTCAGGACCGGTCCGCCGAGGCGACCACGGCCGCGATGTCGGCCCGCGCCACGGATTCGGTCAGCGTGGCGGGGGCGATCTCCAGACTGCTGAAGCGCCAACCGTTCTCGGTGTGGCGGGCCTCGTACCGGGCGGTTCCGGCCGCGAACGACACGTTCGCGTCGTCGACGACGAACACGGCCAGGTCGTTGATCCGCACCGAGGCGGTGTCGCCGTCGAGGTCGATGACGAGGTTGGACTTGAAGTGGACGGTCCGCTCGAACCTGTCGTGGCCGCGCCTCACGAGCGCGAGCAGTTCGTCGAAGCCGTGCGCCTCGCCGCGCGGGGAGCGCGTGGTCACGTCGGGAGTGAAGATCTGGTCGGTCTCGTCCCAGCGGCCCTCGTCGATCCAGCGGCCGTGGCGGGCCACGAGGTCGGTCAGCTCGGCGCGGTCGGCGAGCTCGCGGAGCAGGTGTTCGGTGGTCATGACGGTCTCCTTCATGTCGTTAGTGAAACTAACGTTTATATCGCTAACGAATCTACATCGTTAGTCTCACTAACGCAAACGGGTAGGATGACCGCATGGAGACCACCGGTGAACTGCGGTTCGACTACGACGGCGAGGGCCCCGAGCGTCTGAGGCGCCAGATATCGCGCCTCGCGGGCATGACGAGCACCCTGATGAGCCGCACCGCCGCCGACGCGCTCGCCTCGATCGGGGCCCACAAGGCCCATTTCGTGGTCCTCGCCGTGCTCGACGAGACCGGCCCGGCCAGCCAGGCCGCCCTGGCCGACCGCACCCGCATCTTCCGCAGCGACCTCGTGGCCGTCCTCAACGACCTCGAAACGGGCGGCTGGATCACCCGCGCTCCCGACCCCGAAGACAAGCGCCGCAACGTCATCACCATCACCGAAGCGGGCCGGGGACGCCTCGCCGAGATCGACGCCGTGCTCGAAGGCGTCAACGAGCACATCCTCGCCCCGCTCGACGGGGGCGAACGCGCGCAGCTGTTCTCACTGCTGCGCCGCGTGGGCGCCCACCTCGCCGGGAGCCAGTTATCCTATATGATTCGGGCGTGAGTGCCCACTTCGCAGGGCATTACCGCAAGCGCCGCAGCACCTGCTCCTTCACCGCCGTGAACGGCGGGTACACCACCCGCAGCGTGTCCGGCGCGAGCGGCTTCTCCAGCACCGACTTCGCGTGGCTGAACGTCTCGATCGACGCCTTCCCGTGGTAGGCGCCCAGACCCGAGTGCCCGACCCCGCCGAACGGCAGCCCCGGCACGTCGATGTGCGCCATCGCCACGTTGAACCCCACCGCCCCCGACGAGGTGCGCGTCAAGAGCTTGCGCCGAGACAGGTCCGAACCGGTGAACGCGTACAGCGCCAAAGGCTTCTCCCGCTCGTTCACGAACGCGATCGCCTCGTCCAAGGTCTCCAGCGCCACGATCGGCAGCACCGGCCCGAACACCTCCTCGCCCATCACCGCGTCCTTCTCCGACACGTCCGCCAGCACCGTCGGCGCGATGTACCGCTCGTCGCGGTTGTGCCCGCCCCCGCACACCAGCCGTCCCTCGCCGAGGAACCGCGCCAGGCGCTCGAACGAGCGCTCGTCGATGATCCGCCCGTAATCCGGGCTCTCGGCCGGAGCGTGCCCGTACATCTCCCGCACCGCTTCGGCCAGCTCGCGCTCCAGCTCAGGGCCGGTGCCGCCGACGGCGATCACGTAGTCGGGCGCGATGCACGTCTGCCCGGCGTTCATGAACTTCGCCCACGCGATCCGCCGCGCCGCCGCGGCCAGGTCCGCGCCCGGCTCCACGATCGCCGGGCTCTTCCCGCCCAGCTCCAGCGTCACCGGGGTCAGGTGCTCGGCCGCCGCCTTCGCCACGATCTTCCCCACGCGCGGCGAACCGGTGAAGAAGATGTGGTCCACCCGCTCCTCCAACAGCGCCGCGGTCTGCGCCGGACCGCCCTGCACCACCGCCACCGCGTCCGGGTCCAGGTACTGCCTGATGAGCCGCCCCAGCACCACCGCCGTCGTGTTCGCCGCCTCGCTCGGCTTCACCATCACCGCGTTTCCGCAGGCCAGCGCCCCAGCCAGCGGCGCGAGCAGCAACTGCACCGGATAGTTGAACGGCCCGATCACCGTCACCAGCCCCAGGGGCTCGCGCAGGATGTAGGCGCGCGCGGGTTGCAGGTGCGGCGGCGTGTAGACCCGCTTGGGCCGCAGCCACGACCGCAGGTGCTTGCGCAGCGACCGCACTTCGGCGGCCACGAAGTCGATCTCGGAGAGGAACGATTCGGGCGCGGCCTTGCCCAGGTCGGCGCGCAGCGCGTCGGCCAGCTCGTCCCCGGCCTCCCGCAGCATCCGGTCCAGGCCCTTCAACTGCTCCAGCCGCCACGGGATCGGCTTGGTCCGGCCCGTCGCGAAATGGGCCCGCAGCCGGGCCGCCGTCTCGGGAATCGTCTCCGCCTCAGCCGCGGCCTCGCCGCTCGTGCTCGCCATCACACGACTCTATCCACTCCCGCGCACCCGTGCACGACACCCGCAACGGCCTCGAACAGGGCACAGGGGACAGCACGATTGTGTCACGTCACATTCCGCGGGTGTGGCCCCGGAGACACTGCGACCGCCTCGTGACAGGATTTCGCACATGAGTGCCGCGAAACGATCCCCGCTGTTGTCCTGGACCGTCATCGCACCGATCGTGGGCATGATCGTCCTCGCCGTGACGTGGGGAAGGCACTCGGGCCCGGTCATGGTCGCCATCGCGGCCGCCGCGCTCATCGCGACCGTGCTCGCTGCCGTCCACCACGCCGAGGTCGTGGCCCACCGCGTGGGCGAACCCTACGGCTCGCTCGTCCTGGCCGTCGCCGTCACCGTCATCGAGGTCGCGCTGATCCTCACCGTGATGGCCTCGGGCGGCCACGACGCCGAGACCCTGGCCCGGGACACCGTGTTCGCGGCCGTCATGATCACCACCAACGGCATCATCGGCATCGCGCTGCTCGTCGGCGCGCTCAAGTTCGGGTTCACGCACTTCAACCCCGAAGGCTCCGGCGCGGCCCTGGCCACCGTCGCGACCCTCGCGACCCTGTGCCTGGTCCTGCCGACCTTCACCACCAGCGAGATCGGCCCGGTGTTCTCCACCTCGCAGCTCATGTTCGCGGCGCTGGCCTCGATCGTGCTGTACGGCCTGTTCGTGTTCACCCAGACCGGCCGCCACCGCGACTTCTTCCTGCCGGTGACCTCGACCGGGGTCGTCAAGGAAGAGGAGCACGCCGACCCGCCCAGCGGCAAGACCGCGCTGCTGAGCCTTGCGATGCTCATGGTCGCGCTGGTCGGGGTGGTGGGCTTGGCGAAGGTCGAGTCCCCGGCGATCAAGGCGGGTGTGGACGCGGCGGGCTTCCCGGCCTCGTCGGTCGGTGTGGCGATCGCGCTGCTGGTGCTGCTGCCCGAGTCGATCGCGGCGGTGCGCGCGGCCGGTCGCGGGCGCCTCCAGACCTCGATCAATCTCGGGTACGGCTCGGCGATGGCCTCGATCGGTCTGACGATCCCGGCGATCGCGATCGCCTCGTTCTTCATGGACGGGCCGCTGCTGCTGGGCCTGGGCTCGACCCAGATCGTGTTGCTGGGCCTGACCTTGGTGGTGAGCGTCCTGACCGTGGTCCCCGGCCGTGCGACGCGCCTCCAGGGCGGGGTGCACCTGGCGCTCTTGGCCGCCTACCTGTTCTTGGCGATCAACCCGTAACCGGGCGCTCCACACGTCCCAGCCCAGGCGGGCCAGGAGCGCGACGACCACGATCACGAGCACGATCCGCACGAAGCGGGTGCCGCGCGCGATCGCGGTGCGCGCCCCGAACCATGCTCCGGCCATGCAGCACAGGCCCATGACCAGGCCCAGCAGCCACCAGATGTTGCCTTGGAGGCCGAAGACGACGAGCGCCCCGAAGTTGGTGGCGGCGTTGACGACCTTGGTGTGGGCGGCGGCCGAGACGTAGTCGAGGCCGAGGATCGTGGTGAAGGCGACCGAGAGGAAGATGCCGGTGCCGGGGCCGATCATGCCGTCGTAGAACGCGATCGCGATGCCGCACATGAGCATCACGGCCGCGCCGCGCAGCCCGGTCCGCAGTTGCGGCTGGGGGGTGAGGCCGAGTTGCGGCTTGGCCACCACGAGGACGAGCACCGCGAGCAGGACCGCGATGATGATCGGTTTGAGCGCTCCCGCCGAGACCGCGAGGGCGGCGATCGCTCCGGCTCCCGAGCCCAGGAGCGCGAGGCCGACGGTGGGCCACAGGAGCCGGTGGTCGAGTTTGATCTTGCGGGCGTAGGTGATCGCCGAGGTGGTGGTGCCGAAGACCGAGGCCATCTTGTTGGTGCCCAGCATCAGTGCCGGGGGCGCTGTGGGGAAGGCCACCAGGAGTGCGGGGAGTTGCACGAGTCCGCC
Organism: Glycomyces sp. NPDC046736; assembly: GCF_040645615.1. Classification (NCBI taxonomy): domain Bacteria; kingdom Bacillati; phylum Actinomycetota; class Actinomycetes; order Glycomycetales; family Glycomycetaceae; genus Glycomyces; species Glycomyces sp. NPDC046736. Next base: position 193,276 of record NZ_JBEYYO010000003.1, on the reverse strand, counting down.
GCCGCCGACGACCGCGTCGATCCATCCGGCGAAGATCGCCGCGGCGATGAGCAGCGCGAACAGGCCGGGGTCGATGTCGAAGGGCACCAGGCCAAGTTACTTGCCGCCCGGCTGGTCGACACGCCGATGAGGTGAGGAACACGTGGCGGTGCGTAATCGTCTGATATCAACAGGTCATGGACTTGACGAAGCCTATGACCCACTTGGTGAAACGCGGGTACGAGTATACGTTCGACCCCGATGAGCAGCAGCGCCGGAACCTGGAGGAGACGCTCGAAGCGGTTCGGGCCGTGTACAACTGGTCGTTGTCGGTGTTCCAGCGCGAATGGCGCGCGAAGGGGGAGAAGATCTCGTACGCGGAGATCTCGGCCCGTCTGACCAAGTGGAAGAACCAGCCCGCGAACCGGTGGGTCAAGGCCTATTCGTCCGTGCCGCTCCAGCAGATCGCACGGCAGTTGCACACCGAGTACCACGCGTTCCTCAACGGCCGCAGCCGCGAACCGGCCCCCAAGGAGCACGGCGACCAGGACCAGTTGGTGTACTCGCGGGCGGGCTACTACCTCAAGGGCCGCGAGGTCAAGTTGGCGAAGCACAAGGCCCCGTTGGACATCATGTGGGGCTTGGAGCGCCCCAGCCGCGACGACATCACCTCGATCACGGTGCTGCGAGAGGCTCCCGACCGCTGGAAGCTCTGGATCGTGGCCGAGGAGTTCGTGGAGGTCCCGCGCCAGAAGCCCCCCGAATGCGGCGAGTGCGGGCGGGTCCTGGAGGAGTAGGAGCCGCGCGAACGCGAACGGACCGGCCCCGCTGTGCGGGGCCGGTCCGTTGTCGCTCGCGGCCGGGAAAGCCCTTCAGACCCGGCCGCGAGTCGGCGCTCGTCGGTGTTCCTTCAGACAGGGGGCCGACGAGTGCCTTGGCCCGGTGCGGCGCGAACCCCGGCGGCTAAGTCGGGTCCGCGCCGCGCTCGGCGTCGGTGGGTCAGGCGCGCAGTTCGGCCACGGCGACCGCGAGGCGCTTGCCGTAGTCCTCGTCGGCCTTCGCGAAGTTGGCGATGGCGCGCTCGGCGATGTCGTCGCGGCTGACCTTGGCGATGAACCCGGCGAGGTTGGCGATCAGGCGCTCCTTCTCGTCCTCGCTCATGAGGCGGTAGAGGTACCCGGCCTGCACGTAGTCGTCGTCGAGCTCGTGCTTGGGCGTCTCCCACTCGCCGGTGGCACCGGTGACCTGGACCGGGGCCCACAGGGGCTGGCCGGACTGGTACGGGCCGCCGAAGGAGTTCGGCTCGTAGTTCTTCTGCCCGCCGTGGCGGCCGTCGTAGTAGTAGCCGTCGCGGTTGCCGTTGCGCGCCTCGGTGGCGTGCGGGCGGTTGACCGGCAGGTGGTCGGCGTTGGCGCCCACCCGGTAGCGGTGCGCGTCGCCGTAGGCGAACAGGCGGCCCTGGAGCATCTTGTCGGGGCTGGGCCCGATGCCCGGCACGAAGTGCGCGGGGGAGAAGATCGACTGCTCGACCTCGGCGAAGATGTTCTCCGGGTTGCGGTTGAGCTCCAGCTTGCCGATGGTGATGCGCGGGTAGTCCTCGTTGAGCCACACCTTGGTGAGGTCGAACGGGTTGAACTTGTAGGTCGCGGCCTCGGCGGCGGGCATGATCTGCACCTGGACGGTCCAGGACGGGAACTCGCCGCGTTCGATCGACTCGCGCAGGTCGCGCTGGTGGGAGTCGGGGTCGGTCCCGGCGAGGACGTCGGCCTCCTCGGAGGTCAGCGTCTTGATGCCCTGGTCGGTCTTGAAGTGGTACTTGACCCAGAACTGCTCGCCGGCCTCGTTGACCCACTGGTAGGTGTGGGAGCCGAAGCCGTCCATGTGGCGGTAGGACGCGGGGATGCCGCGGTCGCCGAACAGCCAGGTGACCTGGTGGGTGGACTCGGGGGACAGGCCCCAGAAGTCCCACACGTTGTCGGCCTCCTGCGAACCGGTGTACGGGTCCCTCTTCTGGGTGTGGATGAAGTCGGGGAACTTGATCGCGTCGCGGATGAAGAACACCGGGGTGTTGTTCCCGACGAGGTCGTAGTTGCCGTCCTCGGTGTAGAACTTGAGGGCGAAGCCGCGGGGGTCGCGCACCGCGTCGGCCGCGCCGAGGTTCCCGGCCACGGTGGAGAAGCGCAGGAAGGTCTCGGTCTCCTTGCCCACCTGGAGGAACTTCGCGCGGGTGTACGCGCTGACGTCGGCGGTCGCGGTGAACGTGCCGTAGGCGCCGGCGCCGCGGGCGTGGACGACCCGCTCGGGGATGCGCTCGCGGTTGAAGTGCGCCAGCTTCTCCAGGAGCACCTGGTCCTGGATGAGCAGGGGCCCGCCGACGCCGGCGGCCTCGCTCTGGTTGTTGTCGGACACGGGAGCGCCGGACTCGGTGGTCAGCGGCCCCGCGGTGTTGTCGAACTGCTCGCTCATGCTTCGGCCTTTCCTGGCATCTGCGGTTCCCGCTCGCGGAACCCTGGTACTCGACACGATCCTAGCTTAGACTCTGTCTAAACAAAGATCCAGTCCCGTGTAAGTGGTACCACGGTGTTTGTCCTGCTAGAGTGGTTTTTCACTCCCCGACCGCGTGAGAGAACAGCATGAGCGACCTCGTTACCCGCCTTCGCCGCCACAACTGGCGCATCACCCCGCAGCGCCGCGTCATCGCCGAGACCCTCGAAGGCTCCCACGTGCACTTCACCGCCGACGAGATCCTCGAACGCGCCTGCGAGCGCATGCCCGAACTCTCCCGCGCCACGGTCTACAACACCCTCAACGAGATGGTCGCCCTCGGCGAGGTCCTCGAACTCAACCTCGAAGGCCGCTCCAAACGCTACGACCCCAACGCCGACCACGAGCACCACCACCTCATCTGCGAAGGCTGCGGCCAGATGAAAGACGTGCACACCGTCGGCGACCCCCTCGACTGGCTCCCCGGCGACGAGCGGCACGGCTTCGCCGTCACGCGTGCGTCGGTCACCTACCGGGGCCTGTGCCCCGACTGTCGGGAGTCCTGACGGTCCACACCGGACCGGCTTCCTCGTCTTTACAGATCGCGTAGCGTCGACTAACGTTGGCGCCGGTGTGCCGGGAAGTCTGGTCGGCGTCGATTCAGCGACCCGATCGGAGCCCGAGACCGTGCCCAGCTCGAAAGAACCCTGGAAATCCCCCATCTGGCGCTCGCGCCCCGCGTTCCTGTACTCCCAGCGCCCCATCGCCCGCTTCGTGGGCCGCCCCACCGCCGAATTCCTCAAGATCGAACCCGCCGCCGGGGTCGTCCTCGTCGCCTGCGCCGTGGTCGCGATGCTGTGGGCGAACTCCCCGTGGGCCGCGTCCTACGAGGCCGTGTGGGGCCTGGACATCACCTTCCGGTTCGGGGACTTCGAACTCCACCACACCCTCAAGGACTGGATCAACGACGCCCTCATGGCCGTGTTCTTCTTCGTCGTGGGCGTGGAGATCAAGAGCGAGATCGTCACCGGGCAGCTGCGCAGCATCCGCAACGCGGTCCCGCCCATCGCCGGCGCGATCGGCGGCATGGCCGTCCCCGCGCTCATCTTCGCCGCGTTCAACGCCGGCGGGCCTGGCGCGGGCGGCTGGGGCATCCCGATGGCCACCGACATCGCCTTCGCCGTGGGCGTCCTGGCGCTCTTCGGCTCCCGCATCCCTTCGGGCGCGAGGATCTTCCTCCTGACACTCGCCATTGTGGACGACCTCGGCGCGATCGCCGTCATCGCCGTGTTCTACACCGAACGGATCTCGATGCCCTGGCTCGCCGCCGCCGGGGCGCTCGTGCTCCTCGCGATCGCGCTGCGACTGCTCAACGTCTGGTCCGCGCCGGTCTACCTCGTCGTCGGCGTCGCCCTGTGGCTCGCCATGCTCGAATCGGGCGTCCACGCCACGATCGCCGGGGTCATCATGGGCCTCATCATCTCCGCGAAGCCCCTCCTGGATCCTGCGATCGCCCACGCCGAAGCCCAGGAGCTGGCCAAGGACGGCCTCACGACCGAGGAGACCGAGCGGCTCGTCAAGCTCACCCGCGACGCCGTCCCGCCCGCCGAGCGGCTCCAACACCAGAACCACCGGTTCTCCTCGTTCGTGGTCCTCCCGCTGTTCGCGCTGGCCAACGCCGGGGTCGCGCTCAGCGCCGACCTGTTCGCCACGGCCCTCTCGTCCAGCGTGACGCTGGGGATCGTGTTCGGCCTGGTGATCGGCAAACCGGTGGGGATCACGCTCGCCACGTGGCTCGTGGTCCGCCTCGGGCTCGGGCAGCTGCCGCGCGGCACGTCGTGGCCGCTCCTGGCGGCGGTCGGGATGGTGGCCGGGATCGGGTTCACCGTCGCGCTGTTCATCACCGAGCTCGCCTTCCGCGGCGGGGACGCCGCGCTGCTGACCGACGAGGGCAAGATCGGGGTGCTGGGCGCCTCGGTGGTCGCCGCGCTCCTCGGCGCGCTGGCCGTCCACCTCATCGCCCCGAAGGCCGCGGCTCAAGACGAGGCCGACAACGAAGGCCCGGCTCTGAAGGACGCCCAGGGCGCGGGGTTAGGCTTGGCTGACTGCTCTCACGAGCGACTCGAACCAAGGAGGGACGCCGCTTTGGCTCCGCAGAATCTCATGTCCCAGCCACCGGCGACGCAGCTGCCCGAGGACACCGAGGCCCGGAACTACCTCGACGAACACTCGCCGGAGGACACCGTCCGCCGCTTCCCGTGGTTCTGCGCGGCCTGGGCCCGCCTGGCCAAGAACGCCCTGGAGTCGGGCGACGACGTCGCCGCTTACGCCTACGCCCGCACCGGATACCACCGCGGCCTCGACCAACTGCGCCGCTCGGGCTGGAAGGGCCACGGCCCGATCCCCTGGGAGCACAAGCCCAACCGCGGCTTCCTCAAGTCCCTCCACCAGCTCTCCCGCTCCGCCGCCGCCATCGGCGAAGCCGACGAAGCCGCCCGCTGCGCCCAATTCCTGAGGGACTCCGACCCGGCAGCAGCCGACGCCCTCACCTGATAGGCAAACGCGAAGGCGGCCGGGAAGCTTTGCTTTCCGGCCGCCTTCGTCGTCTTTCACGCCAGGAAGATCTGGCCCTCCTCGACCGTGATGTCCACTTCGGACAGGCCAGTCTCGGCCGGGCCCTTCTCCAGCTCGCCTTCGAGCGAGAACTCCGAACCGTGGTTCGGGCACACGATGACGCCGCCCGCGTCCGGGGGGTTCACCGTCGTTCCCATGTGTGGGCACGCGGCCGAGAAGGCCAGGAACTCGTCCGCGTCCGGCTGCACCAGGACCGTGTCCGCCACGACGATCCCGCCGCCCAGCGGCACGTCCGCGGTCGCCGCCAACGGCGTCCCCCCGCCGTCCTGGTCGCCGTCGCCCTCCGAGGACGGGCCTGAATCCGTTGTGCCCGAGTCGGTCGGCTCGGCCGTGCCGCAGGCCGCCAAAGCGCCCGCCGCGCCCGCCCCCGCGAACGCGCACATCAGGCCCCGCCGCGAAGCGCGGTCGCCGAGCACACGCGCGGCCAGGTCGGTGCCGGTACTGCTGTCGGTCATCACTGAACTCCCTGCCTGGTAACGCACCACCGCCGGAAACGGCTTCCGCGGCGACGCTACTGCCGGAAAGCCGAGCTTGTCACGGTTCGGCTCGCGAACTCAAGAGTTTCAGTTGAAGTTTCCATAAAACACTGGGGGCCCGGCCACCCCAATGGCCGGGCCCCCAGAGCGACGCCTACAACCCGAGCGACCGCGCGATCAGCATGCGCTGCACCTCGTTCGTGCCCTCGCCGATCTCCAGCACCTTGCAGTCGCGCCACGCCCGCGCCACCGGCGTCTCGTTCATGAACCCGTACCCGCCGAAGATCTGGGTCGCGTCCCGCGCGTTCTCCACCGCCGCCTGCGACGCGTGCAGCTTCGCCAAAGCCGCGTCGGTCCCGAACGGCTCGCCCGCGTCGGCCTTCAACGCCGCGTCCTGCCACGCCAGACGCGACGTGTGGGCGCGAAGCCGCATGTCCGCCAACATGAACGCGATCGCCTGGTTGGCCACGATCGGCCGCCCGAACGCCTCGCGCTCCTTCGCGTGCGCCACCGACTCGTCCAGGCACCCCTGCGCCGACCCGGTCGCCAGCGCCGCGATCGCGACCCGGCCGGAGTCGAGCAGCTCCAGGAACTGCACGAAGCCCCTGCCGCGCTGGCCGATGAGGTTGGCCTCGGGGACGCGGCAGTTGTCGAAGTAGACCGGACGCGTGTCGGAGGCCCGCCAGCCCACTTTGGAGTACTCGGGGCCGATCTCGAGCCCGGGCGTGCCGGGTTCGACGGCGATGCAGGAGACTTCGCCGGGTCCGGTCTGGGCGGTGGTGATGATCAGGTCGGTCATCTCGGTGCCGGCGTTGGTGATGAAGCACTTGGCGCCGTCGATGATCCACTCGCCGTTCTCAAGGCGCGCTTTGGTGTCGGTGTGCCCGGCGTCGGTGCCGCCGCCCGGTTCGGTGAGCGCGAACGCGCACAGGCCCTCGCCGGCGGCCAGGCGCGGGAGCCAGCGGGCCTGCTGCTCGGGCGTGCCGTAGCGCGACAGGCCCTCGGCGCCGAGGGTCACGGAGGCCTCGACGGTGACGGCCACCGAGGAGTCGATGCGGGCGATCTCCTCCAGGGCCAGGCCGAGCATGAACAGCCCGGCGCCGCTGCCGCCGTGCTCCTCGGGCAGCGTGACGCCGAAGACGCCGAGCTTGCCGAGGTCGCGCACGAGCTGGGCGGGGAATTCACCTCGCTCGTAGAAGTCGCCGATGACCGGCTTGATCTGTTCTTCAGCGAATTCGCGCACTGCGGCGGCGAACTCGGTCTGCTCGACGTCGAGTTTCATGTCTGCTCCCTGGTCAGGTCGCTGTGGCGACTACACCGGTGTGATCGGGTGCCTGCGGTCGGCGAACCGGCGATCCTTGTGGGTCAGCCGGCGGTATCGGGCGATGAGGTCATCGCGGAGTTCCTCGGGCGCGAGGATGTCGTCGACCACGAGTTCGCCCGCGAGGCGGCGCAGGTCGACGTCGGCTTCGTATTCGGCGCGGCGGTCGGCCACGAACTGCTCGCGGGCGGCCGGGTCCTCGATGGCGGCGATCTTGTTGGCGTACACGGCGTTGACGGCCGCTTCGGCGCCCATGACGGCGATGCGCGCGCTCGGCAGGGCCAGCACGGCGTCGGAGCCGAACGCGGGCCCGGCCATGGCGTAGAGCCCCGCGCCGTAGGCCTTTCGGACCACGACGCAGATCTTGGGGACGGTGGCCTCGGCCATGTTGGCGATCATCTTGGCGCCGTGGCGGATGATGCCGCCGTGCTCGACCGCGGAGCCGACCATGAACCCGGGGACGTCGGCGAGGAACAGCAGCGGCACGTTGAAGGCGTCGCAAGTGGACATGAAGCGGGAGGCCTTGTCGGCCGAGTCGGAGAACAGGACCCCGCCGCGGACCGCGGAGTTGTTAGCCACGATGCCGACCGGGCGCCCGTCGAGGCGCGCGAACGCGGTGATGAGTTCCCCGGCCCACCGGGCCTGCACTTCGAGGACCGACCCTTGGTCTACCACGCCGTCGATGAAGTCGTGCATGTCGAACGGCGCGGACTCGCTGGGCGGGATCACTTCGGAAAGGTCGACCGGCAGCGGCGGGCGGGCCGCGCGCACCGGCGCGGGCTGCGTCCAGTTCGAGGGCAGGTAGGAGAGCCAGCGGCGCACGTCGGCGATCGCCTCGTCCTCGTTGCGGCACAGGAAGTGCCCGACACCGGACTGCTCGGTGTGGACGCGGGCCCCGCCCATGTCCTCCAATGTGGTCTTCTCGCCGGTGACCATCTCGACCATGCGGGGGCTGCCGAGGTACATCGAGGCGTTGCCGTCGACCATCGCCACGATGTCGCAGAACGCCGGGATGTACGCCCCGCCCGCCGCCGAAGGCCCGAACAGCGCGCAGGCCTGCGGGATCTGCCCCGAGGCACGGACCTGCTCGTGGAAGATCCGGCCCGCGCCCCGGCGGCCGGGGAACAGCTGCACCTGGTCGGTGATGCGCGCGCCCGCCGAGTCCACGAGGTAGACGATCGGGTGCTTTTCGACCTGGGCCGCTTCGATGGTGCGGATGATCTTCTCCACCGTGCGCGCGCCCCAGGACCCGGCCTTGACGGTGGAGTCGTTGGCGACCAGGCGGATCGGACGCCCCTGCACGGTGGCCGAGCCGACCACCACGCCGTCGGCCGGGAGCGTCGGGTCCGGGTTGGCCCACAGGGCGTCCTCGCGGAACGAGTCGGGGTCGCACAGGCGCCTGATGCGCTCGCGGGCGTGGTACTTGCCCGCGGCGGCCGCCGCCTGGTGGTACTTCTCGGCCCCGCCGCGCTCGATGCGCGCCCGTTCGGCCGGGTAGTCCCCGCTGAAGTCCACGGCGCCGCCCTCCTCGCCCCTCGACCCGTCCCTTAACGATCGTTAAGGCACCGTAATCCTGGCATGTGGAACGCCACCCTGTCAACGCATCCGCCGCACCCGCGAATTCGGTGAATGCCGAGCCTCCTCCGCGCCCGAAACCGACCCGAGACCGCCCCGACGCATGACCGTTCCCTCCCGCGCGCGCACCCTTCGGGCGATCCCGACCCCGAATTCACCCGCCGACCATTCCCAGTAGGCAATTGACCAGCGATTCCATGCCTTCTAGGCTCGACGCTGAATCCCCACCCCGCGCCCCCCGTCACGCTCGGAGACACATGAGCGCCACCGCCACCACGGCAGGCCCCGAACCGGCACGACCCGACAGCGCACCACCCCCCGCGCCCGCGATCACCCGCCCGCCCCGGCTCCGCGAGATCGACGGCCTCCGGGGCCTGGCCATCGCCGTCATCGCCGTCTACCACATCTGGTTCGACCGCGTCTCCGGCGGCGTCGACGTCTTCCTGCTCATGTCCGGCTTCTTCATCACCGCCGGGTTCCTGCGCTCGGCCGACCAAGGCCGCCCCCTCGGCCTGAGCGCCTACGCCGCCCGCATCGTGCGCCGCATCTTCCCGCCCGCGCTCATCGTGGCCGCCGCGATGGTCCTCATGACGCTCCTGTGGCTGCCCCGCGCCACCTGGGACCAGCAGCTCGGCGACATCCTCGCCTCCGCGCTCTACTACGGCAACTGGCACCTGGCCGCGAACTCGGTCGACTACCTCTCCTCCAACAACGGCGCCAGCATCATCCAGCACTACTGGTCCCTCGGCGTCCAAGCCCAGTTCTACGTGCTGTGGCCGCTCCTCATCGCCGCCGTGCTGTGGGCCGCCAGGCGCGCCGGGCTCTCCCCGATGCGCGCCGTCGCCGCCGTCCTCCTGGCCGTCTTCGCCGTCTCGTTCGCCTTCGCGCTCTGGGAGACCGCGACCAACCAGGCCTACGCCTACTTCGACACCCGCGCCCGCATCTGGCAGTTCGCCGCCGGCGGCCTCCTCGCCCTCGCCCTGCGTCCCACCGCCAGGGCCTGGACCCGCCACCTCCGCGGGCCGCTCCCCGCGCTCCTCGGCTGGGCCGGCGTCGCGGTCCTGGTCCTCGGCGGCGCCGTCCTCGAATCCACCGCGTTCCCCGGCTGGGCCGCGCTCGCCCCCGTCACCGGCGCGGCCGCCGTCGTCCTCGCCGCCACCGCCGCGCCCGGCACCGGCGCCGGGCGCCTGCTCAACACCTGGCCCCTCCAGCGCCTCGGGGACCTCTCCTACACCCTCTACCTGTGGCACTGGCCGATCCTGGTCTGCTACCTCGTGACCACCGACCGCGACACGGCCACCCTCGGCGGCGGTCTCGCCATCCTCGCCGTCTCCACCGCCCTCGCCGCCGCCACCCACTGGGCCCTCGAACGCCGCCTGCCCGCCTCGGGCCTGGGCCAGAAGACCGTCCCCGGCGGCCTCGCCCTCGGCGCCGCCGCCCTCGCCGTCACCCTCACCGCCGTCTGGGCCATGTCCGCCTACGTCTCCGGCGAGCGCGACCGCCTCGACCCGGCAGCCGCCGACCCCGCCGACCACCCCGGCGCGGCCGCTCTGGCCGGGGACGCTTTGGTGACCGACGCCGATTTCATCCCCTCCACGATCGACGCGGCCGACGACCGCGACCCGTCGCTGTCGTACGCGTGCAACCAGACGATGGAAGGTTACGAGCCGATCCGCTGCGATTTCTTGGGCGGCGAGCGCGTCTCGGGGGAGGAGGCCGAGGACGCCGAAGCGGAGGCCGAGGCCACGGTCGTGATGTTCGGCGGCTCCAAGATCTGGCAGTGGCTGCCCGCGATGGCGCAGGTCGCGGCCGAGAACGACTGGCACCTGGTCACGTACGTCAAGAACGCGTGCATCCCCACCAGCGACCAGCCCGACACCGGCGAGGAGCGCTACCTCTCCTGCGACGTGTGGAACGACGCCGTGGTCGACCAGATCGACCGACTCGCCCCCGACCTGGTGTTCACCTACGGTTCGCGGATCGGCTACGAAGTCGAGGAGACCTTCCCCGACTACACCGAGCGCTACGAGGAGCTGCTGGCGACCGGCGCGGAGGTCGTGGCCGTGAGGGACACCCCGAGCCCCCGGTTCGACGTGCCCACGTGCGTCGACGTGCACGGCGCCGACGACCCCGAGTGCAGCGTCGACCGCGGCGAGTACTTCGAGGAGGGCACCTTCGCCGACCTGGCGGTCCCCGAAGGGGTCGCCAAGATCGACCTCACCGACTACATCTGCACGGCCGTGACCTGCCCGCCCGTGGTCGGCAACGTCCTGGTCTACCGCGACGACGCGCATTTGACGAACACGTACGCGGCCACGCTCGCGCCCTACCTCGAAGCCGAGCTCGAAGCGGCCGGCGTGCTCGCCGAGTAGCGGGAAGGCCCGGCCGACCGGCCGGGCCTTCCCTTGCGTCCTAAGCGGTCACGGTGTCGAGCGCGATCTCGACCATCTCGGAGAACGACTCCTGCCGGTCGGCCGCGGGCAGCTCGGTGCCCTTGAGGATGTGGTCGGAGATCGTGCACAGCGCCAGAGCGCGGGCCTTGAACTTCGCGGCGAGCGTGTAGATCGCCGCGGCCTCCATCTCGATGGCGAGGATGCCGTACTCGGCGAGCTTCGCCTCGACCTCGGGGGCGTCGGTGTAGAACGTGTCCGAGGAGTACAGCTGGCCCACGTGCAGGTCGATCCCGCGCGCGGCCGCGGCGTCCACGGCCCCGCGCAGCAGGTCGAAGTCGGCCACGGGCGCGAAGTCGACGACCCCGGAGAAGCGGATGCGGTTCATCGAGGAGTTGGTGGACGCCCCGATCCCGGCGACCACGTCGCGCAGTTCTATCCGATCGTGGATGGCCCCGGCCGAGCCGACGCGCACCACGGTCTTGACGCCGTAGACGTCCAAGAGCTCGTGCACGTAGATCGAGGCCGACGGCTGGCCCATCCCGGTGCCCTGGACCGACACCCGCTTGCCCTTGTACGTGCCGGTGTAGCCGTACATGTTCCTGACCTCGGTGTAGCACTCGGCGTCGGTCAGGAAGTTCTCGGCGATCCACTTGGCCCGCAGCGGGTCCCCGGGAAGGAGGACGCTCTCGGCGATGTCGCCCGGCTTGGCGGAGATATGCGCAGTCATGACGCCAGCCTCTCATAAACATCCCATGTATTTGCGGCAACCGGCTGTGAGGTGGATCGCCGCACCCCGTTCGCGCCCCCGCCACCGGGATCCGGTAACCTTCTCCGCGGTGGCGTGTCCGAGCGGCCGAAGGAGCTCGCCTCGAAAGCGAGTGTTGGGTAACCCTCAACCGTGGGTTCAAATCCCACCGCCACCGCCAGCGAACGAACGCCGGGTCTCTCGCAGGCCCGGCGTTCGCCGTTCCTGGCGACATGCGGCTAACCTGGCCGAACCGCGCGAGCGCCGCCCCGAACCGGCACCTGAGGGCAGGCCCCGCGGCAGTCGCCGAACCACGACGAAGGGCAGCGGGTGCGCAGCAACTCCACCAGCGGAAAGATCTTCAGCGGCGCGCTGATCGCCCTCTCGGCGCTCCTGGCCGCGATCCTGCTCCTGCACCGGTTCATCCCCAACCGCTGGTTCAACCTCGGCAGCCTCATCGAGACGTTCCTGCCCTGGTTCGGCCTGGCCATCCCCCTGCTCCTGGTCCTGGCCGCGATCCGCCGCCGCCCCCTGGCGATCGTGTGCGCACTGGTCCCGGCCGCCGTGTGGCTCTACATGTTCGCCGGGCTCATCCCCGACAAGCACGTCGGCGACGGCGACTTCCGCGTCCTCGCCCACAACGTCAACGCCGAGAACACCGAGACCGAGGCCACGGCCGACGCGCTCCTGGCCGCCGACCCCGACGTGATCGTGCTGGTCGAACTCACCGAGGACCAGCGGTACGAGTGGAGCGAGGCGCTCTCGGCCCAGTACCCGTACTCGGTCTCCTACGGCACGGTCGCCATGTGGTCGGCCTACCCCGTGACCGCCTCGAACGAGGTCGACCTGGGCCTCGGCTGGCCCCGCGCCTTCCGCGCCGCCGTCGACATCGAGGGGCAGCCCGTCGCCTTCTACGTCGCCCACCTGCTCTCGGTGCGCGTCAACACCGAGGGCTTCACCTCTGTGCAGCGCAACGAGACCGCCCGGCTCCTGGGCGAGGCGATTTCGGACGAGGACCTCGACCGCGTGGTCCTCGCCGGGGACCTCAACGGCACCGTCCAGGACCGCGCGCTCGCTGACATCACGTTCCAGCTCGAGTCCGCGCACGCCACCGCCGGGAAGGGCTTCGGGTTCACCTGGCCCGCCGACACCCCGATGGCCCGCATCGACCAGATCCTCTACCGCGGCTTGAAGGCGACCGGCTCGGACGTCCTCGACGCCACCGCCTCCGACCACCGACCCGTCCAGGCCGACTTCTCGTTCTGAGGCGTGCAACCTCGCGGGCCGCTCCAGGCGTCTTGCAGACGTGACCGAAGACGACGCCACCTTGATCCTCCCGGCCGTGACCGACGCCGACCCCGGCGACACGGCTGTGTTCGCGCGGGTCGCGGACGCCGCGCCGCGTGAGAGCGGGCACGCCCTGATCGAGCTGGACGGGGTCGGCATGACCTACGCCGGACCGCCGCCGGTCGAGGCCCTCAAACCAGTCGAGCTGCGCATCGGTGACGGCGAGTACGTCGCGATCGTGGGCCCCTCTGGCTCGGGCAAGTCGACCCTGCTCAACCTCCTGGGCCTGCTCGACACCCCCACCTCGGGCACCTACTGGCTCGACGGCCACGACACCTCGAAGATGAAGGAAGCCCACCGCACCCAACTGCGGGCGAACAAGATCGGGTTCATCTTCCAGTCGTTCCACCTCATGGCCCACCGCACCGCCACCGAGAACGTGGCCATGTCCCTGGTCTACCAAGGCATCCCGCGACGAAAAAGGCGCCAGATCGCCCGCGAGAAACTCGAACTCGTCGGGCTCTCCCACCGCCTCGACGCGCTCCCCACCACCCTCTCCGGTGGTGAACGCCAAAGAGTGGCGATCGCCCGCGCCCTCGCGGCCGACCCCAGCCTGCTGCTGTGCGACGAGCCCACCGGCAACCTCGACTCCAAGACCGCCGACGCGATCATGACGACCTTGGACGAACTCCACTCCGAAGGCCTGACCATCCTCATCATCACCCACGACCACGAGGTCGCCGAACGAGCCGAAAGAGCCGTCACCATCCGCGACGGCAGCCTCCGCGAAGGCAACCACCTGCACGACGACCACCACCGCGAGGCCACCCCGACCGACCGCCCGGACCCTGACACGGTGGTCATGCAGGCGGCCCCGACGATGGTGCAGCCGTTGCCGAACGCGCAGCGCAACACCTGAGGTGAAGACGTTCCGGGGCGCTGACCCGGGACCACTGGGGCACTGATTCCTCCCGATGACCATGCCACCCAGTGGCGAGCGGGCCCGCGCCGAAAGGCGCGGGCCCGCTTGTCGTCGTGCTGAAACGAAACCGTCCGCCGCCACCCGATGTCGCGCGGGCGGCGGCGGACGAGCTGTGGTCCGGGCTGCTAGTCCCGGTCGGGCGGCGGCGATTCGCCGTCCTCGTCTTCGTCCTCTTCGTCCTCGTCCTTGTAGTCCGAGCCGTTCGAGATGAGGATCCAGATCGGGCTGCCCTTGGGAGCCGAGCCGGTCATCGAGGTCGTGGCCGCCTCGCCCTCCTTGCAGTCGGAGTCGAACTTCCCGGGCGCGATGGAGACCTCGAAGCCGGCGTTCGCGACCTTGGAGCGGGCCGAGTCGGGGTCCATGCACTTGACCGAGGGGATCGAGACGAGGTTCTCGCCGTTGACCACCTTGTCCTTGGGCGCGGGCCAGTCGGCCTTGTCGAGGTCCTTGACCGCGGCCTTGAGGACCTTCACCCCGGTCTGGCGCACCTGGTCGTGGAAGTTCCGGGCCAGGTTGTCGTGCGAGGAGTTGTCGGGGTCGCCCACGAACGTGGCCGTGGTGGCGTTCGGGGTCGAGGCGATGAACCAGTAGGAGCGGTCGGAGTCGGCGGTGCCGGTCTTGCCCATGATCGGGCGGCCGAAGTCGTCGGCCTCGCGGGCGGTGCCGCCGACGCACTGGGTGCGGTCGGCCGAGTCGTACACCGGGCAGTGGGCCGCGCTGACTGCCGCGTAGGCCACGTTCTTGTCGATGGCCTGGTCGCACTTGGGTTCGGCTGCCGCCGACCAGTCGGACCCGTCGCCGCCGTTGATCTGGAGCACCGGCATCGGCTCGCAGTGGAGCCCGCCGGCCGCGACGGTCGCGTAGGCCTCGGCCATGTCCAGCGGGGTCGTGGTGTCGCCCATGCCGAGGGTGAACACGCCGTACTTGTCGAGGCGGTCGCGGTTCTGGTCGACGCCGCTGCCGGGGTAGAACGTGACCCCGAGGCGCTCGGCCATCTCGACGGCCTTGGAGGTCCCGACCATCTGCTGGAGCTGCGCGAACGCGGTGTTGGAGGACTTGCCGAACATGCCCCACATGTTCAGGGGCGCACCGGAGGCGTAGGCGCCGTCGTTGGAGGGACACCAGTGCTTGACGTTGTCGCTGGCGTTGCCCACGTACCCGCCGCACGCGGAAGGATCGTTGCCGCTGGTCAGGTACATGGTCGTGTACTGGTACGGCGAGGGCAGCGTGGTCTTGAGCGGGTACCCGGCCTCGAGCGCGGCGAGCATGGTGAACATCTTGAACGTCGACCCGGCCGGGAAGCCCGAGGACTGCTCGTTGCCGCTGAGCAGCGGGATCGTGGTGTTCGGATAGCTCGACTCGATGTCGTCCCGGCCGTCGGTGCGCGGCCCGTTGTGGGTGAGGTCGAGGCTGTAGACGCGGTTGACGGCCATCGAGCGGATGTGCCCGGTGCCGGGCGTGATGGTGACCGCGCCGAGCGCGCGCGGGTCGTCGTCGTCGATCTTGTCGTGGATCGCGTCCATGGCCTTGGCCTGGAGGTCGGGGTCGAGGCTGGTCACGATCTGGAACCCGCCGCGCTTGAGGAGGCTGATGCGGTCGCGGGGGGTCTCGCCGAAGGCCTCCTGCTTGCTCCACCAGTCCTTGAAGTAGTCGCAGAAGAAGCCCCAGTCGGCGATCGCGACGTCGACGCATTCGCTGCGGACCGGGCGGGGGTTCAGGCCCAGGGGCTGCTCCTTGGCCTCGTCGGCCTCGGCCTGGGTGATGTAGTCGAGGCTGGCCATGCGGTCGAGGACCCAGTCGCGGCGGTCGATGATCTCGGTGTCGTCGCCCTCGCCGTCGAGGAGGCCGTCGGCGTAGGAGGGGAACTTCGGCAGCGACGCGAGGGTCGCCGCCTCCCACAGCTCCAGTTCGCCCGGGCCCTTGTCGAAGTAGGTGTAGGACCCCGAGTGCACCCCGTAGGCCTGGTTGCCGAGGTAGATCACGTTGAGGTAGCCCTCGAGAATCTCCTCTTTGGACATCGAGTCCTCGATGGCCATCGCGAACCGCGCTTCTCGCAGCTTTCGGTCGTACGTGTCCTCGGACGCTTCGATCACGTCGTCGATGGTTGAAGCCGAGTAGATCAGGGTATTGCGAACGAACTGCATGGTGAGGGTCGAGGCGCCCTGCGAGTCACCGCCCTGGTTCGCCACCGCGGCCCGGATGATCCCGGCCCAGTCGACCCCGTTGTGCTCGTAGAACTTCGAGTCTTCGGCGGCGAGCAGCGCGTCGATCATGAGGGGGGAGACCTCGTCGAGCGTGACTTCGCGTCGGTTCTCCTCGTAGAAGGAGGTGATGAGCGTTTCGCCGTCCGAGGCGTACACATAGGACGTCTGCGGCAGGGCCGACTTGGTCAGTTCCGTAGGCAGCGACTCGAAAGACTGAATGCCGTTCTCGGCCGCCAGCCCGAAGAGCCCGGCGAGGGGGAATGCGGCGGCGGCCGCGAGAATCCCGGCGAGGATGCCGCTGACGAGTAGGGCTAGGGCGCCCCCCAGGGGACTCCGGTCGCGTTTCAAGGTCTCCACCGCCTCAGATTAGAACGTGCGTCGGGAACCGCTGGAGTTGCTACGGCCAAGTACCAACGGTTGGCCCGCGACCTGCGCGGGGACCGAGGCCCGCCATTCATACGCCGCGAGCCGGGAGGGGAGGTGCCCTCGTATCGGAATCGTTATCATCGCGAGCTGCCATCGCGTGATGAACCGTAGGGGTGAAGCCGTCCCGTGGCGTCCGATTTTCGTCTCGGAGAGTAGTCAAACCCTTACAAGAGGTGTAGGGTCCGTTCTGACGGCGACTTTAAGTGATCGAGAGGTCACTCGAATGTAGTCGTCGGGGGGTATGAAGGGGAAGATCTCACGGGGAGGTCATGCGGATGGGACTGCTGATCGACTGGACGACCAAGGCGTTGTGTCAGGAAGGTGATCCTGATGCTTTGTTCGTGCAAGGCGCAGAGCAGAACAATGCGAAGAAGGTATGCCGCGGCTGCCCGGTCAGGCTTGAATGCCTCGCCGACGCACTCGACAACCGCATCGAATTCGGTGTCTGGGGCGGCATGACCGAGCGGGAGCGGAGGGCACTGCTGCGCAAACACGCCGACGTCCGTTCCTGGCGAGCGGTCTTCGAGGTCGCACTGGAAGAAGAGCAGCGAAGCGCCCGCAAGGGCAGTCGGCGCCGGATCCCGGTGAACGTAATGAACTACTGACCGGCACACCGCACACCAGCGGAAAAGTCAGACCACCGCGCCCGAGACGGCAAAAGCCGTCCGGGCGCGTTTTCCATGCCCGCCGAAAACCTTCCCGCACGCCACCAGGCAAAATAACAAACACTCACAAAGTTATCCACAGGGGAAAAATAATCCTTGGCAACCCTTGACGGACATGTGATTGTTAGTAGATAAAAACGTCTGATGTCGCCGGTGGTGGTGGAAGTGCGAATCAGGGGTACCGGTTCTGGCAGGACCGGCGGAGAAGTGGGAATCTCCGGAGCCGCCGTCAAGTCCGAGCGCGGTGGCCACCGCGCTCGGCTCCTGCCAGGACACCTCGCGAGGAAGATCGCGGGCGGATCGCAACCAGCGATCCGCCCGCACCTCACACCTCGCCCGCCGCCACTGCACCGAACGCTCGCAGATCGTCCAAATCCACGACCTCGACGCCCAACGACGGCAACCACCGCTGCGGCACCGCCGGGCAGGCAGCCGTGTACCGCACCGCAACCCGCTCCTCGGCGGCCCGCCGCCGGGCCAGGTCCGCGTGCGTGCGCAGCACCGCCGCCACCGGGTCCTCAGCGTCGGCCTCCTCCAACGTCGCCGCCGCGCCCAGGGCCCGCTCGGCCGACAGGTCCGCCGCGAGCGGGGTCAGGCGGTTGAGGATCATCCCGTCCAGCGGCATGTGCTCCTCGGTGAGCCGCCGCGTGAAGTACACCGCCTCGCCCACCGCCGCCGGCTCGGGCGCCGCGATCACCAGGAACGAGGTCTGGTCGTCTTGCAAGGCCCGGAACGTGGCCTCGGCCCGCTTGCGGAACCCGCCGAACGTGTCCTCCAGACTCGCCGTGAACTCGGCGACGTCAGTGAGCAGATGCCCCCCGAGGACCTTGTTGAACACCCGCGTGAACACCGCCGCGCTGGCCCCCATCAGCGACAGCATCGAACGGCGCGCCCCTGGAGTCGAGGCCGACAGCAGCCGGATCACCCGCCCGTCCAAAAGCCGCGCCAACCGGGCCGGGGCGTCCAGGAAGTCCAGGGCCGACCGCGACGGCGGCGTGTCGAGCACGATCAGGTCCCACTCGCCCGTCGCCCGCAACTGCCCGAGCTTCTCCATCGCCATGTACTCCTGCGTGCCCGAAAAAGTCGAGGACACGGCCTGGTAGAACGGGTTCGCGAAGATCTCCGCGGCCCGGTCCTCGGTCGTGTGCGAGGCCACGACCTCGTCGAACGTGCGCTTCATGTCGAGCATCATCGCGTCGAGCGAACCGGCCCGGACCCCCTCGACCGGCCGCGGGGTGTTGTCCAGGGCCTCCATGCCCAGCGACTGCGCGAGGCGGCGGGCCGGGTCGATCGTCAAGACCACCGCGCTGCGCCCGTGGGCCTCGGCCGCGCGCAGCGCGAGCGCGGCCGCCGTCGTCGTCTTGCCCACGCCTCCCGAACCGCAGCACGCGATCACGTGCTTCTCGGCGTTGCCCAACAGGGCGTCGACGTCGAGTTCAGGATGCATCGCGGGTCTCCTCGACGGGGCGGCGCCCGCCGGGGCGCAGGGTGCGGGCGAGCTGGTAGAGACCCGACAGGTCCACACCCTCGGGCAGCAGGGGCAGTTCCTCGACGGGGCGGCCGAGCCGTTCGAGCCGGTCACGATAGGCGTCCACCGCCTCGATCTCGGCACGGGCCGCCGCGTACTCGCTGTGCAAGCCCTCGGCCAGACCGGCCTCGCCGCTCAATCCCGCGCGGGCCAGGCCCGCGGCGATCTCCTCGGCGGTCACATCAGCGGTCTTCGCGCCCGCGACCTTGTTGAGGATGACCCGCCCCACCGGCAGGTCCGCGGCCATGAGCTCCTTGAACGCGTCCTTGGTCTCCTGGACCGGCATCGCCGCCGGGGTCGTCACCAGGTGCACCGCCGTCAGCGACGAGTGCAGCATCCGCGCCACCGAACGCGAGTGCTTCCCGATCGGCCCGGTCTTGGCGAGCCGCCCGCTCTCGACCGTGACGTTGAGGAACTTCACCACTCGCCCCGTGGGCGGCGCGTCCAGGACCACCGCGTCATAGGCCATCCGCCCCGACTCGGTCCGCGAGACCGCCTCCTTGAGCTTCCCGGTCAGCAGGATGTCCCGCAGCCCCGGCGCGATCGTGGTCGCGAAGTCGATCGCCCCGAACTTCTGGAGGACCTTCCCGGCCGACCCGAGCCGGTAGAACATCGTCAGGTAATCCAGCAGCGCCTCGTCGGCGTCCACCGACTGCCCGAACACCTCCCCGCCGTCGAGCCCGGCGGCCAGGTGCCGCTCCTCGTAACCCAGCGACGGAGCGTCGAACAGCGGCGCGATCCCTTGGCGCCCTTCAACCTCGACCAACAGCACCCGCCTGCCCGCACCGGCCAGCGACAACGCCAGGGCCGCGGCCACGGAGGTCTTCCCGGTGCCGCCCTTCCCGGTGACGATGTGCAGACGCGAAGCGTTCGGGGCAAGGGCACTCATTCATCGGAGTCTAATCAACCCGCGGCGATGCCGCAGATGAGCCATTGCGGCTGGCCCGGTTCGGCGACGAGCGCGAACTCCCACGTGGCGGGCGCCGCATCCGAGCCGCTGACGCTGATGTCCGCGGTGACCGTGGCCGCCCCGACCGAGCGGCCCGTCTCGGTGATCGCGCCCCATTCGAGGTCCTCGGCGTCGTCGGCGATCGCCGCGACCGCCTCGCTCAGATCGCGGTCGGCCTTCTCCGCGCACAGCCACGCGGCCGCCGCCGAGGCGTCGCGCTGGTCCAGAAGCGCTTCGAGGAACGCGTCCACGGTGTCCGCGGGCGAATCGGGCGAGTCGGTGACCTCGACGAACAGCCGGGTCGCGCCCAGCACCAAGGCCACGCAGAACGCGATCGCGGCGGCGACGATGAGGACGGTCCAACCCCGGCCCCCGCGGCGTGACGCGGGCTCGGGCGGCGGTTCGGAGGCCCCGGCGGTCCCGGCGCTCTGCCGGTCCTGGCGCGGCACTGCCGCGGGCCGCTCCGGGGTCTCGGGCGGCGTGGCGGTGGTGTCTGTCGACACGGGTGCTCCCTGGTGCGATGTTGCGACCTGGCGGCCGCGGGACTACGGGGAGGCGACGCAACTCTGAGCGTAGCGGTGCGCCGCGGGCGAATCAAGACGCCGTACTGTGGGCGCATGGAGAAATGGGAGTACTTGACGGCGCCATTGCTGATCCACAACACGAAGATGATCCTCGACAACTTCGGGGACGAGGGCTGGGAACTGGTGACGGTGATCCCGGGCCAGAACTCCGAGCAGCTCGTGGCCTACTTCAAGCGCAAGAAGGAGCAGTAGCGATGGTCGATGTGGACAAGGCGCTCGCGCGCCTGGGCCTCCAGCTTCCGGCGGTCGTGCCGCCGGTGGCCTCGTACCAGCCCGCGGTTCGCTCGGGCGTGTACGTCTACACCTCGGGCCAACTGCCGATGGTGGACGGTTCGCTCGTGGCGACCGGCAAGCTCGGCGCCGAGGTCGACCCCGAGCAGGGCTACGAGCTGGCCCGGATCTGCGCGTTGAACGCGCTGGCGGCGGTGGCCTCGATCGCCCCGCTGGACCAGGTGGTGAAGATCGTGAAGGTCGTGGGCTTCGTGGCCTCGGCCCCCGGTTTCACCGGCCAGCCGAAGGTCGTCAACGGCGCCTCTGAACTGCTGGGCGAGGTCTTCGGCGAGGCCGGGACCCACGCGCGCAGCGCGGTCGGCGTCTCGGAGTTGCCGCTGGGCGCCCCGGTCGAGGTCGAGCTGATCGCCGAACTCGAACCCACCGCCAAGAACGTGCTCGTCTAGACAGTGCTCGCAAGGCCGGTTCCGCGTCGCGGGGCCGGCCTGCTTCGTCGGCGGGTCCGGTTGCGCCGCAACCGGACCCGCCGAGCGCATCAGGTGATGGTGGGCAGGACCCGGGTTTCGACCTCGCCGAGGGCGATGGTGGTGCCGCGGGGGCCGGGGGCGGTGGCGGTGACCTTGACGGTGTCGCCGTTCTCCAGGCGCCACCCGCCGGTGACGGCCTCGCCCGAGCCGTACATCAGGCCGGGGCGCAGGACCGCGCCGCCCGCGGTGAGTTGGGCGAGCTGCTGGGCCGGGGTCCAGTACGAGTCGGAGAAGTCGGCTCCGGCGACCGCGACGCCGTTGACTTCGATGGCCAGGCGCAGGTCGTAGCCGTACCGGTCGGACTCCTTGAGGTAGGAGGCCATGTCGGGGCCCGGCTGCGGCGCGGCGGTGCGGGCCGCATTGAGCGCCTCGATGGGCGTGACCCAGGCGCTCATGGACGTGGCGAACGACTTGGACGCGAACGGGCCGAGCCCGTCGGTCTCCAGTTCGGCGAAGTCGCGCGCGGTCCAGTCGTTGAGCAGGACCGCGCCGAACACGTACTCCTCGAACGCGTCGGGCGAGACCGGCTGGCCGAGCACCGATTCGCCGCCGACCAGGAACCCGACCTCGGCTTCGATGTCGAGCGCGCCGGTGGGCCCGAAGACCGGCTGGCCGTCGGCGCCGCGGCGGTGCCCGGCGGGGCGGACGAGGTCCATGCCGGAGGGGATGAGCGTCGAGGCCCGCCCGTTGGAGGCGCGCGGGTGCACCCGGTCGGCCCCGGGGGCGCGCATGGTGAAGTCCACGTAGTCGGTGACCAGGAGCGGCGCGTGCATGATCGCCTCGCCGATCGGGGTGAGCCAGTTGGACGCGATGTCCTGGAGGCTCGGCTCGCTCAAGGCCTCCTGGACCTGCGATCGGACCTGCTTCCAGGCCTCCTTGCCCAGGGACAGGAGCCGGTTGAGGGCCGGGTCGCGCAGCGCGGTGCAGGCCCCGCAGGTCTGGCAGTCGCCCGAGAGCACGGCCTTGTGCATGTCGAGGATCTGGTCGCCGATGCGAACGCCGATGCGCGGCAGGTTCTCCTCGGCGGTCGAGAAGACCCCGAACGGCAGGTTGTGGATGTTGTAGGGGCTGTCGTCGGCTCCGGGAACCCAGCAGGTCGTCACGTTCGTCCTCCAGTCGCTTGTGTGAAGGACTAACGAGCGCCGCGGGCGAAAGGTCACTCTGTGCGACGGTGGCGGCGGAGAACTGTGAACCATCCCACCCATGCCGCGAGGGCCACGAGTCCGAAGAACACCCGCGTGCCCGTCGCGATCTCGCTGCCGAGGAGCGCCGGGACGGCGAACACCACCGCGACGCCCAGCAGGATCGAGCGCCCGAGCGCGCCCCTGAAGAGCCCTTCCCCGAAGATCTTGGAGCGCCACTCCGGGTCGTCGGCGTTCGCGTCGACCCAGCGGGCCCGGACGCGGCGCGACTCGGGCGGGGCGTGGTCGGCGAGCGTGTCGGGGTCGAGTTCGGCCGCGGCCTGCCGGGAGCGCTTGGCCAGGTCGTCCATGCCCAGGCCCTCGGCGATCGCGGCGAGCGCGAGGTGGGTGCGGGGCTGGTCGGGGGCGAGGTTGACGGCGTTCCAGGCCGCGTCGAGCGCGGGCTGCCCGGCCCCGGCGCGGCGGGTGATGAGCGCGTAGTGGATGTGGTGGCGCCACGAGTCGCGGTTGGCGTCGAGGAGGCTGGCGGCGGCCTGCATGGCCTCGTCGCGGCGGCCCATGTCGGCGAGCGCGTAGCCGCGGGTGATCATGGCCCGCGGGTGCTCGGGCCGGTGGGCGAGCGCGGCCCCGGCGTAGACGAGCGCCTCGTCGGGGTCGTTGTCGGCGAGCGCGCAGGCGGCGGCCATGGCGTTGGCGTCGGGGTCGAGGGGGTCGACGCGCAGGGCCGCGTCGGCTTCGGCGCGCGCGTCGTACACCTGGCCGACCTCGTACATGAGCTCGGCTCTTTGCAGGTGCTCGGCGACGGAGCGGCGAGTGGGGTCTGGTTCCATCGTCTACTCCCGGACGGGACTCAGGGCTGGTACAGCAACGCTACCGCGGTGGCGGCGAGGCCCTCGCCGCGTCCGGTGAAGCCCAGGCCGTCGGTGGTGGTGGCGGAGAGCCTGACGGGGGCGCCGATCGCGGCGGCCATGGCGGCCTCGGCCTCGGCCCGGCGGGGGCCGATCTTGGGGCGGTTGCCGATGACCTGGACGGACACGTTGCCGATGGTCCAGCCGGTGTCGCGGACGCGGCGGGCGGTCTCGGTCAGCAGGGCGAGCCCTGAGGCGCCGGCCCATTCGGGTCTGCTGGTGCCGAAGTTGGAGCCGAGGTCGCCGAGCGCGGCGGCGGAGAGCAGCGCGTCGCAGGCCGCGTGGGCGGCTGTGTCGCCGTCGGAGTGCCCCGCGAGGCCGGGCTCGCCCGGCCAGTCGAGGCAGGCGAGGCGGCACGGCCTCGTCTCGTCGAATCGGTGCACGTCGCTGCCGTGCCCTATGACGAAGGGCGGCATGGTGCTGTCGTCGTGGTTCACGCTTGACGCGGTCTGCGGGCGGTCCGGTTACTTGACCGGGGCCTCCGAGAGCAGGACCTTGTCGAGGATGTTGTCGGCCTCGGTCTTCACGCAGTCCTCGGCGAGGGCGATCTCGCCGGTGAGGATCTCGCGGGCCTTGGAGAGCATGCGCTTCTCGCCGGCGGACAGGCCGCGTTCGCGGTCGCGCCGCCACAGGTCGCGCACGACTTCCGCGATCTTGAGCGGGGAGCCGGAGGCGAGCTTCTCGACATTGGCCTTGTAACGCCGCGACCAGTTGGTGGGTTCCTCGGTGTGGGGGGCGCGGAGCACTTCGAAGACCTCTTCGAGGCCTTCGGCGCCGACCACTTCCCGGACGCCGACGAGCTCGACGTTCTTGGCTGGAACCTTGACCGTGAGGTCACCCTGTTCGACGCGCAGCACGAGGTATTCCTGTTCGATACCACCGATGACGCGAGTCTCTACAGCTTCAACGAGTGCGGCCCCGTGGTGGGGGTAGACAACGGTCTCGCCGACACTAAAACCCATAGGATCGAAACCCCTTTCGCTGTGTCTAGCCTAACACGTCATCGGGGTTTTCCCCGACAGCGGATCGCCACGAATTCCCTGGTCAATTGGTATGTGACTGATTACTCTACGGCACCTTGGACTTCCGGGGCGGCGGCGGACTCGGCGAATGAGGCCTGGGTCGCTTCGGTGCGCGGGGGCTCGGCGCGGCGCATTCGGACGTGATCGCCGATGGCCGCCGCGAGCGATTCGCGACTTCCCCGCTCGCGGCGCTCACCACTTCGAATCCTCGAATGTCGACTCGATGCCTTTCGGCCCCAACGGGTTCGGTGTGATTCGAGGATGGAGTGAGATCTGGGGCCCATCGTGAGCCCGGCCCGGGGAAATGATGAGGGCTCGTCGTCTACGCTGTCGTTCAGCATGCCTGTCGGAACTCAGGGAGGACCAGCAGTGGTCAGGGGAATCAGCACGGCGACCACCCTTCGTCGCGCGGCCGCGATCGCGATCGCCGGAGCGGCCACGGCGGCCCTGTCCGCCTGCGGGGCCGGTCTGGAGACCCAGACCGACTCTAAGGCCACCGCCATCGCGGGGATCAACGTGGACGAGGGCGACCTCGCGTTCCGCGACCTCCAGATCGAGTTCGACGCCGTCGGCGGCTACATCGCCGGTGAGGACGCCGCGCTGCGCGTCTGGATCGGCAACGAGGGCCAGCAGGCCGTCAGCCTCGTGGGTGTCGAGGTCGAGTCGGGGATCGGCACGGTGACCTTCGTCAGCCCCGCCGCCCAGGCCGAGGCCGAGGCGTCCGCGAGCGAAGCGGCCACCGAAGAGGAGACCGCCGAGGACGAGACCGGCGACGAGGCGTCCACTGAGACCCCGTCGGCCGAGGAGACCACCCCCGCAGAGCCGCTCTTCGACGGCGCGGAGGTCTTCGACATCCCGATCGCCCCCGCCGACTACGTGCGCCTCGACCAGGCTGTCGAAGGCGGCGACTACCTGCTGCTGGAGAACCTGAGCGCGGACCTCGCCCTCGGCGACGTGATCACCGTGGTCTTCCACTTCTCCAACAACGAGCAGGTGAAGGTCGACCTGCCGTTCGGCCAGTCCCTCGACGCGGACGACCGCGAGTACTACGAGCCCAAGGACGAAGGCGGGCACTAAGACGCGTCGCAAGGCCCCCGATCCTCGCGGATCGGGGGCCTCTGGCGTTCTCAGCGGCAGAGCGGCCAGCGCCGTTCCACGACTTCGTCGCGGCCCTTGCGGCGGAAGTACGCCTCCAGGCTTTCGGCGTCCTCTGCGTGCCAGCGGATCTGGGACTGGTGGAGGTCGGCGGGGGTGAGGTCGCCGACTTCGGGGTACATGGCGCCGATGGCGCGGGCGAGCGCCACGGTGGCGGTCGCGTCGCCTGACGCCGAGTGGGCTTCGGAGTGGTGGACGCCGTAGTGGGCGGCGGTGGCGCCGAGGGTGCGCTTGCCGCGGCGGTAGCGGTCGACGCGCTTGTCGAGCACCGAGGGGTCGATGACGGCGACGCGGTTCCAGTCGGGTTGGGGGATGCCGTGGCGTTCGAGCTCGTAGGAGAGCAGGGTGCAGTCGAACCCGGCGCGGAAGGCGACCACGGGCGTGCCGGTGTCCACGGCGGCGCTCAGCGCGGCGGCGATGTCGGTGAGGGCCTGGGCGGGTGCCTGGCCTTCGGCCTGGACGCGGGCGTCGGTGATGCCGTGGACGCGGGTGGCGCCCGGTGGGATCGGGACGCCCGGGTCGATCAGCCAGGTGCGTTCGCCGACGTCCTCGCCCGCGCCGCCGACCAGGGCGGCCTGGACGATGCGGTCGCCGGTGACGTCGACTCCGGTGGTCTCGGTGTCGAAGCCCAGGAGGGGGCCTTCAAACCATCGCTCGCTCATGCCGACACGCTACCGGGAGGGTCCGACATTCCGCCGGTACGGGCCCGGGGAGGCCGCAACGGGGCGTTCGGCTCAGCGCGGTTCGGGCTCGGGGGCTTCGGTGATGCGCGCGGTCGCTCCTGCCGCGGTGAGCTTGTCGAGGGCGTCGGTGGCCGTCGCGTGGGGGACGCGCGCCAGGATCGTCGACGGGGTCTGCTCGGAGAGGCGCTTGGCTTCGGCGAGGCCGAGCCCGGTGACGGCGCGGATCTCCTTGATGACGTTGATCTTCTTCTTGCCGGTGTCGTCGAGGAGGACCGCGAACAGGCCCGAGACCGCGGTCGTCTCGGGGACGGTGTCCATGGCGTGCCCGGCCGCGTCCACGGTCCGCACCCGCGCGCCCGCTCCCGCGAGTGCTTGGTGCGCCTTGGCGGCGGCCGCGTGGGGGACGCCGGTGACCACGGCCGCCGGGGTCTGTTCGGCGAGGCGCTTGGCCTCGGCCAGGCCGAGGTTGGTCAGGCCGCGGATCTCCTTGATCACTTGGATCAACTTGTCGCCTGAGTCGTCGATGTAGACGGTGTACAGGCCCGCGGGGGTCTCGGGCGCGGGTTCGGCGGCGATCTCGGCCATCCGCACTCGAGCGCCCGCGTTCGCGAGGACCCGGTAGGCGGCCGAGGCCGACGCGTGGTCGACGCCGGCCAGGACCGGCGAGGGGAACCGGTCGGTCAGGGCCTTCGCTTCGGCCAGGCCGAGCCCGGTGATGCCGCGGATCTCCTTGATGACTTGGATCTTCTTCTGGCCCGCGTCGTCGAGGAGCAGCGTCCAGGTGCCGGGCTGGGCCGGGATCGCGGGCCGCTCGCCCTTCGCGGTGGGGTAGACGACCCAGTGAGGGGAGCGCTCGTCCTTCTTGTAGGCGCGCTGGGTGATCGTGACCATGACCGCGACCAGGCCGCCGCCGACGAGGAACAGGATCAGGACGAGCGCGTTGACGAACGTCATGGCACTAGCGGTAGTTCGTGAACTGGAGGGCCACTTCGAGGTCCTTGCCCTTGAGGAGGGCGATGACCTCTTGGAGGTCGTCGCGCTTCTTGCCGGTGACGCGGAGCTTGTCGCCTTGGACCTGCGGCTTGACGCCCTTGGGGCCTTCGTCGCGGATGATCTTGCCGATCTTCTTGGCGTCGTCGGCGCCGATGCCCTGCTTGAAGGCGAGGTCGATCTTGGTTTCCTTGCCGGATTGGCGCGGCTCGCCGGCGTCGAGGGCCTTGAGGGAGATGCCGCGCTTGATCAGCTTCTCCTTGAGCACTTCGAGGGCGGCCTTGGCGCGGTCTTCGGTCTCGGCGACCACCACGGCGGCCTCGTCGCCGGAGCGTTCGACGTTGGCGCCGGTCCCGCGGAAGTCGAACCGGGTGCTCAGCTCGCGCTGGGCCTGGTTGATCGCGTTGTCGAGTTCGGCGAGGTCGATCTCGGAGACGATGTCGAACGAGGCGTCAGCCATGACTGTGTCCTTCCGTCGGTGCAGGGCGCGATCGCCAAGCTTAGTCGGGGCCCGCAGCACTGGGCGCCCGCGCCCGGACCACCCGGCAGTGAACGCGGTCTCAACGGGGGATAACCCGCTTGCGCCCTCCCGGGCAGGGGAGGCTATTCTTGCTCTCGCTACACAGCGAGGCAGGTTGCCCGAGCGGCCAAAGGGAGCTGACTGTAAATCAGCCGGCATTGCCTACGCAGGTTCGAATCCTGCACCTGCCACCGGTAGCGAACGGCCCCCGTCCACAGGACGGGGGCCGTTCCGTTTCCACTCAGGCCGGCTCGGGCCGTCGGAACGCGTTCCAGGCCGCGCGCAATCGACGCCCGAACACGGGGCGCGCTTCGGCCACCGCCGCCTCACGCGCCGCCGCTTCGGCCGCGGCTTGGCGCGCGGCCTCCCTGAGGCGCACGGCCCGCTGCCGGTAGGTCTCGGCGACGCGATCCCAGTGCTTCGCCTCATCGGTCTGCCAGAACGCGCCCCACACGGCGACGAGGAGTACGAAGCCGATCGCCACGAGCACCCTCCAGTCCACCTCCGGCGTGGCCGTCCACAGCGGCCCGATCATCGCGCCGACCGGCGCGCCGGTTCCCCACAGCAGCACGATGCCCATGAGCCGGCGGTGATCGGCGACCCGCTCGGCCCGCCTCGCGTACCAGTCGCACTTGTCCACGTCGATGTCCGAACCGGCCGGGCGCGGGTCCTCCCACAGATGGCCGCGGTATCGCCGATCCCACGGGACCATCCGAGGCGGGTCGCCGGACGGCAGGTTCGTCTCGTCGATCGGGAACCGGCCCGCCATGCGCCTGGCCCGCGCGCGGTCCCGCCTAGCGGCCACTAGGAACGCCACGCCCACGGCCGCGAAGGCCGCGATGAACAGCCCGAGGCCTATGAACCGCATCATCGGCGGTCCTCTTCAAGCCGGTAGTCCGCCGGCGGACCCACGAGATGAGGGCTCCGCATCCCTATCAACAGCATCACCAGGGACGTGAGCAGCAGCGCCGCTTCGAGGACCAGCGCCATCAGCGTCAGGTAGGTGCGATCGAACATCAGCACCGCGGCCAGTGCGGCTGCCGTGAACATCGCGCCCGCCCCGATGCTCTTCAAGATCGCGCGGTCGCGGAACACCGGGGCGCAGTGTTCCAACGGGGGCCGCGAGCGGTTGGCCCACTTCGAGAGTCGTCTGATCATCACCCCAAGTTACGACCGGGGAACCAGGTCAGGCTTCGACCTCGGCGGGTTGTCGGGGGAGCCAGGCCGCTGTTTCCCAGCCGCCTTCGGGGCGGGGCTGGGCTTTGAGGGTGCCGCCGACGGCTTCGATGCGTTCGCCGAGGCCGAGGAGGCCCATGCCCGCGCCGGATTCGGCGAGGCGGCCGCGGGCGCCTTGGCCGTTGTCGCGGACCGAGACTTCGAGGCCCTGGGTCCCGGCGGCGGCGACCACGACGCGGACCCTGGTCGCGCCCCGGGCGTGCTTGCGGACGTTGGTGAGCGCTTCGCGGACCACGCGGTGCGCGGTGGCGGCGATCTCGGGGGCCACGGCTCCGGCGAGGTCGGGGGAGATGAAGCAGGTCGCGTCGGTGCCTTCGCGGTTGAAGCGGTCCACCAGGTCCTCGATCTGAGAGAGGTCGCCGAGCGGGTTGACGCCCGCGCCCGAATCGTCGTCGCGAAGCATCTTCACCATGCGCCGCATCGACGTCAGCGCGGCCAGGCCCGCCTCCTCGATGTCGGCGAACGACCGCCGCGGATCGGTCTCGGCGACCTGCGCGGCCTGCGCGAGGACCACGATCCCGGTGACGTGGTGGGCCACGAAGTCGTGCATCTCCCGGGCCAACTCCAGCCGCTCGGCCCGGCGCACCTCCTCCTGGGTCTCGCGCCGCAACCGGTCCATCGACCGCAGGTACGCGCCGACCGAGACCACCGTCGCGAGTCCCATGAGGACCATGATCGTTCCGGCGACCATCGAACTGGGGAAGACGAACATCCGCACCCCGACCACCGTGATCGCCGCGCCGGTCACCCACGCCACCCACCGGCCCGGCGCGGCGTCCCACTGGCGCACCGCGAACAGCATGAGGACGCCCAGCGTCAACAGCTCGGCGGTGCCGACGCCCCGCTCGGCCTGGTCGACCACCAGGTGCAGGCCGGTCGCGGCGAGCGAGGCGATCGCGGCCACCCCGATCCATTTCTTGCGGCCGGGCCGGTAGAGCATGTACACGCCGATCGCGAACAGCGAGACCGCGCATTGCACCCATGCCAGCCACCAGTAATACGGCGGTTTCTCGTCGACCGCGTGCGAGACCATCTCCGCGAGCAGGATCAGCAGCAGCCCGCCCACGATCGAGATCTTGAGCAGGCGCATCGCGATCCGGTTGACCCGGAGGCCCCAGGCGGTCTTGGCGGTCATGACCACGACCGTAGCCGCCGCACGAGGCCCCTCCGCCGAATGACCGACCCGCCCGGCCCGAAACCGGTCGCCGAGCCGAAGCAGCCCGGTGGCCTTTGCGGCGAGGCTTGCGTCATGAACGGACTCCTGGACATCACCACCGCCGTGAGCCTCGTGCTCCTGGCCGCGTTCCTGATCGCGGGCGCGGCCCTGCCCTTCGTCCCGACCCACCGAAAGGCCCGCCGATGAGGCCGCCCATGCTCACCGCCCGCGCCGTCACCAAGCACTTCGGGCCCGCGCCCGCGCTCGACCGCGTCGACTTCGGCATCGGCGCGGGCGAATCGGTCGCCGTGACCGGGCCCAGCGGCTCGGGCAAGTCCACGCTCCTGCACTGCCTCGCCGGGATCATGCGGCCCGACTCGGGCGAAGTGCGCCTGTTCGACGAGCGCATCGACTCGCTCTCGGAGCGCCAGCGCAGCCACCTGCGCCGCACCCGGTTCGCGTTCCTGTTCCAGTTCGGGCAGCTCCTGCCCGAGCTGCCCGCCGAGGAGAACGTGGCCCTGCCGCTCATGCTCGACGGCCGCTCGCGCCGTGACGCGCTGGGCCCGGCCCGCGCCGAACTGCGCAGGCTCGGCCTCGAAGGCAAGGAGGACCGCCGACCCGGCGAGCTGTCCGGCGGCGAGGCCCAGCGGGTCGCGCTGGCGCGGGCGCTGGTGATCCGGCCCGCCGTGGTGTTCGCCGACGAACCGACCGGCGCGCTCGACCGCGCCACCGGCGACCAGGTGATGGGCGTCCTCCTCGACACGGTGTCCGAACTGGACGCGGCCCTGGTGGTGGTCACCCACGACCCTCGGATCGCCTCCCGCTGCACCCGCACGATCGAGATCCGCGACGGCCGCCTCAGCGGCACGCCCCGCACCGGCGACGGCGCCCCCGAGGCCCTCCCGGTCCGCCCCGACGGCAGCGGCCGCTTCGGCCACGAGCCGGTGGCGGAGGTCTGGCGATGACCGAGTTGGCTTGGCGTCTGACGCGCCTTGGCGGGCGCCGGGCGCTGCTCAGCACCGGTTTGACCGCTCTGGCGGTCGCGGTGGCGACGCTGTTGCTTCAGTTCGCGGTGGCCGGGAACTTCGCGTTCGCCGAGCGCGGGGAGCGCACGTCGTGGCGCGAACCGGTGGCCGTCGAGGGCGAGGCGGACGCGTTGATCGCGACCGCCGCCGACCACTACGGCGGCGCCATGGTCACCCGCGTGGATCTCGCGGCCCTGACTCCCGACGCGCCCGTCCCGCCGGGCCTTGACGCCTTCCCCGCCCCCGGCGAGGTGTGGCTGTCGCCCGCGGCCGCCGACCTGCTCGCCGAGGTCCCCGAATCTGACTTCCTCGCCCGCTACGGCGAGGTGACCGTGGCCGGGGAGGTCGGCGCGGACGCCCTGGCGCACCCGAACGAGTACCTCGTGGTCGTGGGCCGCGACGCGGCCGATCCGGTGATGACCGTCGAGCGGCACAACCCCGACGGGGTCTCGCCGCTCGCCTTCGACACCTTCGAAGGCGGCGCGGTCGACTCCGTGTACGGCTTCTATCAGATCCTGATGGCGATCGCGGCCCTGCTCATGGCGATGCCAGCGGCCGTGTTCGGCGCCGCCGCGGCCCGCCTGACCGTCTCGCGCAGGGACGAACGGCTCGCCACGCTGCGGCTCGTGGGCGCGACCCCGGGCCAAGTGGTGCGCTTGACGCTCATCGAGACGACCCTCGCCGCCGTCGCCGGTTCGATCGTGGGCACCGCCGCGTGGATGGCGTCCACACCGCTGTTCGCGCTCATCCCGATCGACGGCGGCCGGTGGTACACCGCCGACCTGTGGGCCGGGGCCCCGTGGATGGCGGTCGTGGCCGCCGCGGTGCCGCTCCTGGTGGCCGTCTCGGCGCTCATCGGCCTCCGCGGCGTCGTCATCAGCCCGCTCGGGGTGGCCCGAGCGGTCAAACCCAAGGGCCTCAAGGTGATCCGTCTCGTCGTCTTCGCCGCGCTCGCTGCCGCGTTCATGATCGGCACCCAGGTCATCGGCGGCGACATGATCGCCGTCGCGGTCCTGCTGGCCCTGTTCGGCGGCACGATCGCCGCGGTGAACCTCGTGGGCCCGTGGATCGTGCAGAAGCTCGGGAAGGCCCTGGCGCGCACCGCGAGGGGCCCGTCCCGGCTCCTGGCCGCCAGGCGCCTGGCCGAGGACCCGAAGGCCGCGTGGCGGGCCGTCTCCGGGGTGGCGATCGCCGGGTTCATCGCCGGGTCGGTCGCAATGTTCCCGATGGTCATCGAGGACACCGACGCCCGCGCCACCGAGACGGTCGCCTCGCTCGTCCCCGCCGACCAGGCCGAGGCGCTGGCCGCCGAAGTCGCGGCCGCGCTCGGCACCGACGCCGAGGTCGCCGTGGTCGAGTCCAGCGGCCACCTCGAATCGGGCGACTCGACGGCGGTCGTCGAGGCCACCACCGCCGGAGCGAACGTCGAGGCCGTGCGGTCGACCATGACGCGGCTGCTGCCGGGCGACCCGCCCTCGCGGGAGGTCGACGCGAGCCTGCTGTCGAACCGGCTCATCGGTTCGGTGCGGACCGGCGTCACCGTGGTCCTCGGTGTGGTGTTCGCCACGGCCGCGGTGTCGGCGGCGATCAGCGCGATCGGTTCGGTCCTCGACCGCCGCCGCGCCTACCGGCTGCTGCACCTGGCCGGAACCCCGCAGCAGGTCCTCGACCGGGCCCGCCGCCAGGAGACGGTCCTGCCGCTGGCGTTCATCGGGGGCGCGTCGGTCCTGACCGGGATCGTCCTGACCTTGCCGGTCATCGGCGCGATGGGCTTCGACGTGAGCGGCGTGCTCATCCTGGCCGCCACGCTGACGCTGGGCGTCGCCGCGGTCATCGCCGCCGGGGGCCTGTCACGGCCGCTGCTGCGACAGGCGATGCGGGACGTCAGCCCCAGGCCGGACTGACCGGGGACGCGAGGGGCGGATCGGCGACGCCGATCCGCCCCTCGCGGTGGCGCTGGAAACGCCCCGCTCGACGAAATCCTATATCATATAGGATATATCCTATCGGATGCGCGTTCCCGGATGGAGGGGCGCGTCGCGGCTCGGCGGAGAGGGCGGAACCGAGGTAAAACTGAGAGAGTTAGGGAAACCTAAGAACCTCGACGCGGTCGTCGGCTCGCCGGCCTCGCCGAACCCGCATGCGAGCCGCGAATCCGAGGAGCCGACATGGCTGAAAGCCGAGGGCGCAGGGCCCCGAACGTGCGGACCGCCGAAGTGCTGCGCACCGAGCGCGTCACCCCGCACATGATCCGCGTGGTCCTCGGCGGCGAGGGCCTCGCCGACTTCACCTGCGGCGAGTTCACCGACCACTACCTGAAACTCCAGTTCCCGGCCCCCGGCGTCGAATACCCCGAGCCGTTCGACCTCGCCCGCATCCGCGAGGAGTACCCGCGCGAGCAGTGGCCTGTTTCGCGCACCTACACCGTGCGCCGCTGGGACGAGGCCGCCCGCGAGCTGACCATCGACTTCGTCTACCACGGCGACGAGGGCGTCGCCGGGCCCTGGGCCGCCAGTGCCGTCCCCGGGACGCTCCTGCGCTTCGCCGGTCCCGGCGGCGGCTACGCGCCCGCCGGGGACGCCGACTGGCACCTCCTCGTCGGCGACGAGAGCGCCCTCCCCGCGATCGCCTCCGCGGTCGAGCGGCTCGCCCCCGGCGCCCGCGCCCACGTGTTCGTGGAGGTCGAGGGCCCCGACGAGGAGCAGCAGTTCAAATCCGCAGGTGACGTGCGCGTCACCTGGCTCCACCGCGGCGACCAGAGGGTCGGCGTTCGCATAGCGGACGCCGTGCGCGCCTTCGAGTTCCCCGAAGGCGTCGTCCAGGCGTTCGTCCACGGCGAAGCGGGCTTCGTGCGCGAGATCCGCCGCCTCCTGCGCTTCGAGCACGGCGTCCCGCGCGAGCGGCTCTCGATCTCGGGCTACTGGCGCACCGGCCACAACGAGGACGGCTGGCAGTCCTCCAAACGCGAATGGAACCAGATCGACGAGGCCGAGGAGGCCAAGGCCCAAGGCGCGTAAGCGAACGGGACCGCCCGAGTGGGCGGCCCGTTCGCTCGCGTTCAGTCAGAGGTGACGGTCGCGTCGGTCTTCGAAGCCTCGGCGGCCACCGCGTCGTCCTTGACCCACTTCGGGTTCGCGAGCATCCACTCGTCGAGGGTGTCGTCGTTGATCGCCTGCCACAGCGAGTCGGCCGCGATCTGCTGCTCACCCTCGTGGATGAGCTCGATGTCGATCTCCATACCGTCCACGTACGTCTTGTCGCTGCTGGAGGGAACCCGGATCGTGTTCATCGCGTTCGGGTCGATGTTGCGGAAGTTCACCACCAAGTCGGCGATCGACAGGTCCTTGGGCTTGTCGATGCTCACCTTGTCGGTGCCGAAGCTGTTGAGCAGCTCGGTGAGTTTGGCGGGGTCCTCCAGGAAGCCCTGGCTCTTCGCCTGGTTCAGCAGCGACTTGATGGCCTGCTGCTGGAACGACTGCCGCGCGTAGTCGCCGTACAGGTTGAGTTCGTAGTCGATGTCGTCGTAGAACTGGTAGCGCTGCCTCACCAGGTCGAGCGCGGCCTCTTCGTCGTAGAAGTGGCAGCCCTTCTCGAAGACCCGCTCGGTGTGGTGGGACTTGAACTCCTTCCACGTGCAGATCTCGATCTCGCCGACCACGTCGACCATCTCCACGAACCCGTTGAAGTCCGCCGTCGCGCCCAGGTGGAAGCTGACGTCGGTGAGGTCGTTGATCGTCTGCACCACGTTCTTCCGCGTCACCTCCCAGTCGTCGCTGATCGAGGCCGCGTGGTTGATCTTGTTCTGGCACGGGTTGTTGCCCCAGCCGGGCCCGCAGTCGGGGATGTCGACCCACAGGTCGCGAGGCAGCGACACCATCGTGGCCTCGGTGAGGTCCTCGTTGATGTGCACGATGATCATCGTGTCCGAGCGGACCGCGCCGCCCTGCTTGTCGGTCCCGAGCACGAGGATGTTGAGCGGGCCCTCGATGTTGTTGACGTCCATCTCAGCGCGGTTGTCGCCGAGGATGTCCTCGTCGGGGATCGCGTTGTTGGCGGCGTTGACCCCGTACTGGGCGATCCCGGCCGTGGCCCCGGCGACGACCATCGTCAACCCGCCCGCGTACATCATCAGATGGGCCCACCAGGGCGCACCGCTCTTGCCGGCCATGCTTCTCCAAGGGTCAGTACGGCATTATCCAAAGTGATAACGCTTCGGTAACGGCCCTGGGTTGCAGCCCGGACGCGTCTAATTCCGTCCCGTCGGTCGCGCCGTCCGAAGGAACCGCCTCTGACGCGTCCTCCGTCACCGTAGAGCATGTGGGCGTCGAATCGCCGCTCAGCCATTCGGGATGGTCGCACGCCCATTGGTCGAGCGTGTCGTTCTTGATGGCCTCCCACAGCGCGTCCGAGGCCGTCTCCTCGTCGGTGCCCTCGTGGATGAGCACGTACGAGGTCCCGTTCAAGTTGCCTTCCGAAGAGGGCGTGCCGATCGAGAGGATCTCGCCGGGGTCGACGTTGCGCATCTGCGTGATCATGTCGAACAGGTTGTAGCCGCCCACGTCCAGCGTGAGCGCGTCGCCGAAGCTGTTGAGCAGGTCCACGGCCTTGGTCGGGTCCGTGGCGTAGCCCTGCTCCTTGGCCCGCTCCAGGATCTTCTTGATGGCCTGCTGCTGCATCTTCTGGCGTCCGAAGTCGCCCCACGTGCCGTTGGCGTAGTCCTCTTCGGAGTCCCAGCCGTAGCGCTGGCGCACCAGGTCGAGCGCGTCCTTCTGGTCGTACTCGGCGCAGCCCTTGGGGAAGGTCTTGTCGGTGTGGATCGAGGTGATGTCGTGCCAGGGGCACAGCTCGATCGTGCCCAGCTCCCCGACCATGTCGAGGAAGCCCTCGAAGTTCGCGATCGCCGCGCCGTTGAACTGGACCCCGGTCAGGTTCGTGATCGTCTCGGCCGTGTTCTGGAACGACTCGCCCCAGTCCTCGGAGTACGCGAACGCCTCGGTCAGCTTCGTCTGCTGCGCTGGGATGCCCGAGGGGATGTCCACCAAGAGGTCACGCGGCAGCGAGATCATCGAGACCTGGGTGAGGTCCTCGTTGATGTGGATGATGAGGTTCGCGTCCGTGCGGGCCTCGCCGCCCGCGTCCACCCGCTCGTCGGTGCCCAGCACCAGGAAGTTCAGGGGCCCCTCGATGTCGGAGCCTTCGGATTCGACGCGCTGGTCGGCCAACAGGTCGGCCTGGTTGATCGAGTCGTTGACGAGGTTGAGACTGACCTGGCCCGCGATCGCTCCGCCGCCGGCGACCACCATCACCATAGATCCGCTGATCACCATCGCCTTCGCCCACCAAGGGGACGACGCTTTGGCAGCGTGTGTGATCGGGTCGCTCATTGCCTCTCCCGGAACTCCAGTGGGGTGCGGCGGCGCAGCCGGGGGTGGCTGGCCCGCTTTCTGGGGGTACACGCGCGGTTCGCCGGGGCGGTTGCGCGTTTCCGACGATAGTTCATTTCCACGCGGTAACCGCGTCCTGTACGGACCCTCTGGCTGTTCGGAGCCCCGAAAGCGGATAAACGGCTGAAATACAGTATGAGTCCGGACACAGCCAACATGAGGAAAATGCCGATTCCCAGCTTCACGGCGCTCCACGGCCGCTCCCCGAGCACCCGCCCCGACTCCCCGTGCACCGCCACCATCCGCCGCCGCCCCCGATGCGCGTACGACGCCAGCCACACCGGCAAGAGCACCAGCCGATACCCCAGGCCCGCGTACGCGGTGTCGATCGACGGCACGTGCTGCTCGTCCCCGCCCACCCGGATGCGCACCTCACGCTCCACCGCCGCCGCCATCCGGGCCTTCGCCAACTCCAAGCCCACCTCCGGCTCCAGGTCGTACCGCTGCACCCAGCACCCGTCGAGCTGCTCCATGCGGAACGGCAAAGCGTTCCCCAGCCGCCAGTCGCGCATCAGATCGGCCAGCATCCGGCCCTCCAGGCGCACCGTGGCCGGTATCGCCACCCCGGTGAAGTCCCGGTCGACCGTCCCCGCCGCCGGACGCCACCGCAGCGCCCGCACCCGGCTGCCCTTCCCGCCCGCGGCCCCGACCCGCATCCAGTAGTGCTCACCCCGGGCCGCCTTGAACCGCGAGCGCGTGCGCGCCTGCCACACCCAGTGCGGCACGAACGCGGCCCGGAACGTCGTCGACTCGTCGATTCGCCGCAGCTCGCGCGGGGCGAACGGCCGCCGCCGCGCCCAATCCCGCAGCAGCCGCCGCGCCGTGGCCCGCTCCACCGCGAACGGCACCAACGCGTCAGGGGCGACGATCGCCTCCGGCGTGTCGTCGGCGTACCGCAACCGCGGCTTCGGCTCCAGCGCGACCCAGTCGGGGTCGGCGATCCGCCGCGACGCGGGCCGCCCGTGCAGCTCGGTCCCGCAGACGCCGCAGGCGAGCAC
This sequence comes from Glycomyces sp. NPDC046736, assembly GCF_040645615.1. Taxonomy (NCBI): domain Bacteria; kingdom Bacillati; phylum Actinomycetota; class Actinomycetes; order Glycomycetales; family Glycomycetaceae; genus Glycomyces; species Glycomyces sp. NPDC046736. The sequence goes on along the minus strand of NZ_JBEYYO010000003.1, from coordinate 156,007 downwards.
GGTCGCCCCGGGGGCCACCTCCAGCGGCTCGCCGCAGGAGGCACACGGACATGCAGGGAGCAAAGGCGCACCGACCTTCCGATTCGGGAACTGCCCCGACTCTAAGGGCTCGACGCGTCCGAGGGAGGAAAACGGTTCGGGCCCATGCGATCAGGGGACGCAATGCACACCCCGCACCGGACCTGCGGCACTGGATATATCGGGCCCGCGGTGGCAGGATAGAGCGCGTGACGCCACGGAGGGGGATCACGTCTACGCGTGACTATGCCGATCAGTACCGGCGTCTGCGCGGACTCATGCGATCGGGGCAGGTCGCCGAGGCCGTCTCGGAGGCCACCTGGATCGTCTACAACTCCGAGACCGCCCAGCAAAGGGCCCAGGCGTGGCTGTTCATCCTCCAAGGCCAGATCAACCAGCGGGCCATCGACAAGATCCCCGGCACGATCGACCAGGCCGGCACCGCCGTCGCCCGCTGCCGCGACCCCCGCCTCGACGGGAAGTACCACGCGCTCGCGGCCTGGTACTACCACCACCACATCAAGTCCCTAGACTTCACCGCGCAGCGCCTCGTGCTCGCGACCCGGGCGCTGCGGTCGATGACCGAGGCCAGCCAAGCGGCCGTCGACGCCTGGTACGACCTCGCGGTGATCCTCTCGAACTGCGGCTACCAGCAGCAGGCCGCCGGAGCCCTCGACCAGTGCCACACCCTCGCCGAACGCGCCAAGATCCCCCGCTCCTCAGTGGAAGGCGTGGAGATCCGGGTCCGGGACGCCCTGCTGCGCTACTACACCGGCGATCCGCGCGCCTGTACCGGCCAGCTGCGCCAAGAGCTGCGCCGCGTCAAGGCGAACCTGCACGACCTCGACACGCGCGAACTCGAATGGGTCCACTACGCGATCTCGCGGCTGAGCCTCCTTGGCTTCGGCGAGCAGTGGTCGGTCGAGCACCTACTCCCGCAAGAGACGTCTTCTGTAGAAGCGATGGACCTGCGCACCCTCGCGCGGGCCTCGCGCCTGATCGCCCAGGCCCGCGGCCTGGAGGCCCTCGAAGTGCTGGAGGCCAGGGAGATCGGCGACGAGACGCTCGGCGTCATGGAGCCCCAGCACCTGCGCTCGCTCGCGCTGGTCGCCAAGGGCGACCACGCGGCCTCGATCCTGGCCGCGCACGCGACCACGTACGCGCTGTACAAGCAGATCAACGAGTTCCACACGATCTACCTCGCCTCGGCCGCGGCCCTGGTCGACCACGACCAGTTGCGCCGCACCGCCGCGGGCTGGGCCGACCGGGCCAACACCGACGACCTGACGGGCCTGCCCAACCGCCGCCGCCTGGATGCTTTCTTGGCCGATGTGGACGGCGACGGGATGATCGCGGTGCTCGACCTCGACGGGTTCAAGGCGGTCAACGACACGCACGGTCACCAGGCCGGGGACGCGATCCTGCAACGCGTCGCGGCCCTGCTGTCGGGGGTGGTGCGCTCGGGGGACCTGTTGGCGCGCACGGGAGGCGACGAGTTCATCCTGGTGCTGCCGGGGGCCTCGGAGTACGACGCGGACGCGGTCTCGGAGCGCATCAGGATCGCCGTCGAGGCCGAGAAGTGGGAGTACTCGGTCCCGGGCACCCCGGTCGACGTGTCGATCGGCTGGGCCCGCCTGGCCGCCGGCGGCAACCCCGCGCAGACCCTGTGGGCCGCCGATCAGGCCATGTACCAGATGAAACGCTCGCGCAAGTGGGACGGCAATCCTTTAAGCACAGTTCGTTGATCTTGTCGAGGTCGCGTTCGGCCACCGCACTCGCGAAGCCCTCTTCGGCGTGGCTCGCGCACGCCGAGGCCACGTTCTCGGGTTCGATCGCGTAGTCGACGGCGAGGACGAGCTTCCCGGCCCCGGCGATGTCGCGCGTGTAGTCGAGGTTCTCGGCGCACCAGTCCTGGTCGCAGGGCTCGTCGGTGGCGAGGAAGAACAGCTCCTCGATCCCGATGCCGTCGATCGCTTCGAGGTAGCCGGGGTACTCGATGAGTTCGGGGGAGTTCTGCGGGATGATCAGGAGTTCCTCGCCCGCTTCGGCGGCGGCGGTCACGAGCTCGGCCATCTTGAGCGCGAGGCTCTCGCGGGTCTCGCCGGGGACCAGGTCGAGGTCGATCTCCTCGTACGCGTTTGGCACGTCCAGGTAGACCCCGTCGAATCCGGCCGCCTTGGCCTGGTCGAGGCGCGGCTCCATGACCAGGTCCCACCACTGCGGGTCCCAGTAGCGGACGAAGTACTCGTCGGGCCAGTCGCCCCACTGGTTGAGGGTGAGCCCGGCGGCTTCGACGGCCTGGTACTCGGGGCGGTAGGTCTCGATCGAGCCCATCGTGAAGTACGCGTAGACGCTCTTGCCGCTGTCCTTGACGGCCCCGATCTCGGCGGCGGTCCAGTAGCCCTCGCCGCCGTCGCGCGCGAGGTCGACCACGGCCGCGTCGTGCGGCGCGGCGGCCACGGCGTCGAGCCGGTCGTCCGCGTAGCCGCTGAGCTGGTAGAGCCAGGTGTCCGGCCAGTCTGCGGCGGGTTCGTTCGGCTCGGCGTCCGCATGTGCGGTGCAACCGGCGAGCACGAGTGCGGCGGCGGCGACGGCCGCGCTGAGGAGCCTCATGCGATCGAGCCTAGGCGAGCCGCGCTCACCAGTGCTGTTCGAAAGGGCGTGTCGGCCCCTCTGCGTAATGTTGAAAACGGGGGGTCCCAGGGGTGTCCGAAATGCGCAGACTCGCCGAGACGCTCCCGGAATCCGGGCCACGCTCCGCCCCGCGCTGCGCGAAACCGCTGGTCAGGCCGCGGTCCCGATCGCTTCGGCGACTGCTTCGACCGCCAGCGTCCGCACCACGTCCACCGACGCGGGAAGCGTCCCGGTCGACGCCGCGATGAACGCGTCGCCGTCCATCCTCGTATGCGCGGGGCTGATCGCCTTCGCGAGCCCGTCGTGCGCGCCCTGCGCGACCAGCGCGCAGTCGACCTTCGACAGCCGCGCGTTGGTCACCACCACCCCGATCGTGGTGTTGCGCCCGAACGTGCCGCTCGCGAACCCCTCGGGTCGCAGCAGCTCCCGGTCGAGCGGCCCCGGTTCGCCGAACGCGTTCACCGCCGCGAGCGCGGTCACCTGGACCGGCCCGGCCGCCACTGTCGCCGTGCGCAGCCCCGAGGGGAGCGTCACCCCGCGCCACTGCCCCACGGTCGCGCCGCGCCCCGCGCCGACCGGCCCGTCCAGCGCGGGCTCGAACGGGGCCATCGCCGCGTCGCAGGCCTCGTAGCCTTGCGCGGCGGCGGGCACGTTGCCGGTGCCGTCGAGGTCGAACAGGCCCAGGGTCGGCACGATCGGGACGGTCCCGCCCGGGGTGGCCACGCCGCGGCCGTGCTCGGCGAGCCAGCGCATCACCCCGTCGGCGGCGGCCAGGCCGAACGCCGAACCGCCGGTCAGCAGCACCGCGTCGATCCCGGTATTGGCCCTGAGGGGGTCGAGCAGCTCGATCTCGCGGCTGGCGGGGGCCCCACCGCGCACCTCGCCCGAAGCGACCGTGGCCTCCTCGAACAGCAGCACCGTGCAGCCGGTGTGCTCGCCGGTCCAGTGGCCGACGCGAACTCCCAAGTCCCGCATCCGGACAGACTACCTTCACCCGCCGGACACCCGCCGCCCGAATTCGCGGCCCGAACCGCCGTTCAGGCCTTTGTGGACAGTGTCGCGGGATACATGTGACCCACGCGAAATCCCTGGCTTTCACGGGCCCGGCGGTCCTAGCATTGTCAGTGAAGCCGGAGCACGGCGGAGGATCGGAACCCGAACCCCGCCCAGGCCCGGCCCCGAAGTGGCCGAGACGGCCGCAACGGCTCCCCCGCCGTCGACAATGGCGTCATCGACGAGCGGTCCCCCTTCAGAAACACAATCCGGCACACCCTGCCGGGAAGGAATCATCATGCACGAGTTCGTGGGTGCTTACCTCGCAGTCGACGCCGCCAACACCGAAGCCACCTCGGCCCTGCCGAACGCGCCGGTCGTTGACGATGGCCGGGCTCACAAGCCGTACGTCTTCGGCGTCACCCGTCCTGAGAAGGTCCGCCTCTCGACCGCCGGCGTCCTGCGCCGGGTGGCCGACCGCGTCGAGGGCCGCGCCCTCGCCGGCCTGGCCCGCTAGGTCCCCAGGCGAGCGCGCCCACAAGGCGCCTGGCCGCGACTGATCAACTGCAAACCCAAGAACGCGACGCGCGCGGCCGAAGAGCCGGGCGCGTTCCGTTTTCCCCGGCCACGGCAGATCCGATAGGATATATCCTATAGGATATAGGATCTCGTGCCCGAGCGCGGAAAAGACCCCCGTCCAATCGGACGAGGGCCTTCTTCGCTTGTGCCGCTAGGCCTTCCAGCCCGGAATCGGGAACGACTTCGTGTACTCGCGGATCTCGCCCGCGACCACGTCCAGCTCGGCGTCCTTGCCGTCCTTGGCCGCCGCGACGGCCCGGTCGATCCAGCCCGCGATCGCGTCCATGTCGCCCTCGACCATGCCGCGCGTGGTCACCGCGGAGGTGCCGATGCGCAGGCCCGACGGGTCGAAGGGCTTGCGCTGGTCGAACGGCACCGAGTTGAAGTTCAACTCGATCCCGGCCGCGTCCAGCGCCTTCGCCGCGGGCTTGCCGCCGATGTCCTTGCTGGTCAGGTCCGCCAAGATCAGGTGGTTGTCGGTCCCGCCCGAGACCAGGTCGAACCCGCGCGAGCTCAGGCCCTCGGCCAGCGCCTTCGCGTTCTTGACGATCTGCGCCGCGTAGTCCTTGAACGAGTCCTTCGCGGCCTCGCGCAGCGCGACGGCGATCGCGGCGGTGGTGTGGTTGTGCGGGCCGCCCTGGAGACCGGGGAAGACCGCCTTGTCGATGGCCTTCGCGTGCTCCTCGTTGGTGAGGATCATCGCCCCGCGCGGGCCGCGGAGGGTCTTGTGGGTGGTCGTGGTGACCACGTCGGCGTGCCCGACCGGGGTGGGGTGCGCCCCGCCCGCGACCAGGCCCGCGATGTGCGCGATGTCGGCCATGAGGATCGCGCCGACCTCGTCGGCGATGGCCTTGAAGCCCTCGAAGTCGACGGTGCGGGGGATCGCGGTGCCGCCGCAGATGATCATCTTCGGGCGTTCGCGGCGGGCGATCTCGGCGACCTCGTCGAGGTCGATGCGGCCGGTGTCGCGGCGGACCCCGTAGTGGACCGCGTCGAACCACTTGCCGGTGGCCGAGACCTTCGAGCCGTGGGTCAGGTGCCCGCCGGCGGGCAGCCCCATGCCCAGGACCTTGTCGCCCGGGGTCAGGAACGCCATGTAGACGGCCAGGTTCGCGGGCGACCCGGAGTAGGGCTGGACGTTGGCGTGGTCGGCCCCGAACAGGGCCTTCGCGCGTTCGACGGCGAGCTCTTCGACCTGGTCGATGAGCTGCTGGCCCTCGTAGTAGCGCTTCCCGGCGTACCCCTCGGAGTACTTGTTCGTCAGGATCGAGCCGGTCGCGTCCATGACCGCCTGGGACACGTAGTTCTCGGACGCGATGAGGCGGATCTTCTCCGACTCGCGGCGTCCCTCGGCTTCGATGAGCCGCTCGATCTCGGGGTCGGCGGCCGCGAGATTCGCGGTGAGGGCCTCGTAGGCGTCGGACATGCAATGCTCCTCGCTGATCGGCATGATCTCGCACGGCGACCGGGCAGGTGGCCTTGATGAAGCGAGCATAGCCGGGCCGGGCGGGCCGAGGCTTGGGCGTTTCCTCCCGTGTGAGACGCGAGGGGTGTCCGCACGCTCACTCGATCGGCCGTTCGAGACTCCATTGCGTACACGCAGTACGGTGCGACGTATGTCACCTAGATCTGCCGCCAAGACCGTGGCCGCGGGTTTCGCGGTCGCGGCGCTGGCCGCCCTCGCGCAGCTCGGGCTGGCCTACGGCTTCGGGCTCCTCTCCTGGGCCGAGGCCGCGCCCGGCACCTCCGACCAGGTCCTCGACTTCCGCTGGAACGCCAACCTCGCGTGGGTGGCCTGGTTCTCGGCCGCCTCCGGGGTGGTCGGGGGCCTGGCCTCCGGCGCGATCGGCTCGCGCGCCGCCGCGCGCCTGGGCGCTGCCACTCGCGTGGCCGCCGTGTTCGCGAGTGCGTTGGGCGCCTTCACCGTCGGTCCGCTCGTGGCCCTCTCGGCCGAGCAGGGCGCGGTGTTCGACGCGTTCCCGACCGATCCGCTCATCGCCTCCGGCCTCGGCGCGGCCGTGGGCTTCGTGCTCGCGCTCATCGGGCTCAGCTCGCGCTCGGTGGCGGTCAACGTGGGCGCTTCGGTGGCCCTGGTGTGGCTGCTGGCCGTGCTCTCGGTGTTCATCGAGGTCGGGGACCGCCTCTCGCCGGTCACCGAGCTGGCCGTGTGGGGCTCGTGGGCCGGGCCCGACTCGGCCCTGGGTCGCCGGGGCTTCTCGATCGCGGTCCCGTTCGTGGTCGGCTCGGCCCTCATCGGCGTGATCGTGGCGCTGTTCGCGCGCCGCGGCCCGATCACCAGCTCGGGGTACCGCATTGCCGCGGCCTCGGGGATCGCCGGGCCGCTCATCGTCACCGTGGCCCACCTCGTGGCCGGGCCCTCGCGGGTCGACAACGCCGAGTCGCTCGCGGTGATCCTGGTGGGCCCGTACGCGGCGATCGCCGGGCTCCTGGGTTCGCTCGTGGTCTGCGCGCTTCCCAAGGCGGGCGGGCAGATCGACGACGCGGTCGAGCAACCGGAGCCGCCCACGGGCCTGGTCGAGTCGACGCCGGGCTGGACCGTGCCCGAGCCGCCCTCGGTCTACGGCGGGGACACCAAGGACCTGCCCGCGGCCCCTGAGAAGCCGGAGAAGCCCAAGCGGCCCTCTCGGCGCGAGAAGCGCTTCGCGAAGCAGCACGAGCAGGGCCAGGCCAAGGCCGCCAAGCTCGAAGAGCAGAAGCGCGCCGAGTGGGAGCCCCAGGAGGGCGACGACGACCCGAACCCGGACGTGGACTGGGTGCAGGAGCTCAAGGCCGTCGACATGGACGAGTCCGAGCCCGCCCCCGAGCCGCCCAAGCCCCGCCGGGCCAAGAAGACCACGCGCGCCCGCCGCAAGCCCGCTTCAGAGGGCGACGACGCATAGACGAAGCGGCGCGGCCCCAGGGCCGCGCCGCTTCATTCGTTCAGACCTCCCACTCGTGCACGGGCCTGCCGTCGGCCGAGCGGGCCGCGTAGTCGAGGATCATGGCGCGCAACGCGTCCCGTCGTTCCATCCGGTGCCGGTGCTCGGCCACCTGGACCCGGGCGACCTGCCAGGACGCGCCGTTCACGCCTCTGCGGCACCGCGACTCGATCACCCCGAGGTACCGGTCGGCGTCGCGGCGGCTCACCCCGAGGAACGAGAGTCCCTCGGCCGCTGCGGGAAGCAGGTCTTCGAGCACGAGCTGGCGGGCCGAGACCAGGCCCCTCCCGGGCCAGATCTGGTCGGCCTGGATGCCGTGCCTGGCGGCCGCCTGGAAGTTCTTCGCGGCCTGCGCGAAGTCCATCCGCTCGTGCACGGGCTGCTCGGCCTCGGCGAAATGCGCCACCAGGCCGTAGAACAGGGCCATGTTCGCGCAGATGTCGATCGCCGTGGGCCCGGCCGCGACCACCCGGTTCTCCACGCGCACATGGGGTCTTCCCCCGGCCACGTCGTACACCGGCCGGTTCCATCGGTACACGGTCCCGTTGTGGTACCGAAGCTCCTTGAGCGTCGGGACCCCGCCGACGGCCATCACCGCGGCGGGGTCCTCCTCGTCGCACAGTGGTAAAAGCGGTGCGAAATGCCGGTAGTTCTCGTCGAAGAGGTCGAGCACGCCGCCGATCCACTGCTCCCCGAACCAGGCCCGCGGCCGCGCGCCCGCCCGCCGCTGCTGCGCGCGGCGCGTGTCGGTGCCCTGCTCGAACAGGATCACCCGGGTCTCGGCCCACAGCTGGCGCCCGAACAGGTACGGCGAGTTCGCGCCCATCGCGACCTGCACGCCCGCGATCGCCTGCGCCGCGTTCCAATAGCGGGCGAAGTCCTCAGGGGACACTTGCAGGTGGAACTGCACGGAGGTGTTCGCCGATTCCGGCGCGATCGTGGCGGAGGAGTAGTCCACCGACTCGGCCCCGTGGATGTCGATGCGCAGCGCCTCGCCCCGCTGCTGCATGATCTCGTCGTTGAGGACCCGGTACCGCTTGGTGCGCGAGAGCGCCTCGACGCTCATGTGGTCGGTGAACAGCGTCGGCATCGTCCCTATGGGACAGATGTGGACGCCGGCCTTGTCGCCCGCCTCCCGCACTTCGGCGAGGATCGCGGCCAGATCGCTTTCGTACCAGGAGATCCCGGCCCCGTCGAGGAGCCTGGGCGGCAGGTTCAATTCGATGTTGAACGCGCCCAGTTCATGCTGGGCGCTGTAGAGGGCGTCCTCGTCGCCGGTGGTGTGCAGGTGTTCCAGGACGGCGTCGTTCGCGAACGCCGGGTCACCGGTGGGCTCGACGAGATCGAGCTCCAATTCGAGTCCTGTCATCGGGCGGCCCCGATCGAGTCTCCGGTCGTGCAGCAGTTGCGCGAGGGCCGCTCGTCCTGCCTGGAGTCTCGCCGTGTACGCGGGATGGTCCCAGTGCCGCAAGGCAGAACCGGTCACCTCGTCCCCCATGTTTCCTCCCCAGGAATCTATGGTCTGTCAACTCTAGGACGGTAGGTCATGTGCTGGCTACCAAAGATGAAGAAGTTTCGTCCCAAATGGCGCGGATCGCGACCATATTAGGGAGCGGCCCCTCCGCGTGGTGTCGGGATCTTGACACAACCTGGTTCCAGGACTTGACGCTCAGTGCCGGACCGGTTCACCGCAAGCGTCTTCTGAGTCACGACAGCGGCCGCTCGGGCACCGATCGCGCGGTGTATAGGATCGCCGCGTGACCGCACAGCGCCCGTCCCACCGGCCCGCCGACTTCCTCGCCGCCAACCGCGGCGGCGGGCTCGCGACCCTCCTCGACCAGCGTGGAGGAGCCGTCTTCGCATACGCCGCATGGCGAATGGGCCTCAAGCCGACCCACCTGACGCTCCTCAATCTCGTCATCGGCCTGGCCGCCTCGATCGGCGTCATCGCCTACATCCCGGCCGCGCGGGACGGCGCGCCGTGGTGGCCGGTCGCGATCGCCGCGCTCGTCCTGTGGCACGTGGCCTACATGCTCGACTGCGCCGACGGCCAACTCGCCCGCGTCACCGGCACCGGCTCCGACGCGGGCGCGCGCGTGGACATCCTCAGCGACATCGCGATCCAGACCTCGGTCGTGGCCGTGGTCGTGGCGGTCGTGAACGCCTACACTCCCGAGATTCCGGCCTGGTGCGGCGCGGCCTTCGCCGCGCTGTGGATGACGAACCTCGTCACCGCCGTCATGGCCAAAGAGGACACCGGCGTCTCGATGATCACCAACACGAGCCTCGCGGTGCGCCTGGTCAAACTCGTGCGCGACTACGGCTTCGTCGTCGCCGTCATCGCCCTCGCGCTGCTGTGGCCCTCGCTCATGTTCATCGTCATGCTCGGCTTCGGCGCGGTCAACGGCCTGTTCCTCCTCGCGAGCATCGCCACCAACGCCCGCGCGACCCTATAGGATATAGGATATATCCTGCACGATCCTCGGACTCGACTGCGTGAATCGTATATCCTATAGGATATATCCTATACGGGATGCGGCGCGGCGAGCAGTTCCTCGTAGATCTCGATGAGCCTGCGCAGCGTCACCTCGGGCGCGAACACCGACTCGTAACGAGCCCTCGCGTTCGCCGCGTAAGACGGGTCCTTCGCCACGGTTTCCAGGCCGCGCGCGAGCGCCTCGGCGGTCGGTTCGACCGCCACACCCGCCGGAGCCTCCGTGCCCGCCCCCGCGATGAACGGCGCGCCGCCCATCCGCGTGGCCACGATCGCCCGGCCGCTGGCGAGCGCCTCGATGCCCGTGGTCGGCAGGATGTCCTGCCAGATGGAAGGCACCACCATCGCGCTCGCGGCCGCGAGCGCCGCCTGCATCCCCTCGGCGTCGAGCTGCCCCAGATACTCCACTTCCCCGCGCGCGGCAGCCGCCTCCACGAGCGGGCGCAGCGGCCCGTCCCCGGCGATCCGCAGCGCAGTCCCCGGCAGATCCACCTGCCGCCACGCCTCCAGCAGCAGCTCCACGCCCTTCTCGGGCACGAGCCGGGCCCCGAACAGGAACCCCTCGCCCAGCGGCACGATCCCCGGGTCGGCCACCGCGTTCGGTTTGACGCGGATGCGCTCTTCTTCTATGCCGATGCTGCGCAGATACGCGGCCATCGCGTCGGTGAGCGCCACGAACCGGTCCACGCCGCGCCAGGTGCCCTGGTGCGCGCCCAGCGTCACGGCCATGATCGCCGACTGCGGCCGCGAGCCGCGGTAGCAGCCGTGCAGCACGCCCGGCGCGTTCCAGCGCTTGCCGTGGCAGTCGCGGCAGTCGTGCCCGTCCCTGAAGTAGAGCCCGTTCATGCAGTCGTGCCGGTAGTTGTGAATGGTCTGCACGACCTTGACGCCCATGCGCTGCGCCGTCTTGACCACCGAAGGCGACAGGAGCGGATACGGGTTGTGCAGGTGCAGCAGGTCGGGGCGCTCGCGCTCGAAGAGCGCGGCGAGGTCCCTCTGCGTCCCGGCCGCGTGGATCGGGGAGACCGCGAGCGCCGCCTTCCTATGTGGAGGCAGCGCGGCGATCTCGTCGGAGGACCGCTGGAACGGGACCACCTCGACACCGGCCTCGGCCAGGGCCCCGATCTCGTAGTCGACGATGGTGTTCTCGCCCGAAGGCTGCGCCGAGGAATAGCGGTTGTGGGCGATGACGATCTTCACGCGTCCTCCGGGTGGCGCGAACTGCTTTCGGATCGGCCGAAGATACCGCAGCGGCAGAATAGGTGTAGGTTGTCGGGTACCGTGTCAGCGGGCCGCCCAGCTCGAGAAGACGCTCTCACCGACGCAGCGCCGATCTCCACCCGCGGACACTCACCTCCACCGTAAGCTGACGACCGCAGGGATGTGCAGTGGCTACGAGCCTGGAACGTCCAGCAAAAGACCTCCACGGACGTGGAAACACTCCGCGCGGACGGACGGGGACCCAGGTGGCCGGTGCGCACAAGAGCGGAGACCCCCAGCTCGTGACGAACGGGGTCACCCGGTCGGCCTGGCGCCGCCTGGTCCGCGCCTCCAACTGGCACCGCTACTACCAGGGCGCGCTCGTCGGCGTCGACCTCCTCGGCGCGATCCTCGCCTCCGTCATCGCCGTCAACCTCACCCCCACCCCGCACGCCGGCTTCGACACCACCGACCAGATCAGCTTCTTCAACCTCACCGTGTGGCTGCTGCTGCCCCTGGCCTGGCTGCTGTCGCTGTGGGGCACCGGCTCCTACGACCGCCGCTACTTCGGCATGGGCAACGAGGAGTTCAAGCGGGTCACCCGCGCGGCGATGTTCATGCTCGCGCTGGTCTCGTTCGTGGCCCTGACGTTCAAGGCCGACGTCTCGCGAGCCGCGGTCGCGGTGATCCTGCTGGCCGCGGTCCTGTTCATCTGCGCGTTCCGCCTCGGCGCCCGCTACGGCCTGCACCGGATGCGCGCCAGCGGCCGCGGGGTCCAGCGGGTCCTGCTCATCGGGGCCTACCCCGAGGCCCTGGAGGTCTACCGGACGGTGCGCCGCGCGCCCGGCGCGGGCCTGGTCCCGGTCGGGATCTACGTCACCGAGGGCGCGTCCTCGGTGCGCAACCTCGACACCCCGGTCCCGGTCTTCGCCGGGACCGACGTCGTGACCTGCGCCGAGCAGCTCGAAGCCGACACGCTCGCGGTGTGCGGCTCGGCCTCGGCCGACGCGGCCGACCTGCGCCGCCTCGCGTGGCAGCTCGAAGGCACCGGCCGCGACCTGGTGGTCGCGCCGCAGCTCACCGACATCGCCGGGCCCCGCGTCCACATCCGCCCGGTCGAGGGCCTGCCGCTGCTCCACGTCGAGGAGCCCAAGATCTCCGGCGTCGGCTGGCTGATCAAGAACGTGCTCGACATCTCCTGGTCGGTGCTCGGCCTGGCGATCCTCTCGCCGCTGTTCCTGGCGGTGGCCATCGCGATCAAGGTCGACAGCCCCGGCCCGGTGTTCTTCCGCCAGAACCGGGTCGGCCGCGACGGCGAGACGTTCTCGTGCTGGAAGTTCCGCACCATGTACATCGACGCCGAGGAGCGCCAGGCCGCGCTCATGATGCACAACGAGACCGACGGCCTGCTGTTCAAGATGAAGGACGACCCGCGCATCACCAACGTCGGTAAGTGGCTTCGGCGCACCTCGATCGACGAGTTCCCGCAGCTGATCAACGTCGTGCGCGGTGAGATGAGTCTCGTGGGGCCCCGCCCGCTCCCGGCCGAGAACGGCGACTTCCTCGGCGACGTGCGCCGCCGCCTCCTGGTGCGCCCCGGGATCACCGGCCTGTGGCAGGTCTCGGGCCGCTCCGACCTGTCCTGGGACGACGCGGTCCGCCTCGACCTCTATTACGTGGACAACTGGTCGCTGACGACCGACCTCCAGATCCTGTTCCGCACTGTCGCTGTAGTGTTGCGCCGAAAGGGCGCGTACTGACCGGCGATTCGGCCGCGCCCTGAGCGAACACACAGCTTGCGCCCAGGTGAACACCAGGCCAATCCTGATAATCTGGGAAATTGATGACTACTTACGGAATCGGCAGCCGCATCCTCGTGACCGGAGGCGCGGGCCTGGTGGGAAGCCACCTGGTCGACGCGCTCCTCGCGAAGGGCTGCGACGTGACCGCTGTCGACAACTTCTCCACCGGCTCGCGCGAGAACCTCGACGCGCACCCGAACCTCACCCTGGTCGAGGCCGACGTCACCGAGGGCCTGCCCGTCGGCGACGCGCCCTTCGACGCGGTCCTGCACTTCGCGTGCCCGGCCAGCCCCGTGGACTTCGAGACCCTCCCGGTCGAGATCCTCCGCGTCGACTCGATCGGCACCCTCCACGCCCTCGACCGCGCGCTCGCCGACGGGGCCCGCTTCCTCATGGCCTCCACCTCCGAGGTCTACGGCGACCCGCTCGTGCACCCGCAGCCGGAGTCGTACTGGGGCAACGTGAACCCGATCGGGATCCGCTCCTGCTACGACGAGGCCAAGCGCTTCTCCGAGGCCGCCGTCGCCGCCTACCACCGGCACAAGGGCCTGGACGCGGCGATCGTGCGGATCTTCAACACCTACGGCCCGCGCATGCGCCCCGACGACGGCCGCGTCATCCCCAACTTCATCAGCCAGGCCCTCGCGGGCGAGCCGCTCACCGTCTACGGCGACGGCACCCAGACCCGCTCGCTGTGCTACGTCGACGACCTGGTCCGCGGCCTGGTCATGCTCCTGGAGTCGTCCGAGTACGGCCCGGTCAACCTCGGCACCGAGTACGAGCTGACGGTGCGCGAGATGGCCGAGATCATCCTGCGCCTGACCGGTTCGGCCTCGAAGATCGAGTACCGCGAACGGCCCTCGGACGACCCCGAGCGCCGCCGCCCCGACCTCACCCGGGCCCGCGAACTGCTCGGATACGAGCCGCAGGTCCACTATGAGGCCGGTCTCAAGTCGACCATCGACGACTTCGTCACCCGCGCCCGATAACGCTCGCTCCCTGCGGATTCGCCGAGACGCGGCTCACGCCGCTCCGGCCACACCGGACCGTCGCGCCAGCTCGGGTGCGCGGCCGCGAGCGGTCACCACGTAAGCTGACCGCATGACGTACTCCGGTTCCAACTACCGCGGCAGCGCCTCCGTGCCCCCCGGGGACGGCGGGGGCGGCGCGCGCGTCGCCGCCGCGGCGACCGGCGGTCCGACCCGGCGCGGCCTCATCGGCTCGGGGATCGGCCTGGTGGCCTCCATCGCGGCCACCGGCGGCGGCTTCGCCGTCTGGTCGACCGCCAACAAGACCAACCTCGACCTCGATCGCCCATTCGACCTCGACGCGATCCCGGACGAGAACCGCCCCGACAAGCTCAACGGGGCCCTCAACATCCTCGTGATCGGCTCCGACCACCGCGAGGGCAACGCCGAAGAGGACGCCCGCAGCGACACGGTCATCCTCATGCACGTCAACGAGGACGGCACCGAGGCCCACGGCGTCTCGATCCCGCGCGACCTGTACGTGCACATCCCCGAGTACGCCGAGGCCTCGTACTACCCCGACTACACCGGCGTCGACACGAAGTTCAACGCCGCCTACGCGTGGGGCGGGGTGCCGCTGACGGTGCTCACCGTCGAGGACTTCACCGGCGTGCGCATCGACCACGTCGTGGAGATCAACTTCGCGGGCCTGGTGCAGGTCGTCGACGCGCTCGGCGGCGTCGAGATGAACATCGAGTGGGCCGACCACCCCAACTACTACGACGAGACCGGCGTCACCTCCATCCACGGCGAGGAGCGGTACTTCCCCAAGGGCCCGAACCACCTCACCGGCGAAGAGGCCCTCGACTACGTGCGCCAGCGCTACCAGTGGCAGCGCGGCGACTTCGCCCGCATGCAGCACCAGCAGGAGCTCATCAAGGCGATCATGGACTCCGCGCTGAGCGCGGGCGTCCTCACCAGCCGCGACACGCTCACCAGCTTCATCGACTCGACCTCGGACGCGGTCAAGGTCGACACCGAGTTCAACGTGGTCTCGACCGCGATCAGCCTCATGGGGCTGCGCAGCGACGACCTGGTGTTCATGACCACCCCGAACCTCGGCACCGGCGACATCAACGGCAACTCGGTCGTCGTGTACACGTGGGACCTGGAGAACCCCGAGTCCGACAACCCCGAGGCCGTCAGTCTGTGGGAGGCGATCCGAGAGGACGAGGTCGCGGCGTGGGTCGCGGCCAACCCCGAGGCCTCCGGTCAAGGGGACGAATAGGACCGACGCCGCTCGCAGCGGCGCAGCGCAGGGCCCGGGCGGGATTCGCCCGGGCCCTGCGGCGTTTCTCAGTGGCGATCACTTGTCATCGTAAGTGCTTGGTGCGCTTGATGATTCATTTGAGAATCAATGGGGACTGTGTGGCTCGATGGGGTGATCCCCAAGCCCGACAGTGTGATCAAGGTCGTACTATGTGCGCAACGTTCCTTCGAAGAAGAGGTGGCAGATGGCAGAGAACGAAGCACCGACCCCCGATTTCGACATCTCCAGGCCCACCATCGCCCGCGTCTACGACGCGATCCTCGGCGGGAAGGACAACTTCGCTCCCGACCGCGAGGGCGCGGCGATCTACGCCAAGCACGTCCCGGCGGCGCGCGAGGTGGCGCGCGACAACCGCGAGGGCCTGCGCAAGGGCGTGAAGTACCTGGCCGAGCAGGGTATCGACCAGTTCCTCGACATCGGCGCGGGCCTGCCCACGATGGAGAACACGCACCAGGTCGCGCAGGCGGTCAACCCCGACGCCAAGGTCGTCTACGTCGACAACGACCCGATCGTGCTCGCGCACGGCCGGGCCCTGCTGGCCACCAACGACAACACCACGGTGGTCACAGCCGACCTGCGCGACCCGCAGAGCATCCTCGACCACGAGGACGTCAAGTCCATGCTCGACTTCACCCGCCCGATCGGGCTCATGGTGGTCGGGCTCCACATGCACTTCCACGACGACGAGCAGCCCGACGAGTGGGTGCGGGTCCTCCTCGACGCGTGCCCTTCGGGTTCTTACCTGCTCATCACCGACTTCGTGGACACCGGTGAGGAGCTCCAGAAGGCCATCGAGAAGGCCGGCCTGGAGAGCCTGGGCAACGGCTGGATCCGGACCCCCGAGCGCATCACCGAGCACTTCCTGGGCCTGCCCCTGGTCCCGCCGGGGCTGGACTTCGTCCGCCGCTGGTTCCCCGGCGAGCCCGACCGCGAGGTCCCGGCCGTCGAGGAGCTGGAGCCCCACCACCGCATCATGATGGGCGCCATCGGGTTCAAGGAATAGCCGACGAATCGAAGGCGCGCGGGGCGACCCGCGCGCCTTCGTCGTGTCTGGAGGGGCCTTCGCGGGCCCTGAGCGCCTCTGTAGGGCCTCAAGACACGCCGATCCCTCACCCGATCGGGTGAACTTGCGGAATTGCGGCTGAGGCGTCCAGAGGGCCCGGTTCGTCACTAACTGTAGTGATCGCGTAGGAATTTCCGGAGCACGTCGGGGGTGTCCCGCGGCTGGGTCGCCTGCGAGCAGATGTGCTCCATCGCCGCGCGGTAGGCGTCCACTTCGCTGTCCTTCTCCAGGTACACGCCGCTGGTGAGGTGTTCGAGGTAGATGACGTCCTTGAGTTCCTCGTACGCGAAGCGCAGCCACGTGAACGGCGCGCCCGCACCGGAGTGCGCGCCGGAGGAGAACGGCACGATCTGGATGCGCACGTTGGGCCGGTCGCACGCGTCGATGAGGAACTGGATCTGCTCGCGCATGACCGCGGCGCCGCCGAAGGGCCGGTGGAACGCGGCCTCGTCGATGACCGCCCACAGCTCGGTGTGGTGGTCCTTCTGGTCGAGTACGTCCTGGCGCTGCATGCGCACGTTGACGCGGTTGTCGATCTCCTGCAACGGGGTGTGGCCGTAGCCGAGCATCATCACCGAGCGGGCGTACTCGCGGGTCTGGAGCAGGCCGGGGACCAGCTGGACCTCGTAGGTCCGGATCATGGAGGAGGCGCCCTCCATGTCGAGGTAGGTGTTGAACCAGTTGGGCAGCGAGTCGCTGTAGCGGTGGAAGCGGCTGGGCCGGTTGGCCTCGCGGGCGAGCTCGACCATGTGTTCGATCTCGTCCTGGTCGGTCACCCCGTACATGCTCATGAGGTCTTCGATGTCGCGCATCCGGAACGAGACGCGGCCCAGCTCCATACGGCTGATCTTGGACTCGGAGCCGCGGATCTCGTAGGCCGCCTCCTCGCGGGAGATGTCGGCGGCCTGCCGCAGGCGGCGGAGGTTGCTGCCCACGATGACGCGCAGGGTGGTGGGACCGGTCGGGGTCTCCTCCGCACCTGGCCTCGCCATGTCCTCACCTCCTCGCGTTCGGGTGTCGCTCCGTGAACGGAAAACTCACCCTGACAGGGTAGCCGTCGGGCTGCTCCCGTCAGGGTGAGCGTGTTGCTCAGGGGCGCGCGCCCCCGCGTGCTAGCCGATCAGGTGATCGAACTCGCCGTCCTTCGCGCCTTCGACGAGGGCGCGGATCTCCGCGACGGTGTACACGAGGGCGGGACCCTCGGGGAACCGGGAGTTCCGCACCGCGATCTCGTCCCCACCGGGGAGTGTGGCCAGCTCGACGCAGTTGCCGCCGTTGGGGCCGCTGCGGCTGCTCTTGATCCAAGTGATCGTGGAGGGGAGTTCCCCTGCCGGGATTCCGTTGCGTGCCTTGTCCATCCGAGATCCTTCCACCAGTGGCCGACGGGATCGGCCGGATCCTTCAATTCCGTGACCGGGGCACTGGGCTGCCAGAGTCTGGCGGCGATGTCCTAACAGACGGGCACTGCGCCGGGCGATTCCGACATCCCCAATGCAGGTCGGACCAAGTGTCCCACATTACACAGCGTGACCGCACATGAGGATGAGCGCGCAAATGCACGTGCATCTGCCCGGTGTCGATGCATGTTAGGATGACGTGTGACAATGCACATAGACACGTTCGCGCGAGGTGTGCGACCGTGGTCACGGGCCAAGCGCCTCCAACCGACGCTCCGAAGCGAGCGGCGAGGCCGACCGAAGGTTCTCCCTTCGAGCGGCAATCGCCATCGCCGAAGGGCGATCCGCATCGCACAACCGGACACGCCAGTCGTTTGCAGTGTCTGTCCCGGGTCTCCGGGCAGGCGGGATCGTCGCCCGGAGAGGGGTTGGGTGCCAATGGAACGTCTCCAAACGCAGACGTTGCTACAGGCAGCCGCGGCAGGCAAGCTGCGGAGCTCTATGTGCCAGCAGGTGATGGCGATCGAGTACGACCGCGGCGGCCAGATGGTCTACCGCTGCGCCCGCTCCTGCGGGAAGCACTCGGCCGACGCGGGCCAGGTCCAGGCAGGACTCCTGTGGCACTACCGCGGACGCAGCCTCGGGGAGCACTACGGGCTTCCCGACGAGGACATCGTGGACGACATGCTCGCCGCGCTCCAGCTCGCCTGGATCCGCGACGGCGACATATACACAGCGCGCTTCCGCTGACGCCCAGCGAAAGCGCCGCCCCCGAAACTTTGCTCGATTTGGTGGGATAGAGCTTCGGGGAGGCCGGTGGGGGCCTCCCCGAGCTCTGCACCACCAACCACGACTTGCGAACAGTGCTGACACACCGAAGCGGGCGGGGCCTTTGGCCCCGCCCGCCCTCGCGTCCTGAGAGCGGCCAACCCGGTGTGGCCCGCCCTCAGGGGTCGTTCAGCTGACGGTGATGTTGGAGCTGCCGCTGGACTGGTAGCCCTCGGTCGCCATGATCATGTAGTAGGCGAAGTTGCCGAGGTTCATGCCCGCATCGGCCCACGCGTCGAAGTGGGCGCCGGTGTTGATCGAGCCGGAGGTGCGCGCGCCCTGGCGGACGCTCCAGTACTGGGCGAACGTCGCCGTACCCTCCACTGACGGGGCGTTGTAGCGCATCGAGTGGCCCAGGGAGTACGTGCCGCCGTCGATGTTCGCGGTGCCCCTGTTGTCGGCCCCGGTGCTGGGGTTGTACGGGCCGTGCGATTCGACGATGTAGTACTCGACCAGCGGGTTCGACGTCCACCCGTACAGCGCCAGGTAGTCGTTGCTGCCGTGGTTGACCGAGCCGCTGAAGTTCACCGTGCGGCGACTGCCGTTGGACCAGCCCTTGCCGCCGACCCAGTTGTTGGTGCCCGACCACTGGGAGCTGTAGTTGCCCCCGGCGCCGAGCGTCATCGAGACCGACCCTTGGGAATCGGTCCAGAACGAGTAGTAGTAGCCGTTGTGGGTGCCCTCCTGGTTGGTGTCGATGACCTGCTGCGCGTTGGCGATCCCCCGCACCGCGAGCGCGGCGGCCGACCCGAGCGCCAGGGCCCCGGGCACGCCGAGCAGGAGGCTCCTGCGGCTGAACGGGTTGCGGGGCGCGTCTTCCTGGGACATGCATCCTCCTGAAGTATCGACGAATTTCGATGCGACCAGTATGTGCGAGATGCCGGGAATGCGTCAATGACTTCCGGAGAATTTTCAGAAATTTCCACTGGAAGTTTCGAACAGTACACTCTTTCATGAATACACGATTCGATGTACTATCAAGCCCATGGAGACGCTCACCCACGGTCAGGTCCTGGCCCGCTTCGGCCACGCGCTGTCCGATTCCACCCGCTCGCGCCTGCTCCTGGCCCTGCGCGAAGCCCCCGGCTACCCCGCCGAGCTCGCCGAGGCCCTTGGCGTCTCGCGCCAGTCGCTCTCGAACCACCTCGCGTGCCTGCGGGGCTGCGGCCTGGTCGTCGCTCTCCCCGAAGGACGCCGCACCCGCTACGAACTCGCCGACGCGAGCCTGGCCAAGGCCCTCGCGAACCTGCTGGAGACGGTCCTCGCCGTCGACCCCCAGGCCTGCGACGCCACCGCCGAGCAGGGCTGCTGCTGATGGCGACCCCGATCTCCCTGACGCGGGGACCGGCCGGGCCCACCCCCGAGCGCCGCGCGCGGCTGACCCGCCTCATCCGGATCTTCGTGGCCGCCACGATCACCTACAACGTCATCGAAGCGGTCGTGGCCATCACCGCCGGGACCGTCGCGTCCTCGACCGCTCTGGTCGGCTTCGGCCTCGACTCGGTCATCGAGGTCTCCTCGGCCGCGGCGGTCGCCTGGCAGTTCTCGGCCACCGATCCCGAAGTGCGCGAAGCCAGGGAGCACCGGGCGCTGCGGATCATCGCCCTCTCGTTCTTCGCCCTCGCCGCGTACATCACCTTCGAATCGGTCCGCGCCTTGGCCTTCGGCGCCGAGCCCGAACACTCCACTGTGGGCCTGGTCCTCGCCGCGGTCTCCCTCGCGGTCATGCCCTTCCTGTCCTGGGCCCAAAGAAGAGCCGGAAGAGAACTCGGCTCGGCAACCGCCGTCGCCGATTCCAAGCAGACCCTCCTGTGCACCTACCTGTCGGCCGTACTCCTGGTCGGCCTCGCCCTCAACAGCCTCTTCGCCTGGACCTGGGCCGACCCCGTCGCCGCACTTGTCATCGCCGCGATCGCTGCGAAAGAGGGCCGCGAGGCCTGGAAGGGCGAGCACTGCTGCGCCCCGAACGCGGTCGCCGCTCAAGACAAGTGCGAGGACGGCTGCTGCACCCACGAGGACGCGAACCGGTGACGCCGAGGATGTGTTCGTGGAGGCGCTGATCGGGGTCGCGGCCGTGCTCGCTTGGCTCGGCGGTGCGTTCATGGTGATGGCTCGCGGGTACATTCTCCCCGCGATCCGCACCGAGGAGTGGAGGCTCGAGGTCGCCGGGGAGCGCGGGTGGTTCGACGGTGTCGAAACGTTGCCGCCGTCCGCCTCCGAGGCTGACCCGGCCTCGCCCTCAGGCTTGATGCTGCACGGGGAAGCGATCGGGAAACGGAAGCGGAAGATCGTTCAGGAGGCGTGGGAGCACGACCCGGCGTTCAAGGAGGAGGTGCGCCGCCGTTGGCGGGAGTTCTACGTGAAGTACCACGCGGAATACTCGCTCTTCATCGGCGGCGCTTGGGCGTTGACGTTCGTGCTCGTCGAACCGGTGAACGAGGCACTGGTGCCGGAGGGACTCGACATTCTATTCCCGGTGTACGCGCTGGTCGCTCCGCTTTGGATCGCATCGGGAATGATCGCGCTGCTCGAAGCCGCGAAATCAGCACGCCGCCGACGGTGCCCCCGGCAGGATTCGAACCTGCGACGCACGGTTTAGGAAACCGACGCTCTATCCCCTGAGCTACGGGGGCGGCGAGTGACGAGTCTAGCCGATCGCCGGTCAGGGGAGGGGTTGGAGGCGGCGGGGTTCGATCGCGGTGAGGCGGGCCGCTTCGGCGGCGGAGTCGTCGGGTTGGCGCTGGGAGGCCCGTTCGGCGTCCACGCGGTGCAGGTACGCCTCGACTTCGGCGGCCCGGCGGGTCTCGTCCCAGCCCAGGACCGTCCCGGCCAGGCCCGCGGCGTCCATCGCGGCCCGCGTGCCCCGGTCGAAGGACTCGATCGACAGCCGCAGCCGACGAGTCAGCAGGTCGTCGAGGTGCAGCGCGCCCTCGGCGCGCGAGGCGTAGACCACCTCGGCCCTCAAGTAGTCCTCGCTGCCCGGCAGCGGACGCGCCAACTGCGGCTGGTCCGTCGCGAGTCTGAGCACCTGCGGCGCGAGGCACCCGTACCGCCTCAGCAGATGCTCCACGATCCGCACGGGCGCCTTGTAGCGCTTCGCGATCCGCGCCCGCGCGTCCCAATACCGCGCGAATCCGTCGGCTCCCAGCAGCGGCAGCAGGTGCGTGCCACTGGCCGGGACGTCGGGCCCGATCCGCCTGGCCGCCGCGTCGACCGCGTCCCTCGCCATGATCCGGTACGTGGTGAGCTTCCCGCCCGCCACGAAGCACAGCCCTGGCTCGGGTTCGACCACCGCGTGCTCGCGGCTGAGCTTCGAGGTCTCCTCGGTCTCGCCGCGCAGCAGCGGCCGCAGCCCCGCGTACACGCCCTCGACCTGGCTCACGTCGAGCCGGAACCTGAGCACCTCGCTGGCCTGCTGGAGTAGGTACGCCACGTCGCTCGCCGACGCCGCCGGATGCGCCGTCTCCAGGTCCCAATCGGTGTCGGTCGTCCCCACCAGCCAATGCCGGTCCCACGGGATGATGAACAGCACGCTCCACTTCGTGCGCGAGATGATCCCCGCGCTCCCCTCGATCGCCGAGCGCGGCAGCACCAGATGCACGCCCTTCGAGGCCCGCACCCGCAGGCCGGGACGCTCGGGCAGCGTCTGCGCCAGCTCGTCGCTCCACACCCCGGTCGCGCACACCACCGCCCTTGCCCGCACCCGGAAGCGCCGCCCCGTCTCCACGTCGAGCACCTCGACGCCCGCGAGCCGCCCGCCCTCCCGCAGAAACCCCACCACCTGCGCCGACGACACCACCGAAGCCCCGAGCGAGGCCGCGGTGCGCGCCAACGTGACCACCAGCCGCGCGTCGTCGACCTGCGCGTCGTAGTACCGGATCGCGCCGTGGATCGAAGGATCGAGATCGGGGAACGCCCGCAGCGTCCCGGCCCGGCTCAAGTGCCGGTGCCACGGCAGGCCCCCGCGGCTCCGGCTCGAACCGAGCGCGGTCGCCAGCACGTCGTAGGCCGCCACGCCCGCCCCGTAATAGCCCCGCTCCCAGAGGTTCCCCAGCGGCAACAGGAACGGCACCGGCCGCACCAGGTGCGGTGCGAGGCTCCCGGCGAGCAGCCCCCGCTCGGTGAGCGCCTCGTGCACCAGCCCCAGCTCCAACTGCTCCAGATACCGCAGCCCGCCGTGCACGAGTTTGCTTGAGCGAGAAGAGGTCCCGGACGCGAAGTCGCGCGCCTCCAGCAGCGCCGTGCGTAGCCCCCGCCCCGCCGCGTCCACCGCCGCGCCCGCGCCGGTCGCCCCGCCGCCGACCACCACCACGTCGAACGGCTCCGAAGCCAGCCGCTCCAGGTCGGTCCGCCGCCGCTCCGGCGAGAGCCGGCCGGCCTGCGAACGGGACCAAGAAGTGCGCATCGCCTCACGATACGTGCGCAGGTCGCACCGGTGCGCGGTTACGGTCCGCAATCGACGCAGAGCCGGTGCCCCATCGAGTGCGAGGAATACGTAGATTAGAGAGGTGCGCCCTTCCCCCCGTAGGCGACGCGGCAAACTCACCGTCTTCGCCCGCTACCTCCAGTTCAAGCTGCGCGTACCGGTCATCGTCGCCGTCTGCGTCTCGATCCCGGCCGTGTTCCTCGCCGTGCTGGGCGAGGGCGCCCTGGCGCAGACCGGGGTCGTCATCGGATGGGTCGCCGGGGCCGTGCTCTGGTTCGAGTCGGTGGTGCTCCTGCTCGCCGCCGGCCACAAGCGCGACTGGCTCAAACGGCACAAGTGGATGCTCACCGTCTGCGCGCTCACCCTCGTCAGCCTCGTCGTGGCCGCGGGCGGCGCCCAAGTCCTGCGCCTGGCCTACCTCATGGGCACCGTGCGGGCCCTGCGAGCCAAGCGCATCCTCGACGCCGCGCAGGTCCTGGTGCGCCGCTTCGGACTCGGCATCTGGTGGAAGTCCGGCCTGTTCACCGGCGCAGGGCTCGTCGCGGCCATCCTCGCCGCGGCCCTCCTGTTCGACCCCGACGCCGAATACCAGGAGATCGCCCACTGGTTCGACGCCAACCTGCGCCTCCTCCCGATCCTCGCCGCCGGGGCCGTGCTCGCCGTCGCCACCTGGTACGTGGCCCGCGCCCGCGCCCTCGGCCGCGCCACGGTCCCGCCCGAGGCCGAGATCGCCCCCGAGGCCGCCGTCGTCCCCCGGGCCCCGGCCGAGTCCGCCGAACCGGTCGAAGCCGCCGAGACCCCCTGATCGTCCTTCCTCGACCTCGGCGCCCGTTCGAGTAGGCTCGGGCGCGTGGATACCGACCTCATCACCTTGACCGGCCTGCGGGTGCACGGTCGCCACGGCGTGTTCGACCACGAACGGGAGGCCGGACAGGACTTCATCATCGACGTCGCCCTGCGCACCTCGACCGCCGAAGCCGCCGCCAGCGACGACCTCAAGCACACCGTCGACTACGGCGCGCTCGCCGACGACCTGGCCGCGATCGTGGCCGGCGAACCGGTGAACCTCATCGAGACCCTCGCCGCCCGCCTCGCCGACGCGTGCCTCGCGATCGACCGCGTCGCCTCGGCCCGCGTCACCGTCCACAAACCGCAGGCGCCGATCGCCCAGCAGTTCACCGACGTCTCCGTGACCATCGAGAGGGGACGCGCATGAGCCGCGTCGTGTTCAGCATGGGATCCAACCTCGGCGACCGCGAGGCCAACCTCAAGGCCGCCATCGAAGCCGTCGCGCCCGAACGCGTCTCCGAGGTCTACGAGAGCCTCCCGTGGGGCGGCGACGACGAGCAGCCCGCCTACTACAACATCGCGGTCATCGCCGCCGACCCCGACCGCGACGCCGAAGCCTGGCTCGCCCTCGGGCAGCGCCTCGAAGCCGACGCCGGGCGCGTCCGCGACCCCGAACGCCCCTACGGGCCCCGCACCCTCGACGTCGACCTCATCGCCGTCCTCGACGACGACGGCCCCGTCCACAGCGACCGGCCGCACCTGACGCTGCCGCACCCGCTCGCCCACCAGCGGGCGTTCGTGCTGGTCCCGTGGTTCGCGATCGACCGCGACGCTGAGATCCCCGGCAAGGGCCGAGTGAGGGACCTGCTACGCGACGAGTCGGTCGCGGCGGACGCGCGCGCACTGCGCAGGCTGCACCCGATATGGTCAGAACACGGCGAAGCTTCCGAACTGTGATGGGAGCAGTATGAGCGACGAGCACGGGCCCGGACCGAGTCTGCGACCCACCGCACCCTCGACCCTCGCGGTGGTCGGCCTGGCCGGAGCCGCGCTGACGCTCCTCCTCGTCGCCCGCTACTACCAGGACTTCCCCAACCTGTCCGGGTACAACTCGCTGGTGATCTTCGCGCTCACCGCGCTGCTGGCCTGGCTGGCGTGGAGCACGCGCCGCACCCTGCGCCCCAGCGACCGGCGCGTCCGCGAAGGCGCCGGAGGGGCCCCCGGACGCCTCGACGGCCCCGAGCACGCCCTCCAGATCGCCCGCTTCGCCGTACTCGCCAAAGCCGCCGCCATCGCGGGCGCCGCGTTCTTCGGCGCCTACCTCGGCTTCACCGTATGGCTCACGATCCAGTCCGAGCGGCTCACCGCCGCGGCCGACGACCTCTCCGCGGCGGTCATCGGCACCATCGCGTGCGCCTCCCTCACCGCGGCCGCGATCTGGCTCGAACACTCCTGCCGCATCCCCCCGCAGGACGACGACCAGGACGCCGAACACCCCACCCGTCCCTGACCCATCGACTCCTGACCCTCCCCATCCCCGATATCCCCATCGCGCGTTTAGAGGTGCGCCCCATGAAGTTTGACTCCCCCAACCGAAACGGCGACCGGGATTCGACGTCGCAGATCAGCGCTGTCACAAGCGACGACGAGGCCCCCGCCGACCGCATGGCCGTCCACGTGGTCTGGGAGATCGGCCTGCTGCTCCTGGGCGGCGGCGTCGTGTTCGCCCTCACCCGTTCCTCCTCCGGCCCGTTCGCCGAAGGCTCCTGGAGCGCCTTCGCCGCCGCGCTCGCGCCGGTGATCCTGTTGGCCTCGGCGATGGCCGTCTCCCTGCGCGTCGGCGCGGTCAACCTGGCCGTCGGCCCGATCGCGCTCCTGGCCGCCTGGATGTTCGTCGACGCCTCCGGCTCGGGCTCGGCCATGGCCCTCGCGATGGGCCTGGGCGCCGCCGCGTTCACCGGAATCGTCCTGGCCACGCTGTCGGCGTGGCTGCGCGCGCCCGGCTGGGCCGCGAGCGGCGCGGTCGGCGGCGCGATCGGCCTGTGGGCCGGAACCGCGGGCGACCCCGGCGACTTCACGCTCTCGGCGCTGCCGAACACGGGCGTGCTCGCTGCCTTGGCCGCCGCGGCGGGCCTGTCCCTGTTCTTCGGCCTGGTCGGCGCGTTCGCCGGCACCCGCGGCAAACTCGAACCGATCCGCGAGACCCCGGTGGGCGAGCGGCACGGACGCGGCGGCATCGTGTTCCTCGGTGTGCTGCTCTCTTCGGCGCTGGCCGGGGCGGCGGGCGTGGTCGCGGCCTGGACGGCCGTCCCCGAGGTGGGCGCGGCCGGGCTCCCCGACCCGATCCTGTTGACGGTGCTCGCGCTGGGTGCGGCGCTGCTGGGCGGCACGAGCCTGCTCGGCCGACGCGGCGGCGTGTGCGGCACGGTGTTCGCGTCGATCCTGGTCCTGGGCCTGATGTGGCTGGCCGAATCGCGCGGCTGGAGCTTCGACCCGAGCTGGATCGCCTTGAGCGCCATCGTGGCCGGATTCTTGGTGACGCGCCTGGTCGAGGCCATGAACACCGTCGACGAGGAAGAAGTGGCCTCGACGAGCCGGGCCGGTTCGCTCGACGACCTGCGCGAGGACGACCCGCGGCCGGGCGACACCGGTTCGTTCGATCGCACGGGCTCGTTCGAGCGCACCGACTCCTTCGAGCGCTACGACGACGACCTGGCCGACCTCGGCTCGGGCGGCGACCCCTGGTCGACCGGTTCGGGCGCGATCCCCAAGGCCGGGGCCGCGGCCGACCCGTTCGGCGCGTCCGGCGTGTTCGACGACCTGCGCGACAACGGATACGGCAACCGCTTCGGCGACGGCGACCGGCGACACGGCCGCTGAATCCGATCTCCTTACCCCCCAAAGAGGATGACGACCACATGACGTACGTACCCCCCGACCGCCCCGAGTCTTCCGCCGAGCCTTTGGAGCAGACGCAGCACCTTGAGGTCGCGTCGGCCGCGCTGGCGTACCAGCCCGAGGAGGCCGCACCGGTGGACCCGTTCGCGGGCCCGCCCGCGCCGCCGGTCGGCTACGCCGAACAGGCCGCGCCGCCGCGCGACCGCGTGATCTTCCAGTTCGTGTGGGAGGGCATCCTCCTGCTGCTGGCGTTGAATGCGCTGTTCCTGGTGTACCGCCGCGAGGACGAGCTGTTCGGCGACGAGTTCGGGACGCTGTGGTCCGCGCTCGACGCGCACGCGCTGTACCTCACTCCGATCTTGTTGGGGGCCTTGGCGATCGGGCTGTCGCTGCGCCTGGGCGCGGTGAACCTGGCCGTTCCGTCGGTCGCGCTGGTCGCGGCCTGGGCCCCTCCTGTGGACGCGAACCTGTGGCTGCACTTGGCCTACTTGGCGGCGGCCGCTGTGGTGGCCGGTTTGCTGTACGCGCTGCTGGTGGCCGCGTTCCGGGTCCCGCCGTGGTTCGCGGGGCTGGCGATCGGGGTGGCGGTGTTCGCTTCACTGCCGCTGCTGGATCGGCTTGCCGCGTGGCGCGAGCTGGGCGAGATCGCGGCTTGGGAGCAGGACAACGGGCTCTACATCTTCGGCGGGGCAGTGGTGCTGGCGGTCGCGGGAGGGTTGCTAGGGCTGCTGCCGGGGCTCAGGGACGCGTTCAGCAACGTCAAGAGCGTGGCCGATGGCGACGCGGAGCGCAGCGTTCCGGCGGTGTTCCTGCTCATCGGCGGCACCGTCCTGTCGATGCTGCTGGCCGCGGGCGCGGGGTTCTTGATGGCGGTGTACGAGCTGCGGCTGACGACGGAGTCGACTTCGCTGGCCTTCGGCCCGTACTCGATAGGCCCGGGCTCGGCCGACTTGCAGCTCTTGGCTTTCGGAGCGGTGCTGCTGGCGGGAACGAGCTTGTGGGGCCGCAGGGGTGGCGTCCTGGGCACGGTCTTCGCGGTGGTCGGCTTGTGGGCCGGTCTGGTGCTGTGGGGCCAGGCGATCGAGAACGCGGGCGAAGGCTCCTGGCAGGCTGACTACTTCCCCGCGATGCTCGCCGGACTGCTCCTGGTCGGCATCTTCGTCTCCTTCGGCCTCGACCGCCTCGGCCGCCCCAAGGACCCAACCGACGACGACCTCGACGACACCACCGAAACCCCGGTCTTCGACCCGAACGCAGGCCTATTCGAACCGACCCTCCCGGACGCGACGACAGCAGAACGCTAGACAACTGCAAGCTGGGCCCAGGCACTTGGCGCCTGGGCCCTTTCGGTTTTCGGTTTCCGGCTTTCCGCGGCGGGTGGGCCCGGGTTTTTGGCGGCGACATCGGGGTGTGGGGCCGGGCCGGGCGGGATCTGCGGCTTTCCGCGGCAGGTGGGCCCGGGTCTTTTGGCGGCGACAACGGGGTGGGCGGCGGCCTGGGGTCGGTTTTCGTGGCCGGGTTCGTTTGGGTTGGGGTTCAGGCGGCGGCGACAAAAGGGTGAGTGGCGGCCGGGGTGGGTTTGCGTGGCCGGGCCCGTTCGTGGCGCGGCGCGCGGGGGATGTGACCTGGGAATATGAGTGATCTTTCCCCTTGTGGGTGATGACAGTGTGTTCGTGGGGTTCTAGTATTGAATCAGCACGAACAAGCGAAAACCACTGAATCGTTCGAGGAGGTGTTTCCGATGGCAGCCTGTACTCCCACTTCCACTCCTACCCGTTCTGAGAAGACCGCTGCAATCCGAACGGTCCTCGATGAGGCCGCGAGTGCGATCAATGATTTCCATGCCCGAGTACTTGCTGCGGTGATTGAGGCGCAGGCGTGGAAGATCCATCGGGATGTCGATGGGTACTCCGGGCTGCGGGATTGGTTGTGCGCGAAGTTCGACTTCCATACCCGCACCGCTGCCGATATCGCGGCGATCGCTCGCCTGTCGCGGAAGTTCCAGACCCTCGCTGCTGCTGCGACTGCTGGTGCGGCTCGGATTGATCAAGTGGCCTTTGCGGTCCGTCAACTCGACCGGACTCCGGCGATGCGTTTGTTCGCTCGCACCCCGTTCCGTGTCCCGGTGACCTCTCCGTTCGATGTAGCGGTTTCCTGCGAGACTCCCGAACACCTCATCGCCCAGTACTGCGCGCACGCCCCGTTCAAAGACCTGCAACGCCACCTCGATGAACTCGCCGCGCACCTGGCAGAAGAGACCGAGCTGCTCGAAACCCTTGGGGAGCAGTCCCTGCAATGGATCGAACTCACTGAGCAGGGCAACGGCATGTGGTCGCTCTCCGGCGAACTGGCCGATGAAACCGGGCGGTTGCTCGACAAGTACTTGAAGACCGCCTGCCCGCCGCCCCGCCAGGACGAGACCGACGCTGAGGGTGTCTTGCCTGCGAAGGCGAACCGCGATGCCGAAGCCCTGCATCAGCTCCTCGCCGGGTACGGCACTTCCCCGGAGGCGACCACTCGCCACGGCCACACCGCTACCCTCGACCTGGCCGTGGACATCGAGACGTTGCAGGGCAAGGACACCGACCGGACACCGACCTTGGAAGGCCGCCCGGTCTCGGTCGCTCAGGCCCGCCGCCTCGCCTGCGAAGCCGGCATCATCCCCTCGGTGTTCAACTACGCCACCGGTGAAGCCATCGAACTCGGCAGGGCCGCCCGCCTCCCCAACACCGCCCTGCGCCGCAAACTCGAACTCGAGCAACCCCAGGGTTGCGCTTGGTACGGCTGCCACCGGCCGATCGCCTGGACCGAAGCCCACCACATCCAACACTGGGCCGACGGCGGCGAGACCACCGCTGCGAACCTGATCCTGCTGTGCCGCTTCCATCATGGGCGCATCCACACCGAGGGTTGGATGATCGAGAAGACCGGACCGGGCCAAGCACTCATCACTCACCACGATCACGACACCGGCACCGCTGCCTTCGAAGGCGCGACCGAGTGTGGTTGCGAAGACTGGCGCACCGACGCCGACATGGACGCGGAGAACCAAGACTCGGATTGGGATGTCTTCCCGACCGGCCTCTACCGGACCGAATGGCCGCAAACCATGAAACCCGATCTGGACGCCAGAGCAGAGGCAGTCTCAAGGGAACGAGCACACGCTGCTCTCAAGAAAGCGAAGGCGCGATGCAGGGAACGCTTCGCCACCCCCACCACCAAACAACAGGCCTAACAGCCTGAGGCACTGGCATGCCCAAAACCAGCCACCCCGGGGCCCGCACCCAATCCCCACCGGACAGCCGCAAACCCCGCCCCGCCAGGCCCCACACCTCGTTGTCGCCGCCAAAAAGACCCGCACCCAACCAGACCGGAAAGCCACAGATCCCGCCCGGCCCGGCCTCACACCTCGTTGTCGCCGCCAAAAGACCCGGGCCCAATCCCCACCGGAAAGCCGCAACTCCCGCCCGCGCCCATCCACTCACCCTGTTGTCGCCGCCAAAAAAACCCGCACCCACCCGCCGCGGAAAGTCGAAGATCCCACCCGGCCCGGCCCCACACCCCGTTGTCGCCGCCGCAAGAACAGCAACCATCCCCAACCGGAAAGCCGCAATCCCCACTCGGCCCGTGTGTCAGGCCCCAAAGCCCCCGAGCACGAATCCCGCGAAACCGATCGCTGCGAGGGGCACGGCTGCTGCCAGGGCGTATAGGCGGTTGCGGCCCTTGCCCAGGAGCAGGATGAGGGCAAGGCCGATCACGCCCATGATGACCGCTGTTGCCAGGCCGTCCGAGCGATAGGACTCCTCCATATCTGACAGCCGCCGCAGTTGAACCCCGGCTTCGGAGAAGAACACCGCCCCCAATGCCGCCAACCCGACGACGGCTCGCCAGCGCTTCTCCGATCTCGACCAAGCCCCAAAGGTGCCGAACACGACCCCGGCGAGCACGCCGAAGACAAGCCAGATGATCGTGGTGGGGGACCACAGGTTCGCGAGGTCGTCGTTCTGGATCACCGTGGCGGCCAGGTAGTACACCTCGACGGCGACGACCAGCAGCACCACTCCGGCCACCGCGGGCAGCCATCTGCCGACTCGCACCCATGCACCGATCGCGAAGGCGCCCACCGCCCACACCGCGCTCGAGTTCGCGAGGTTCGCCCACGGGTACGGCAGCCCGCGTTGCGCCACCAGGTCCACTACTCCGAGTGCGATCCCGGCAATGACGGCGACGACCACCACGCGAATCCACCCGCGCCCCACAACCTGCTCCATGCCGCGCAGTATCGCACGGCGAAACCCGAGCTCAACGCCTGGGATACCGGGTATCTAACCGGTCGGGCACGCTTGGTGAAAACATGTGTACCCCACGGAGTGTGACGCTCCGTTACGCTGACTGCTGTCGCCAAATGCCCGATTCCCCTGAAAGGCGCAGCATGTATCAGCAGCCCGATCCCCGTCAGCCGCAGCAGCCTTGGCAGCAGCCCGGGCTGCCGCCTGGGCCGCCGCCTGGGCCGCCTCCTGGGGCGGGTGGGCCGCAGTATCAGGTGCCGTACTCGCCGCAGCCCGGGTACGGGGCGCCCGTTCCTCCCGTGCCTCCTCGGAAGGGACGCGGAGGGTTGGTGGTCGGGGTCGCGCTGCTCGTTGCCGCGCTGGTCGGTGGCGGGTATTTCGCCTGGCGGTACCTGCAATCCGATTCAGACCCGGATACGCCTGGGACCCAACCCAAAGGCCTGGTCGTCGAGGACACCGAGTCCGGGATCGACTATGAGCTTCCCGAGGGATGGGTGGAGCAGGACTCCGACGACCTGATCGACGCGTTCACCACCGCGGCCTCCAACGGCAGCGCCTCGGTCTTCGCGTTCTACGGCGACGCCATGACCGGCGAGGAGATGTCCTACACGACCTCCACCATCGCAGGCGAGAACTCCGAGTACTTCTACCCCTTCGCCGAAGACCGCCAGATCCTCATCTCCGAGCCCACCGAGGTCGACGGCCAAGACGCCTACCGCTTCACCTGGGAAGTTTCCAGCGAAGGCGAAGTACCGATGTACGGCCACATCGTCCACATCCTCACCGACGACGGCCGCTCGGTCTTCCTCATGGGCATCGTCCACCCCGACGACGCCGACCTGCGCACCGAGATCGACGCGATCGTCAGCAGTGTGACCTTGCGCTAGACCACGATCACCCGGATACCGAGCTCTTCGAAGCCGCGCAATTGCTCCGGCGGGGCGTTCCCGTCCGTGACCAACGTGTGGACCCGGTCGGTGGGGCAGATCCTCGCGAAGGCGTGGCCGCCGATCTTCGAACCGTCGGCGATCACCACGACCTTGCGGGCCCGGGCGGCCATCAAAGCGTTGATCGCCGCTTCGCCTTCGTGGTGGCTCGTCGCGCCAAGCTTCATGTCGATCGCGTCCACGCCGAGGAACGCGATGTCGAGCGTGATCTCCCGCAGGATCGGCGCCGCCAGCGGGCCGATCAGCTCGTACGACTGCGGGCGTACCACGCCGCCGACGACCACGACCTTCAAGTGGGGGCGGACGATCAGCTCGTTCGCGATGTTCAGCGCGTTCGTCACGATCGTCAGGCCGGTCGAGCCGGGCGTCGCCACCAGGTCCGTCCGCATCGCCAGCGACCGCGCGACCTCGGTGATGGTGGTCCCGCCGTTGAGCGCGATCACCTGGCCCGCCGCGACCAGGCCCGCCGCGGCCGTGCCGATGCGGTGCTTCTCCTCGACGTGCCGAGCGGTCTTGTAGCGCAACGGAAGATCGTAGGAGATCCCTCCCGCGACCGCGCCGCCTCTGGTCCGCGTGATCATCTGCTGCTGGGAGAGCTGGTCGAAGTCGCGGCGGATCGTGGCCTGCGAGACGCCGAGGCGTTCGGCCGCTTCCTCCACTGTGATGCGTCCGGTCTCCGCGAGGATCTCCAGCAGGGTGTTCCACCGGGCATAGCGGTCCACGTCGCTCCTCGGGTCGGGATCGCGGCGGGCGGCCGCGGTCTGCACGATAGTGTTCGTTCTGGGTTCTCGTGCGCTTGAGCCGTGCTCGGTACTGCTCGCGCGCTCCCGAACATTGTGCCGCACCGGGGTGGCATCGCACACGCCGGATCGAATGGAAGGAGCGCCGGTGGACGGCGTCATGCTCCCGGCCGTAGGCCGGATCGTCACCCCCGACGGCGTGGTCAACGGGACCCTGGTGGTCGACGAGGACCGCTTCGAAGGGGTCATCGAACGCGAAGGCGAGCCCACCGGCTGGGTCCTGCCCGGGTTCGTGGACGTCCACTGCCACGGCGGCGGCGGCTACTCGCTCGCCAACGGCAACCCCGACTCGGCCCGCTCGGCCGCGGCCTTCCACGCCTCCAGGGGCACCACGACGCTCGTGGCCTCCTTCGTCTCGGCGACCCACGAGTTCCTGCTCGAATCCACCCGCGCGCTCCAGCCGCTGGTCAAGGACGGCACCCTCGCCGGGGTCCACTACGAGGGCCCCTACATCTCGGCCGCCAAGTGCGGCGCCCACGTCGTGGAGGTCCTGCGCGACCCGGCGATCGGCGAGTTGACCGAGCTCATCGAGAACGGCGAGGGCGCGGTGAAGATGGTGACCATCGCTCCCGAACTCGACGGGGCGCTGGCGGCGATCGAGTTCCTCGACCAGCGCGGCGTGGTCCCTTCGATCGGCCACACCAACGCCAGCTACGAGCAGACCGCCGCAGGGATCGACGCGGGCGCGCAGGCGGCCACGCATCTGTTCAACGCCATGCGCGCGTTCAACCACCGCGAGCCCGGCCCGATCCCGGCCCTGTTGGACGACGAGCGGATCTTCTCCGAGATCGTGGCCGACCCGGTGCATCTGCACCCGGGCACGATGCGGTTCGCGTTCGACACCTCGCTCCCGGCGTGGACGCTCCTGGTCTCCGACGCGATGGACGCCGCGGGTCTGGCCGACGGCCGGTACATGCTCGGCCGCCACGAGGTCGACGTGGTCGACGGGACCGCGACGGTGGCCGGGACCGACATCATCGCCGGTTCGACGATCACGCTCCTGGACGCGGTGCGCAACGCGGTGCGCCTGGCGGGCCAGACCGTGGAGGCCGCGTCCCAGATGGCTTCGGCGACCCCCGCGGAGCTGTTGGGCCTGGGTGATGTCGGAGCGATCGAGGCGGGCAAGTACGCCGACCTGGTGGTGCTCGACGACGACCTGAACCTGGTCTCGGTGATGCGCCGCGGCGTCTGGGTGAACATCTGAGCGAGCGCAGAAGGGCCCCGCGGATCGCGGGGCCCTTCTGCTTACAGCTGCAACGCGTTGTAGGTCATCTCGCTGCCCGCGCCGATGATCACGTAGATCAGGCAGAACGTGAAGAACGAGACGATGCCGAGCACCAGGCCGGTGATCGCGAAGGCCTTGTTGGTGGCCCGGCCCTTGTTGGCGCGGCTCCAGCCGATCGCGCCGAACACGATCGCGAGGATGCCCAGCGGCCAGGTGAACGCGTTGAGCACGGGTATGAACGACAGGCCCACCGCGATGATCCCGCAGATGAGCGCGGCGGTGCCGAGGCCGTTGCGCGGGCCCTCGATCGGGCCGTCGCCGTTGTAGGACCGCGGAGGCGGCGGCGGGGGCGGGACCGCTCCGTACGGGCTGTACCCGCCGCCGGGAGGCGCGGGCGGCGGCGGAGGCGGCATGCCGGTCGAAGGCGGAGGCAGCACCGGTTCGGAGGTCTCTTCGTGCCGTTCCGGTTCGGACGGGTCGGGCGGCTCCGGGGCCGGCGGGTACGTGGTCATGGCGTCCTCCTCGATGACCCGCAAGGTAGTCCAAACCCCGCTGGCCTCGCTGCGAATCAGGGGAACCAGGCGTCACGCGCCGACGCCGGAAGTCACCCATTCGAGAACTCTGCTCGGATTTTTTGCGGATAGGGGTTTACTACCCGTCAGTAGACGAGTAGAAATGAGTTACGGATCCGGAAGGACTTCCCGAGGACACGTACCTCGCAGACCCGAAGGATTCACGCACAGCCGCCGAGCACCCACGTGCGACCTGAGCCGTCGGGAGGCACTGCGGGTCCCGCACCTAGGAGCAGGACA
Source organism: Glycomyces sp. NPDC046736 (assembly GCF_040645615.1). Lineage (NCBI taxonomy): Bacteria > Bacillati > Actinomycetota > Actinomycetes > Glycomycetales > Glycomycetaceae > Glycomyces > Glycomyces sp. NPDC046736. Next base: position 121,576 of record NZ_JBEYYO010000003.1, on the reverse strand, counting down.
CCGCTGAAAAAGACTTCACGCTTGGTAACTCGGTCGGAAGTGCAGTTCGTTGCGAACGGCCCAGTCGAGGCAGTCAACCGACTGGGCCGTATCGTTGCCCGCCGCCGGGCCCTGGACCCCCTGTGGCCGAACTGACTGGGAACGCCCGGCCGCGGCTGCAACAATGGGCCACGATGACCACGATCGAACCCGGTTGGTACACCGACCCCGCCGACCCGGCCACGCAACGCTACTGGGACGGCGGCGCCTGGGTGGGCAAGCCCGTCCCCGCCGACGCCGAGCCCCCCGCCGACCCCGAACCGGTCGACCCCGAACCGGAACCCCTCCCGACGTCCACTGAGGAGCTACCGCCGGGATCGCTGCCGCCCGACCGCCGCTACGGCCCCGGCCCGCCCCCGCGCATCATCCAGCGCACCCGCGGCGCGGTGCAGCCGCCCGACACCGTCCCCATCAGATCCCTCGGCGCGACCGTCGGATGGATCTCCCGCACCGACGTGGGCCGCATCCTCGGCGGCCGCGTGCTCGCCCACCCCGGGCAGCGCTTCGTGGCCCGCCTCGTCGACACCGTGGCCCTCCTGGTGCTCAACGCCGTCGTCAACGGCTACTTCATCTACCAGTTCATGCAGACCGTGTGGCCTTACGTGCTCGAAGCGGCGGCGGCCGACGACCCCAACGACGTGCAGATGCCCGCCCGCGCCTCCGACCAGTGGTGGGTCATCCTGCTCATCGCGATGGGCCTGTGGTTCGCCTACGAGGTCCCCGCGACCCTCAACACCGGCCAGACCCTCGGCAAGCGCCTCATGGGCATCAAGGTCGTCTCGCTCGCGCCGGTGAAACTCGGCTGGGGCCGGCTGCTGCTGCGCTGGTCCTACGCCGCGCTGCCGCTGATCTGCTTCCCCTTCGGCGCGATCCTGTGGGTCCTGGACGGGATATGGTGCACCCGAGACCAACCGTTCCGCCAGTGCCTGCACGACAAAGCCCCCGGCACGGCCGTCGTCGAGGCCGGCACTGCGCAGGAGCATTCCGATAAGGAGCCCTCATGACCAAGCCGCTCCGCGACGAACTGCGGTCGATCCCGCTGTACGTCCCCGGCAAGGCAGTGCCCGACGCCGTCAAGCTCTCCAGCAACGAGGTCCCATACGGACCCCTGCCGGGCGTCACCGAGGCCATCGCCTCGGCGGCACAGCACGTCCACCTCTACCCCGACCTCGCGGTCGTCGCCCTGCGCGACGCGCTCGCGGCCCGCCTCGGCGTCGACGCCGAGCGGGTCGTCACCGGCACCGGCTCGGTGGCCCTCATCGGGCACCTCATGCAAGCCGTCGGCGGCTCCGGCGGCGAGATCGTCTACTCCTGGCGCTCGTTCGAGGCCTACCCGATCACCGCGACCGTGGCCGGGCTCCGAAGCGTCCACGTCCCCAACACCGCCGACCACCGCCACGACATCGACGCGATGATCGCCGCGATCGGCCCCGACACCCGAGCGGTGCTCGTGTGCACCCCGAACAACCCCACCGGTCCCGCAGTCACCGCCGCCGAACTCGACCGGCTCTTCGACGCCGTACCCGAATCGGTGCTGGTGGTCATCGACGAGGCCTACCGCGAGTTCGTGACCGACCCGGACTGCCCGGACGCGGTCGAGCGCTACGCCGACCGGCCCAACGCCGTGGTCTTCCGGACCTTCTCCAAAGCGTGGGGCCTCGCGGCGCTGCGCGTGGGCTACATGGTCGCGCAGCCCGACGTCGCCGACGCGGTGCGCCGCTGCGTGATCCCCTTCGCGGTCAACGCGCCCGCCCAGGCCGCCGCGTTGGCGGCGCTCGAAGCGGACGGCGAGATGCGCCGCCGCGTCGACCTGGTGATCTCCGAACGCAAGCGAATCCTCACGGCCGCAAGGGAATACGTGCCCCAGGTGCCGGACTCGCAGGCGAACTTCTTCTGGCTCCCGCTGGGGGACAAGGCCTTGGCCTTCGCCGCGCACTGCGAGGCGCGGGGCATCCTGGTGCGGCCTTTCGCGGGCGACGGCGTGAGGGTGACCATCGGTCTGCCCGAGGAGAACGACGCGGTACTCGACGCACTGCGCGAGTTCATGGCTTAAGGCGTTCGCGTCGCCGCCGGACTGGCGGCGGCGCGGGCTAGGCGTTCGGGTTGCTGAGCCGCCGGGTTGCGGCGCGGAGCACGGGTTCGGGCCGGAGGCGTTCGCGCCACCGATCGCCGCCGGACCGGCGGCGGCGCGGGTCGAGGCGTTCGCGTTACTGACCCGCCGGGTTGCGGCGCGGAGCGCGGGCTCGGGCCGGGGCGTTCGCGCCACCACCGGTCCGCCCGGCTGGGCCGAGGCGTTTCGCCGGTCCGCCCGCAGCGCTCGACGTGCGAGTTCTGGAATGCGAACGACCCGGGTGCCCCACCGGCGCCCGGGTCGACGACTGTTATCGCTATAGGATATATCCTATAGGATCGACTGGAGTGGTGGCTACTTGAGGGAGCTGCGCTCGTTCTGGTCGACGAAGGCGTCGTACATCTCGGCGAGCGTCTGCTTCTGCTTCGCGGTGAGCTCGCGGTCGGTGGCGATCGCCAGGGGCGTCGCCGAACCGTTCTCGGGCGTCATCCCCGCGCGCAGGTACATGATCGGGGTGGTCATCCGCAGCGCCAGCGCCAGCTGGCGCAGGACCGCGCCGCTCGGTCGGCGGACGCCGCGCTCGCCCTGGAGGTAGGGGTTGGAGACTCCGGCGGAGTCGGAGAGCTCGCGGAACGAGACGTGCGCGCGTTTGCGCACGTCCCGGACGAATGAGCTGAAGTCGCGATCTGTCACCCGCGTCACCATACGCGCCTTCGCCCCGCCCCGCCACCCGCCCCTGCCTGGGTGTCCCGGCATTCGGTACCACCAGCCGACACGGCACTCACCCGATCAGACGATATGAAACGGACTCTCGGAAGGGTTGCGTCTCAACCCCTCGCCGCCGCGTGAAACCAGCCGATACCATCGGAGGTCGACGCGGCTATTCAGGGATGCGTCACCGTTGGGTTGACGTCAGACGAGGAGGAGAACCGGTGAGTGTTCTGCAACGCTTGGAAAAACAACTGGAGGGCCTGTTCGAAGGCACCTTCAACAAGATGTTCAAGGGCGTTGTGCACCCGGTCGAGATCGCCAGCGCGATGCAGCGCGAGGCCGAGACCCACAAGGCGGTCCTCGCCGGCGGTCGCGTGCTCGTGCCCAACCGGTACGTCATCGACCTCTCCCCGCCCGACCACGACCGGCTCGCGCCCTACGCGGCCGCGCTGGCGCAGGAGCTCGCGCAGTCGCAGGCCGAGTTCATCGGTGAGAACGGCTGGACCGTCTACGGCGACGTGATCGTCGAGATCGAGCGCGGCGAGGGCCTGGACACGGGCATGTTCCGCGTCACGGCCGAGGTCGCGGCCTTGAACGAGGGTATGGACCAGCCGGTCTCCGGCGGCGGCTACGGCCCCGCCCAGCAGCAGGCCCCGACCGGCCCGGTGCTCGTGGCCGCCGACGGCCGCCAGTTCACCGTGGCGCACGGCGCGACCGTGATCGGCCGTGGCGAGCAGGCCCAGATCCGCCTGCCCGACGTGGGCATCTCCCGCCGCCACGTGCGCATCGACTTCGACGGCCGCCAGGTCTCGGTGACCGACCTGGGCTCGACCAACGGCACGCTCGTCAACGGCCAGCGCATCGCCACCGTCTCCATGCAGCCCGGCGACGTGATCCAGATCGGCACGACCTCCCTGACCCTGCAAGCGGGCTAGCCGCACACGCACCGCCACGCCCCGGCCCGTCGGGCCGGGGCGGCGTCGTGCCCGGCGGGGTTCGGCGAGGGCGGCGGGCGTGATGACCGCGACCTCGGATCGCGGGCGCGTGCTCGGCTCACAGCCGGTTTCGGCGGCGGTGTCGCCGCGTGCGGGGTGTCGGGGCGCGCTGCGGCGGTGGCTCTGCGGCGTCGTTGCCGCGCAACGGGCCTCGCCTCGGTCCTCATAGCCCGAACCGGTTGAGAAGCCCTGCGGCGCAGGCCGGTAGCGGTGGGATGACCGGCTGGTTCGGTCGGCTCTCCGGTTCGGGCGCGCGCTCGTGGGCTACCGTGTCCAGGACCGAACGTTCATCCGCTGGGGAGCGCCGAATGCATGAGATAGTCCAGACCGTCGCCCGGTTCGGGTTCCTCGTGCTGCTGTGGCTGTTCGTGTACGCCGCCGCCCGGACGATCACCAAGGACCTGTTCGCCCAGCGTCGTCCGGCCACCGCGGGCCCCGGCGGCGGGTCGGCGCCCGCCGCGCCTTCGGCGCCTCGCCGGTCCCAGGCCGCCGAGACCGCCCAGTGGCTGGTGGTCACCACCGGTGAACTGGCCGGACGCCGGTTCGTGCTCTCGGGCCAGCCGATCTCGATCGGCCGCGCCCCCGATTCGACGATCGTCATCCGCGACGACTTCGCCTCGAACCGCCACGCCCGCGTCCTCCCGGTCGACGGCCAGTGGATGGTCGAGGACACGGGCTCCACGAACGGCACCTACCTGGGGCGCGCTAGAGTCACCAGACCCACGCCGGTCCCGCTCGGAGTGCCCATCCGGATCGGGCGTTCCTCCTTCGAGCTGCGTCCCTGAAACGCTCGGAACGGGAGACGGCGATGTCGGCATTCGATAGCGGGTGTGCCCCGCGCTACGGCGGTTGATACATGAGTTTGCACCTGCGATACGCGGCGATCTCCGACCGCGGTGTGGTGAGGCAAGGGAACCAGGACTCGGTGTTCGCCGGGCCTCATTTCATCGCCGTCGCCGACGGCATGGGCGGCATGGCCGCCGGTGACCTGGCCTCGGCGATCGTGGTGAACACGATCGCGCGCCTGGACGTGCCCCCGCCCGCCGACTCGGTGGTCGACGAGCTCGCCGACGCCGTGGCCGACGCCAACCGCGCGATCCGCCGCTGCGTGGCCGAGGACCCCCAGAAGGAGGGCATGGGCACCACGCTCACGGCCCTGTGGTTCGACGGCGAGTGGTTCAACCTCGTCCACATCGGCGACTCCCGCGCCTACCGGATGCGCGAGGGCGGCTTCGAGCAGATCACCGTCGACGACACGTACGTGCAGATGCTCGTCGACGAGGGCCGGATCACCGCCGAGGAGGCCGAGCGGCACCCGCAGCGCTCCCTGCTGCTGCGCGCCCTGGGCGCCTCCGAGGTCGAGCCGGCGTTCCAGACCATCAAGGGCGTCCCCGGCGACCGCGTGCTCCTGTGCTCCGACGGGCTCTCCGGGCCCGTCTCCGACGCCGACATCGCCCGCACCCTCCAGTCCGCGGCCACCCCCCAGGAGGCCGCCGAGACGCTCGTCCAGCAGGCCCTGGACGCGGGCGCGCCCGACAACGTCACCGTCCTCATCGCCGACGTGGTCGCCGAGGACCCGGGGGAGCAGCGCCAGATCATCGGCGGGGCGGCCGCCGACGCGCGCCTGGCCGAGTCCGACACCGCCGTCCTGCGGGCCGTGTCGCACGAGCCCGAGGAGGACGACGAGGAGCAGGCCGACGCCGAGGAGGCCCCCCAGCCGAAGGCCCGCAAGAAGGGCCGGGTGTGGCGCACGATCCTCGCCTGCCTGATCGTGCTGGCCCTCGCCGCCGGGGGCGGCGTGTGGTGGATCCGCACGCAGTACTTCATAGGGGTCTCCGACGAGGGCAACATCAGCCTCTACCGAGGCCTCCCTTTTGAAGTGGCCGGGTACCGGGCCGCGTGGCTCGAAGTCGAGACCGACCGCCCGGCCAGCGACGCGACCGACGCCGTCGAGAGTGAGCTGAAAGAGGGCATCACCACCGACGGCCTGGAGGACGGCGAGGCCGAACTCACCTCCCTGGTCGACCCGGCCGCCGGGAACGAGCGGCTCGACCCGCTGTGCGAGACGGGGGACGAGCAGGCCGTTCCGGCGTCCTCGAAGGACTGTAGAGACGACTGAGCGCTTCCGCTGTAGGCTCGCAGCGTCCGCAGCCCGGAAGCGACGAGACCGAACGTGAAGGCGCGCAAGCAATCGAGGTGAACTCGCTCCACGGCGACCGAGCCCGAACCGAGACTTGAGGGGAACCGATGGCCCAGCCGATATCGGCCACCGCCCGGCCGTCGTCGCCGAGCGAGACGCCGCTGACGCCGCTCTCGGGGATGCCCAAGCGCATCGGCCTCGAGCTCACGATGCTCGTCATGGCCGGGATCGCGGTCTTCCTCTTCCAGCTCACGATCGACGTGGCGCTCACCGACACCACCACGTACGTGACGTTCTGGCTGCCGATCCTGTGCTTCATCGTCTCGATGTGCGCGTGGGGCGCGGTGAAGTTCCTCGCTCCCTACGCCGACCCGCTGCTGGTCCCCCTCGCCGCGTTCCTCACCGGCATCGGCATCGTCTACATCAGGCGCATCGACCGCACCGCGTTCACCGCCGAGCCGCTCCCGGCCGACGCGGGGATCTTCGCCGGTCAGGGCGGTCGCCAGCTCATGTACTACATCGCCGGGGTCGTGGCCCTCACCGCGCTGCTCGCGCTGGTGCGCAACCACCGGATCCTGCGCAGCTACGGGTACATCCTGCTGTTCGCGGGCATCGCGCTCGTCGCGCTCCCGGGCTTCCTGCCGTACTCGATCTCCGGTTCGGGCGGCTCGAAGAACTGGATCCGCCTCGGCGGCTTCTCGATCCAGCCCAGCGAGTTCGCGAAGCTGATGCTCTTGATCTTCTTCGCGATGTACCTGGTGCGCAAGCGGGACATGCTCTCGGTGGCGGGGCCGAAGTTCCTCGGGCTGCAACTGCCGCGCATGAAGGACCTCGGCCCGATCGTCATCGTGTGGGCCGCGAGCCTGGTCATCCTCGTCATGGAACGCGACCTGGGCACCTCGCTGCTGCTGTTCGCGATCTTCCTGTCGATGCTGTACATGGCCACGCGGCGGGTCTCGTGGATCATCATCGGCCTCACCATGTTCATCGGCGGGTGCATGGCGATCTACCCGTTCTTCTCGCACCTCCAGACCCGCGTGGCGATCTGGCTCGACCCGTGGAAGTACCTCGACAACACCGAAGGGCACGACTCGCGGCAGCTCGTCGAAGGCATCGTCGCGATCAACTCCGGCGGCATCCTCGGCAACGGGCCCGGCGCGGGCAACCCGAACCGCATCCCCGCCTCCGAGTCGGACTTCATCCTCGCCGCGATCGGCGAGGAGACCGGCCTCATCGGCCTCCTCGGCATCCTGCTGCTGTACGCGATCTTGGTGCAGCGCGCGTTCAAGACCGGCCTGATGTCGCGCGACCTGTTCGGGACGCTCATGGCCGGGGGCCTGGGCTTCCTGGTCGCGTTCCAGCTGTTCGTGGTGTTCGGCGGCGTCACCGGGCTCATCCCGATGACCGGCCAGACCACGACGTTCCTGGCCGCGGGCGGCTCCTCGCTGGTCGGTTCGTGGCTGTTGATCGCGCTGCTCGTGCGCGTCTCCGACGACGCCCGCAAACCCTGGCAGGCCTCGTTCGGCCTGATGAAGACCGAGGCCCCGCCGGAGTTCCTCGCCGAGCAGGCCGCGCGCCGCGCAGCCGAGGAGGCCGCGAAGGCCGAGGCCGCCGGAGTGGCCGACTCGGGCCCGATCCCCGGCGGCGACCAGCCGACCGAGCTGATCATCCCCGGGCATCTCCAGACCGGCCCGGGCACCGGGACGATGGAGGAGGACGTGCTCGGCCAGACCTCCCAGTCCACGGCCCCGTACTCGCCGCCGCCCACGTCCGCGCCGCCGTACTCCCCGCCCACGTCCGCGCCGCCCGGCCCGGGCACCGGGCACACCACCGGCCGCCCGCCGCAGTACCCGCCGCCCTCGCCTCCGCCCTCGGCGTACGGCCCGCCCGGCCACACCGGTAACCCGCAGGGCCCGCAGACGCAGCGCCCGCAGACCCCGCCACCGCCGCCGCCCTCGGCGTTCGGCGACGATCCGAACAAGGAGGGCGGCCGATGAACCCCGCTCTGCGCCGCACGGGCGTGATCGCACTGCTGCTCCTGGGCGCCCTCATCGTCCAGGCCACGTGGGTGGGTTTCTTCCACCACGACGACTACGCGCGCATCGCCGACTCGCGGACCCTCAACGAGGAGTACTCCGTCCCGCGCGGTTTCATCTACGCCGGTGACACGGTCATCGCGCAGTCGGTCGAGACCGACGGCGGCACCTACGGCTACAAGCGGGACTACCCCGAGGGGAACTACTTCGGGAACATCACCGGGTTCAAGTCGATCAGCTACGGCGCCTCGAACCTGGAGTACACCGAGAACAGCCTCCTCAACGGCACCAGTTCGCTGCTGGCGTTCGACGACTTCATGGCCACGATCCTCAAGGAGCGCAAGATCGGCGGGAACGTGATCACCACGCTCGACGCCGACCTCCAGCGTCAGGCCTACGACCTGCTCGCCGAGTCCGGCGTCCACGGCGGCGCGGTCGTGATCGAACCGCAGACCGGGCGCATCCTCGCGCAGGCGTCCTACCCGGGCTGGAACCCGACCGAGGTCTCCTCCAACAACTTCGACGTGGCCGGACCGGCCTGGACCGCGGTCAACGAGGACGAGGACCGCCCCGCGGTCGACCGCACCCGCGTCGACGCCTACCCGCCCGGCTCCACGTTCAAGACCATCGTGGCCGCCGCGTACATCGAGGCCGGGCTTGGCGACGCCGACTCGATGGTCCCGGCCGGGAACTCCTACCAGGCGCCGAACACCGACCACACCATCACCAACTCCTCGAACCAATGCCCGAACGAGCGGTACACGCTCGAAGAGGCCTTCGAGATGTCCTGCAACACCACGTTCGCGAAGCTGTGCGTCGAGGAACTCAGCGCCGAGCAGATCCAGGACGCGGCCGAGGCCTTCGGGTTCGGCGAGGAGTTCTCCACCCCGCTGAACACCACCGCCTCGATCACCGGCGACCTCTCCGAGGACGCCTTCCGCGCCCAGGCGTGCATCGGCCAGCAGGACGTGCAGGAGACGGTGCTCCAGAACGCGATGATCGCCGCCGCGATCGCCAACGACGGCGAGGTCATGGCCCCGCAGCTGATCTCCGATCTCACCGACTCCGAGGGCAAGACCGTCCAGAAGGGCGGCGAGGACTCCCTGGGCGACGCGGTCTCCAAGGACACCGCCGAGGAGCTGCGCAAGATCATGGAGGCCGTGGTCGAGAACGGCACCGGCAAGAACGCGCAGATCAGCGGCTACACCGTGGGCGGCAAGACCGGGACGGCCGAGCACTCGGACTCGCGCGACAACGTCGAGCCCGACCACGGCTGGTTCCACGGCTGGGCCATGGACGACGACGGCGAACCGGCCGTCGCCGTCGCGGTGTTCCTCGACTCCTACGGCGACGGGGCCTCCTCGAAGGCCGCCGACATCTCAGGCGACCTCATGCGCACGGTCTTGGAGGGCTCGGGAGACTGACCCCACTAGGACACGATTTCCTCACGATCCTCTGAAACGGCAACCGAAACCCCCGCTCGGACGTGGATCTGCGGAGACGGATCGACAGCGTCGACGCCAGGCGGCCTGACAGTAGACTGAAGCGTCGACCCCGGAGCCGATCCGCCCCAAAGAAATGAGGAGACGCCGTGTTGAGCCCCGAAATGCTCCTCGGGCAACGCTATCGCCTGCGCGAACGCATTGCCGTGGGCGGCATGGGCGAGGTCTGGCGTGCCGAGGACACCGTCCTCGAACGCACCGTGGCCCTCAAGGCCATGCTCCCCTCGCTGTTGAGCGAGCCCGGCTTCGAGAAGCGCTTCGCCGCCGAGGCCAAGACCGTGGCCTCCCTCACCCACCCCCACATCGTCAACGTCCACGACTTCGGCAACGCCGACCTGCCCAGCGGCGACAGCACCGCCTACCTGGTGATGGAGTTCGTGCAGGGCAAGTCCCTGGCCGAGCTCATCACCGAACGCGGACGCATCGACGCCCGCGAGCTCATGCCGATCATCGCCGCCACCGCCGAGGCGCTCCAGCACGCCCACGACCGCGGCGTCATCCACCGCGACATCAAACCCGGGAACATCCTGGTGCGCGAGAGCGACGGCCAGGCCGTGCTCACCGACTTCGGGATCGCCCGCTCGGGCGCCTCGGGCGACCTCACCCAGACCGGCGCGGTCATGGGCACGGCCTCCTACATCGCCCCCGAGCAGGCCGAAGGCACCGGCGTGCTGCCCGCCTCCGACATGTACTCGCTCGGCGTGGTGGCCTTCCACGGCCTCACCGGGCAGCGGCCCTTCCAGGCCGAGAACCCCATCGAGCTGGCGCTCCACCACGTGAGGACCCCCGCGCCGCCGCTGCCGCAGGACATCCCGCCGGGCGTGCGGGCCTTCGTGGAGCGCTCGATGACCAAGGACCCGATGCGGCGCTTCGCCACCGGCGGCGAGATGGCCGGGGCGGCCCGCGTCGCGGTCGACGCGCCGCCCGCGACCTCCGTGATGCCACCGGCCGGGGCCCTGCCCCAGCGGGCGGGCATGGTGGCGATGGGCGGCCCGCCCGCGGGCGTGGCCGATCCCCTGACGGCTCCTCCCGGACCGCCGCAAGGTCCCGGCATCAACCTGGGAGCCCCTCCGGCTCCCGCGCCGTCCAATCCGCAAGGCACGAACAAGACCCTGCTCAAGGTCCTCGCGGGCGTCGGCGCTCTGGTGGTGGCCGGGGCTATGGTGTTGATACTCCTCAACATGTACAACGGCGGCGGCCAGCCGGGGAACGGCGGCCAGACCGACGACCCCGGCACGAGCGAGACCGCCACCGCCGACGAGAACGAAACGCCTGATCAGACCGGCGAATCCGAAGACCCCGACCGCACTGGCGGCGAGATGCCGAGCATGGGCAACCTGACCTGCAAGCTCCAAGACAACTGTGATTGATAGCGGGCTTTCGGGCCTGCCGCAGCGATTAGAATCAAGCCGCGATGAACGGAACACGAGGACGTAAAACGCGATGACGACAGAGCCCCGCCTGCTCGGCGGCAGATACGAGATCGGCGAGGTCGTCGGCTACGGCGGGATGGCGGAAGTCCACCGCGGTCGCGACCTCAGGCTCGGCCGCGACGTCGCGGTGAAGCTGCTGCGAGCCGACCTGTCTCGTGACGAGTCGTTCCTCATCCGCTTCCAGCGCGAGGCCCAGAACTCCGCCTCGCTCAACCACCCCAACATCGTGGCCGTGTTCGACACCGGCGAAGACGGCGGCATCCCGTACATGGTGATGGAGTACGTCAACGGCCGCACTTTGAAAGAGGTCCTGCTCGCCGAGGGCCGCTTCGACCCCTCGGTGGCCTGCGAAGTCGTGGCCGACATGTGCTCGGCCCTGGACTTCAGCCACAAGCACCACATCATCCACCGAGACGTCAAGCCCGGCAACGTGATGCTCTCGGACACCAACCAGGTCAAGGTCATGGACTTCGGGATCGCCCGGGCCCTGGCCTCCAACCAGGCCACCATGACCCAGACCAGCGCGGTCATCGGCACCGCGCAGTACCTCTCGCCCGAGCAGGCCCGCGGCGAGACCGTGGACGCCCGGTCCGATGTGTACGCGGTCGGCTGCGTGCTCTACGAACTGCTCGTGGGGCACCCGCCGTTCACCGGCGACAACCCGGTTTCCGTGGCGTATCAGCATGTGCGCGAGGAGGCCCGGCCGCCTTCGGAGCTCAACCCGGCCGTCCCGGCCTCTGTGGACGCCGTGATCATGAAGGCCCTCGCCAAGAACCCCGACAACCGCTACCCCTCGGCGGGCGCGATGCGGGAGGACCTCCTGCGCGCCGCGAGGGGCCAGTCGGTCTCGGCCCCCGCGGTCATGAGCGCCGAGGCGCGCACCCAGCTGATCAACGCCGACACGACCGCCCCGATCAAGCCGATCGCGACCCAGACGAGCAAGCGCAAGCCTTGGCTCATCGCGCTCGGGGTGGTCCTCGCGCTGGTCGCGGTCACGGCGGCCTCGTGGGGGATCATGCGGATGATCAACGCGCCCGACTTGGTCACGGTGCCGGAGGTGATCGGCAAGACCGAGGAGGAGGCCACGACGCTGTTGGAGGCCGAGAACCTCGAGGTGATCCCCGAATACGTCCAGACCGACGACCCGAACGACGAGACGATCGGCACGGTCACGGACCAGAACCCGCAGCAGGGCCAGGAGATCGAGCAGGGCACCGAGGTCACGATCACCGTGGTGACCGCACCCGACCAGGTCACGGTCGAAGACGTCGAAGGCGATCCCGTCGATGAGGCGAAAGCGACACTCGAAGATCAGAACCTCAATGTGAAGATCGTTGAGGAGTCCAGCACCGAAGCGGCCGGGATCGTTCTGAGGCAGGACCCCGAGGGCGGCGAAGTGGTCGATGCCAAGCATGAGGTCACGCTCTACGTCTCCGCCGGTGGTCAAGTGAGCGTCCCCAACGTGTTCGGCATGGCCACCGACACCGCGATCCAGACCCTCGAGAACTCCGGCTTCAACGTCGACGTGCAATACGGCGGCGGCGGCACTACGGTCGGCGTGGTCTACGAGCAGGACCCGGGCGGAACGTCGGTCGTCTCGGAAGGCAGCACGGTCAAGATCACGGTCAAGGGCATCGTGGTCCAGTGGGACGCCGAGACGACCCCGCAGGACCTCGCGAACACCCTCACCGCCGCGGGCCTCAACGTCACCTACGACGGCGAGCCCGACGCCGTGGCCATCCTCTCGGTCGCGGGCGACAACGGCGAACTCACCAGCGGCACCGCGGTGGCGCCCGGCTCGTCCATCACCATCACCCAGGCCGAAGACGACGGCGGAGGCGGCGGCGACGACACCACGCCGACCGACACCTGCCCGCCGCTCGACCCGAACTGCGAAGAAGGTTAACCAAACCCCCTGAGGGCCCCACCGCACCGCGGAGGGGCCCTCGGTCATACCCGGGTCGCACCCGGATGATCCGGGCACGCAGAAGGGCCCCGGTCGGGGTTTCCGGCCGGGGCCCTTCTTCTCTCGTAAGCCGCGCTGACCCGCCTCGGTCGTGCGCGGCAGCGGGGGAATCGGGATTCCTCCGCCGAGTTCTTGCGGCCCCCTGGAGCGAGCAGCGTCTCCAGGGGGCGCGATCACGGTTGGCCCTAGACGGGCTCGATGCCGCCTTCGAGGATGCGGACCATGATCGGGTTGTCGAAGAAGATGTCGTTGAGCTCGTAGGAGCCCGGGTCGACCGTCTTGACGCGCTTGCCCTCGATGCCGTAGCTGACACGCTGGTTCAGGAACAGCGGCAGACGCGGCAGGGTCTCGTTGAACACGATCCCCAGCGTCTTGTTCGCCGCGGCCTGCTCCTCCTCGGTGCCCTGCTGGGACGCGAGGTAGAGGTCGTCGATGTTCACGGTGCCCTGGGTCTCGGTCTCGACGGCGTCGATCGGCAGGCCCATGCCCATGTTGTCGGCGGTCAGCGAGTTGTCGGTGAACCAGGTCATCTGCCACGAGCCGTAGACGTAAGGCACGAACGGGTTGGCCCACTGGCGCACGGCGATGTCGAAGTCGCCCGAGCCCCAGATGCCCCACGGGTTGTCCTCGGGGACGTTCGCGTAGGACACGGCCAGGCCGAACTCCTTGAGCTGGTTCGCGGCCTGCTCGCCCGAGAGGGTGAAGTCGGTCCAGCCCTCGACGCCGATGATGGTGTACTCGGCGAGGTCCCCGTCCGGCTTGTGCCAGCCGTCGGACTCCTTCTCCCAGCCCGCCTCGGTCAGCAGCGCCTCGGCCTTGGCGTGGTCGGTGGAGTAGTACTCCAGCGTCACGTCGTCGAACAGGCCCTCGGCGTGCGGGTCCGGCAGACCGGTGTAGGTCGAGGGGATGTAGTAGCCGCCCGCGCCCTTCGCGATCTCGCCGATGGACTCGGTGTCGAAGATGTACTGGAACGCCTTGCGCACCCGCACGTCGGCGAACTCGGGGAACCGGGCCTGGTTCAGCATCAGGCCGATGCCGTCGTAACCGGGGGTCGACAGCTCCACGAGGCCCTCGACGCCGGCGATGCTCGACCGGTCGGTCGCGCCCAGCACCTGGGTCGAGTAGTCGACCTCGTTGGCCAGCAGGAACTGCACAGAAGCGGCGTTGTCGCCCTTCTGGACCTCGATGGTGCCGAACTTGACCTTGTCGGCGAACAGGCCGTCCTCGTGGATCGAGAACGTCACCACGGTCTCGCCGATCTTGTCGAACTTGTAGGCGCCGCAGGTGATGAACCCGCCCTCGGCGTCCAGGAAGTCCTCGGCCGCGATCTTCTCCGACAGCGCCGACTGCTCGGCGTCGCCCTGGACCACGCCGGCCAGCACCAGCTGCTCGGCCTCGTCCATCCACTCGCCGTAGCGGGCGTGCGGCATGACCTGGGCCTTGACGGCACCGTGCTCGACGCCGGGGAACACCGACGAGTAGGTGACGGTGACGGTGGTGTCGTCGTCGGCGGTCGCCGAGACGAGCTGGTCCCAGCCCACGGTGCCCTGAGCGGCGTTGAGCTTCTGGAGGTAGATGGTGCCGACGACGTCCTTCGCGGTGAGGTCGTTGCCGTCGGTCCACTTGATACCCGAACGCAGCTTGATCGTCAGCGTGGTCTCGGCCAGCTCGATCGACTCGGCCAGCTGCGGGATCCATTCCTGGGTCTCCCAGTTCAGGATGCCCGGACGCGGGATGAACAGCTCCGCGACAGGCGCCGAGGTCAGCAGCGCGGCGTTGTTGATGGCCGCGTTGTAGTGCTGCGTGGTGATGTCGAACGGGTACACGTAGATGAATTTGCCGCCTGCGGCTTCATCGTCCGAACCGCCGGCCTGGCAGGCGCCGAGCACACTGGTCGTGGCCACGGCGCCGGCTCCGATGCCGACCGCCTGCATGAGCTTGCGTCGGCTCAGCTCGAATTGCTGAGAGGTCATCGCCGCTTCCTTTCAATAAAAATGGCAGTGATCGAGATGAGGATCAGGAAACCGCCGAGCGCCGCCGTCCAGATGGTGATGGCGAACTCCGGGCTTCCCTTGGGTAGGGACAGCAGGAGGAGCGAGGCGGCCAGGGTCAGGAGGACCCCCGCCGCCAGCCCCGTTCGGGCGATCAGGCCGACCATGCAGCTCCCCGAGGGGTTGGTGGATCGTCCGTCGGCTGCGGCGATACGCGCCGCGAGCCGGGTACGGCGTCGAAGGTCAGTGTCTGGTCGAGAGCCCCAGGACCTCCGGCGACCGGTCGGCCCCGCCCCAGGTCGCGAGCGACCACGTGGCAGGACACGCGCCGGCCCTTGCGGACCGGAGTTCCGTTGGCCGAGACGTCGGCGGTTTGCAGCGTCGGCGCGGCCGAGTCGCACAGCCCGGGCTCGAAGGCCGGGCAGCGCGGGTGGAAGGCGCACCCGGTGGGCAGGTCCGTGAGGCTGGGGATCTCGGCCGACCGCAGCTGCTGGGCAGAACGGTTGGCCTTGGCCAGGTCCGGATCCGGCTCGCACACCGCGCCGATGAGGGCCTTGGTGTACGGGTGCTGCGGGTTCCCGATGACCTCGGGGGTGGGGCCGTGCTCGACGACCTTCCCCAGGTACATCACCGCGATCTCCCCGTCCCACGCGAAGTACTTCGCGACGGCGAGGTCGTGGGTGATGAACAGGAACCCGACGTTGAGGTCGTCGCGGAGGCGACCGAGGGTGTTGAGCAGGCTCACCCGGATCGACACGTCCAGCATGGAGGTCGACTCGTCGCAGATGAGCAGCTCGGGGTTGAGCGCCAGCGAGCGGGCCACGTTGACCCTCTGGCGCTGGCCGCCGGAGAGCTGGTGCGGGTAGGAGTCCAGGTAGGACTCCGGCGGGGTGAGCTCGACGAGCTGGAGCAGCTCGGCGGACTTCGCGCGCGCCTCCTCGCGGTTCTTGACGATCCCGGCCCGCTTGAGCCCGGCCGAGAGGGTCGAGAAGACCGTGCGGGTGGGGTTGAGGGCCGCGTACGGGTCCTGGTGGATGTACTGGACGGCCCTTCGGTAGGCCAGGCGGTCGGCGGAGTTCATCGCGTTGATGTCCTTGCCGCGGAACTCGACGCTGCCCGAGGTGGGGCGGGTCAGGCCGGCCGCGGCGCGCGCGGTGGTGGTCTTGCCGCAGCCGGACTCGCCGACCAGGCACAGGACCTTGCCGGGCTTGACTTCCAGGTCCACGCCGCCGACGGCGGGGACGGGGCCCCGTTTGGTGTCGAAGACCTGCTCCAGGCCCGAGAGCTTCAGCAGCGGGGCGTCAGACATTGCTGGTCTCCTTCTGCACGTTGCGCTTGAACTCGTTGCGGCACTGGTCGTGGTGGATGCAGGCGGCCGCGTGGGACATGCCCGTGGGGCGCTCGGTGAGGATTTCGAGCGGGATGCGGTCGCCGCGGCAGCCTTCGGTGGCCAGGACGCAGCGGGGGTGGAACGCGCACCCGGCGGGCATGGCCTTGAGGCTCGGCGGGAAGCCCGGGATGGACTCCAGCGCGGGGCGGTCGCCCTTGACGGGCATGACCGCGTTGATGAGCCCGGCGGTGTAGGGGTGCCTCGGGGAATAGAAGATGTCGCGCGAGGAACCGGTCTCGATGATGCGCCCGGCGTACATGGTGGCCACGCGGTCGGCGAGCTCGGCGGCGAGGCCGAGGTCGTGGGTGATGAACACCATCGTGAAGCCGAACTTCTTGCGCAGTTCATGGAGCTGCTGCACGATCGAGCGCTGCGTGAGCAGGTCGAGGGCCGTGGTCGGCTCGTCGAGGACCAGCACCTGCGGGTCCAGGGCGATCGCCAGGGCGATGAGCGCGCGCTGCTTCATGCCGCCCGACAGCTCGTGCGGGTAGGACTGGAGCACGCGGTCGGGGTCGAGCCGCACGGTCTCCAACAGCTCCCCGGCCCGCTTCTCGACGGCGGCCTTGGTCCAGCGCTTGTCGCCGGCGTGGTCGCGCAGGGTGTCGGCGAAGTGGTCGATGATGCGCACGACCGGGTTGAACGCGTTCATCGCGCCCTGGAAGACCATGGCGGCCTCGTTCCAGCGGAACCGGCGCAGCTGCTCCTTCTTCATCTTGAGCAGGTCGGCCCGGGAGCCGTCCTTGAGCCGGTAGGTCAGGGAACCGGAGGTGATCTCGCCGAGGTTCGGCAGCAGGCGGAGTAGGCCCAGACCGAGGGTGGTCTTGCCGCAGCCGGACTCGCCGACCAGGGCCAGCGACTGGCCCTCGTACAGGTCGAGGTCGATGCCGCTGACGGCGTTCACCGACTCCTTCCTGCCGGTGCGGTAGCTGATCGCGAGGTCGCGGACGCTGAGAATCGGATCGGTCATGTTCTCACCTTTCCCGGAGGCGCGGGTTGAGTGCCTGGTCGAGGCCGCGGCCCATCGTCACCAGGCCGACCGTGAAGAGCACGATCATGATCAGCGGGGTGAGCACGTACGGCATCGTGATGGGGTTGAGGTAGAAGTTCTGGCTCCACGAGTTGTGGATCATCAGACCCCAGTTCGGCGTGCCGGAGGGCATGAGGCCCAGGACGAAGAGGCCGACGATAGCGTAGATCGCCTGGTTCACCGAGATCACGAAGTTGACGAAGATGAACCCGGCCATGTTCGGCAGGATCTCGCGGAACACGATCCGCGGCGTCCCGAGGTTCTGGAGCCGCGCGGCCTCGACGAACTCGCGTTCCTTCAGCGACATGACCTGCGCTCGGATGGAGCGGAACAGGAAGGCCCACATGGTCGAGCCGACCACGATCGCCACGCCCCAGGGCGGGATGTTCTCGAAGAACGCGACCACCGCGAGCATGAGCAGGAACTGCGGGATGGTGACGGTGACGTCGGTGAGCTGGAGCAGGATCGAGTCGATCCGGCCGCGGAAGTAACCGGCGATCGAGCCGAGGGTCACGGCCACGGTGATGGCCATGAGCGCGGCCAGCGTGCCGACCCAGATCGGTTCGGCCCCCGAGTTCACCAGGATCGTGAAGGTGTCCTTGCCCTGGTACTCGGTGCCGAGCCAGTGCTCGGAAGAGGGCTCGGTCCAGATCTTGGAGGTGTCGACCGGGTTGTCCTGGTCGATCACGAGCGGGCCGATGAAGGAGAACCCGACGATCAGGAGCACCAGCAAGGTGCCGGCGAAGCCCGAGGGGGAGCGGGTCAGCCCGGTCCAGATCTGGCCCAGCACGGTCTCGCGGAACTGCTTGCGCTCCTTGCGGACCGCGGCCTCGACCTCGCGGCGCTCGGCCTCGGTGGCCTGCGCCTCGTGCTTCTCCAGGGCGGTGAGGCCCTCGGTCTCCAGCGGGGCGTTCTGCCCAGGTGCGTTCATCAGGCGTCCTGCCCTTCGGTCTTGATGCGGGGGTCGATCTTGACCAGGACCAGGTCCACGATGAGGCTGGCGATGACCACCGAGGTGGCGAGGATGATGACCGCGGCCTGCACGACGGGGTAGTCGCGGTCGGAGATCGCGCTGATGAGCATCTGGCCGACGCCGGGGTAGTCGAGGATCTGCTCGATCACGATCGAGCCGCCGACCAGGGTGCCCATCTGGAGGGCGACCTGGGGGATGACCGGGAGCATCGCGTTGCGGCCGACGTAGCTGCGGGAGATGCGGCCGGGCTTGAGGCCGCGGGCGCGGGCCACGGTCACGTAGTCCTCGGTGAGGACCTCGGTGGTGGCGGCCTTCATGTTGAGCAGGAAGGAACCGGTGGCCGTGAACGCGAAGGCGATGATCGGCAGGGTGGCGTGGAACAGCGTGTCCCCGAAGAACACGAAGTTGAATCCTGGCTCTACGCCTGCGGTGATGCGTCCTCGCATGTCCAGGAACGGCAGGATGCCCAGCACGGTGTAGCCGATGACGACCACGGCGGCGATGAGGATGTAGTTCGGGACGCCGGTGAGGAACGAGGCGACCGAGGTCGCGGCGTGGTCGAAGGCCGAGCCGCGACGGTAGGCGGCGGCCATGCCGACCGAGAGGCCGATGATCGTGGCCAGCACGATCCCGGCGCCGACGGCGAACAGCGTCCAGGGCAGGTAGGTCATGACGTGCTCGAACACGGACTTGCTGGGGTTGGTCAGCGAGTTGCCCATGTCGAGGGTGACCAGGCCCTTGAGGAAGTCGAGGTACTGGGACCCGATGTTCGCGTTCGGGTCGTAGTTGACGATGTTCGCGGCGGTCGCGAGCGCCTGCTGGTGCGACATGCCGGCGGAGTTGAGGCGACCGGCCATGATCTCGATGGGGTCGCCGGGCATGAAGTGCATGAGCAGGAACGTGATCGTGGAAACCAGCCAGATCACGAACACGGACTGGAGCACGCGGCGGAAGGCGTAGGAGGCCCAGATGCGCTGGGCGAGGCCGGGGGCGGGCTGCCGAGCCGGACTGGTCGCGGCGGGCGGCGTACCGTCCGCCGCATTCGGTCGCGGCGGGGGTGCGGTAGGTGCGGTCACCTCGGGGCACTCCTTCGTGCGTTGGTCTGAGGCACGGTTCGCGGTGTCGCCGTGCGCTTGCCGTCCACGGCCTGCAAGCCGTGCTGCGTTCCCGCGCGACCTGGGGTCGCGGCCGGGGGACGAGTCCGAAACAAATTGGAAAGATTGTTTCTAGTTAACGAACTTACCTGCCGTGACCCGAGGCACGCCAGCCTTGAGACGGAATCGTTACGTTGAACTTCAGGTGGTGTTTCCCCAGGTCTCATCCCGGTCACGTTGTTCGAAAGTAGCCGGTCGGCCACGCGGTGAAACCGCCATCGGGACCGGCCGGTCCGATACCGGGCCGCCACGAGCGGCGATAGGGCCGTTCGGTGGAGTCCTCGCTCCCCCTCCGAGTGTGGCCCTTTCGCGGCGTCTGTGACCATCGACTCCCCGGGCCGGTCGACGGACCCCGGTGCCAAGCCAGTACGCTCGTACTGTTAGGAGCGGTCCGCTCCCGAGACGCGAATGCGCGGCGAGCGCGCAAGGAGAGGTGTCGAAACCAATGGCCAAGATCAAGGTCGCGAACCCCGTCGTCGAGATCGACGGCGACGAGATGACCCGCATCATCTGGAGCAAGATCAAGGACGAGCTGATCCACCCCTACCTGGACGTGGACCTGCACTACTACGACCTCTCCATCGAGCACCGCGACGCCACCGACGACCAGGTCACCGTGGACGCCGCGAACGCGATCGCCGAGCACCACGTGGGCGTCAAGTGCGCCACCATCACCCCCGACGAGGCCCGCGTCGAGGAGTTCGGCCTCAAGAAGATGTGGCGCTCCCCGAACGGGACCATCCGCAACATCCTCGGCGGCGTGGTCTTCCGCGAGCCGATCATCATGAGCAACGTCCCGCGCCTGGTACCGGGCTGGACCAAGCCCATCGTCATCGGCCGCCACGCCTTCGGTGACCAGTACCGCGCCACCGACTTCAAGGTCGACCGCCCCGGCACCCTGACCGTGACGTTCACCCCCGAGGACGGCACCGAGCCGATCGAGTTCGAGGTCGTCAAGTACCCCGAGGCCGGCGGCGTCGCGCTCAGCATGTACAACTTCCGCAAGTCCATCGAGGACTTCGCGCGGGCCAGCTTCCGCTACGGCCTCCAGCGCAACTACCCGGTGTACATGTCCACCAAGAACACCATCCTCAAGGCCTACGACGGCATGTTCAAGGACGTGTTCCAGGAGATCTTCGACAACGAGTTCAAGGCCGAGTTCGAGGCCAAGGGCCTGACCTACGAGCACCGCCTCATCGACGACATGGTCGCCGCGGCGCTGAAGTGGGACGGCGGCTACGTCTGGGCCTGCAAGAACTACGACGGCGACGTCCAGTCCGACATCGTGGCCCAGGGCTTCGGCTCGCTCGGCCTCATGACCTCGGTCCTGATGACCCCCGACGGCCAGACCGTGGAGGCCGAGGCCGCGCACGGCACCGTGACCCGCCACTACCGCGCCCACCAGCGGGGCGAGAAGACCTCGACCAACCCGATCGCCTCGATCTTCGCCTGGACCCGGGGCCTGGCCCACCGCGGCAAGCTCGACGGCACCCCCGAGGTCACCGGCTTCGCGAACGAGCTGGAGAAGGTCGTCATCGACACCGTCGAAGGCGGCAAGATGACCAAGGACCTCGCCCTCCTGGTCGGCGGCGAGCAGGCCTGGCAGACCACCGACGAGTTCCTCGACACCCTGTCGGAGAACCTCGCCAAGTCGGTTGCCTCGAAGTAAGCCCACGAAAGTGACGATCCGGCCGTAACCGGACAGTCGGAGGCTCGTTTAAGGGAGTGCGGTCAGGTCTCGTGTACTGACCGTCCCTTCCCAGTTGGAGGCCCCAGTCGACGTGTGCAAGCGCACCCTCGGCAGGGGCCTCCCCCCTTTCGCGGCTTGTAAACTGGGCGGGCCCGCGGCGCACGCGTCCGGGCACCGCAGCCGCAGAGCGAAAGGCAGACACACGTGAGAGGCGTCATCCTCGCCGCCGGCCAAGGGCAGCGCCTGCGCCCCGACACCGACACCCTGCCCAAGACGCTCCTGCCCGTCACCGAGCGCGAGACGATCCTCGACACGATCGTCCGGGGCCTGGCCGAGGTCGGCGTCACCGACCTGGCCGTCACGGTCGGGCACGCCGCCGCTTCGATCCGGGAGCACGCCCCGGTCCTGGAGGAGCGCTACGGCGTCACCGTCGGACTCATCGACAACGACAAGCCGCACTGGAACAACGCCTACTCGCTGTGGACGGCCCGCGGGCACTGGTCCGAGGGCGCGGTCCTGGTCAACGGCGACACCGTGCACCCGGTCAGCGTCGAACGCTCGCTCCTGGCTCAGGCCGAGACCGACCCGCGGCTGCTCCTAGCCCTCGACGACCACAAGACGCTCACCGACGAGGCCATGAAGGTCCGCATCGGCCCCGGCGGCGTCGAGCGCATCCACAAGGCCCAGCGAATCGAGGACTGCGCCGGCGAGTACATCGGCGTGAGCCTCATCCCCGCCGGAATCGCCGAGGACCTCGTCAAGGCCCTCGAAGCGACCTTCGAGCGCGACCCGAACCTCTACTACGAGGACGCCTACCAGCTGCTCGCCGAGGCCGGCCGCGTCGCCACCGTCTCGACCGGGCCCGTCGCCTGGACCGAGGTCGACGACCACGCCGACTGGGCCGCGGCGCGCGAGATCGCCAAGGGCCTCTAGGTGCCCACCTTCGCGCGCACGGTCCTGGCCCCGATCACCGTCGAGGTGGCCGCCGGGGCCCTCGGGCGCCTCCCCGAACTGCTCGTCGACTCCCGGATCTCCTCGGGCGGCCGCGTGGCCGTGGCCCTGGGGCCGGGCCTGGGCGAGACCATCGCCGCCGAACTCGACCACCTCCCCGGCGCCACGGTGCACACCGTCAGGCCCGGCACGCTCGCCAGCGCCCGCGACCTCGCCTCGCGGCTTCGCGACGACCACCGCGTCGACGCTTTGGTCGGCATCGGCGGCGGGAAGCTGCTCGACACCGCGAAGTGGGCGGCCACCGACCTGGGGCTCCCGATGGTCGCGGTCGCCACGAGCCTGGCTCACGACGGCCTCGCGTCCCCTACGGCTTCCCTTGAGCGCGAAGGGGTCTCGGTCTCCTACGGGGTCCACCCGCCGCTCGCGGTGCTGGCCGACCTCGACTTCATCCGGGGGGCCCCGGCCGCGCAGCTGCGCTCGGGTGTGGGCGACGCTTTGACGAACCTCTCGGCGGTGGCCGACTGGCGGCTCTCGCACGAGGTCAACGGCGAACCGGTCGACGGCCTGGCCGCGGCGATCAGCCGCACCGGGGCCGAAGCGGTCCTGCGCCACCCGGGCACGATCGGTGACGACGACTTCCTCGCGACCCTCGCCGACGCGCTGATCCAAGGCGGCCTCGCGTCGAGCATGGCCGGTTCGTCCCGGCCGTGCTCGGGCGGCTGCCACGAGATCTCGCACGCGCTCGACGTGCTCCACCCGGGGCTGGCCTCCCATGGGGAGCAGGGCGCGCTGGGAGCGCTGGTGTGCACGTGGCTGCGGGGCGATGAGGCCCTGTTCGGGGAGCTGTCGGCGGCGATGGCGCGGCACGGCCTGCCGCGCACCGCCGAAGCGCTCGGGCTGAGCCTGGCGGAGCTGGCCGCAGCGGTGGCCTACGCTCCGAGGACCCGCCCAGGCCGTTATACGATTCTCGAACATCGTGAACTGGACTCGGTGGCGCTTGAGCGGCACCTGACGGAGATGATGCATGAGCTCGATTAGCCCGCACCCCGACGGCGTCTCCGGCCCAGCCGGGAACAACGAGGGGAGCCCGGACACCTCCGACTCGACCCCGCCGAACCCGGCCACCCCGCCGGGCTACCCGCAGGGCGCGATGAGCTCGGGTTCGGCGGCGTTCGCGAGTCCATCCCCGTCCTCGGCCCCGCAGGGCTACGGCCCGCCGTCCTATCCGGCGCCGCAGGGCCAGCAGCCGAACGCCTACGGCGGTCCCGCGCAGCAGCAGGGCCAGCCCTACGGCGCCCAGCAGCCGTATCCGCCGCAGGGACAGCAGCCGTACGGCGGGCCTCAGGGACCCCAGCAGCCTTACGGCGCACCGCAGCCTCCTTACGGGCAGCCGCCGCAGGCCCCGCGCCCGGCGGGCGCGCCGTCGCCGCAGTCGGCGCCTCCTGTCCCCTCGGCCCCGCAGCCCAATCCGACGCCTCCGGGCCACCCGGGCCAGCCCTACGGCCAGCCCCCGCAGGCTCCGGGCCAGCCGCCGCAAGCGGCTCCTCCCGTCCCCTCGGCGCCGCCGTCCAACCCCACGCCTCCGGGCTACCCGGCCGGGCCGCCTCAGGCGGTCGGCCAGCCGGTCGGGGCCCCGGGCCAGCCGCTCCAGGCCGCCGGGCAGCCGCCGCACGCTCCCGGCCAGGTCCCGCAGGCCCCGTACGCGACCCGCGTCGAACCGGGCCGCGACATGCCGATGGCCGGCGCGTCCCCGATCCGCCGCAACCTCGACGACACGGCCGAACTGCCCGCGTTCCTCGACTCCGCGCGCAGCGACGAGGGGCCGATCAAGGAGAAGCCCGAGCCGGGCCGCGAGGCCGAGGTCAAGCCGCTGACGCGGAAGTTCCCGCTGACGACCGGTTTCACCGCGCTGCTGCGCCACCGGTACTCGCTGTCGGTGCTGGTGCGCCGCGACCTGGCCGTCAAGTACCAGGCCACGGTCATGGGCTACCTGTGGTCGCTCATCGAGCCGCTCAGCCTCGCGTTGATCTACTGGTTCGTGTTCGGGGTGCTGTTCCAGCGCGACACGGGGATGCCCGAAGGGGCCGAGAACGTCGGGTACGCCCTGTTCATCGTCTCGGGCATCTTCGCGTACCAGTGGTTCAGCTCGGCGGTCAACGAGGGCGCGAAGTCCCTCGGCGGGCAGTCGAGCCTCATCACCGTGATGAAGGTCCCACGCGAGGTCTTCCCGGTCTCGAAGGTGTTCGCGCGCTTCGCCGAGTACGTGGTGGGCTTCCCGATCCTCATCATCGTCGCGCTCATCTTCGGCGGCACGTTCGGGATCAACCTGCTGTGGCTGATCCCGGCGATCCTGGTCCAGGCGATGCTGCTGACGGGCCTGGTGTTCATCCTCTCGGCCGCGAACGTCCTGTTCAAGGACGTGCAGCGGTTCCTGGGGCTGTTCATGCGGCTGCTGTTCTACGCATCGGCGATCATCTACCCGATCACCAAGGTCGAGGAGGCGCTCCAGAACCACCCGGTGCTGTTCGACCTCTACTCGACCAACCCGCTCATCGGCATCTTCAACATGCACCGCGCGGTGTTCATCCCCGAGTTCGCGCCCACCTGGTACCAGCTCGGCTGCGCCGTCGGCATCTCGGCGTTCCTGCTGTTCTTCGGCCGCTGGATCTTCTACCGCCTCGAACCGCGCGTCCTCAAAGCGCTCTGACGAACGCGGCCCCGGCCCCCGGCCGGGGCCGCCCTCGCGCTCGGGCCCCTATCGTGGACGGTCCCGCGCGCGAATGCTCGGTACGATGAATGACGCGGCCCGCCCGCACCACCACCGCGGCCCTCCGGCCGCTAACGCGCGCTTACCATGAGGCCCGACCCTCACCCTTAGACGGAGACTGTTGCACGATGACCTCGCCCCAGCCACCCAACCCCCCCAACCCGGCGACGGCGGCGATCAACGAGGAAACCCTGCACCTGCCCACCACGGTCCCCGGCTCGGCCGCCCGCACGGTCCTCCCCCCGCGCACCGCCCCCAGCCCTTACCCGGCCCGCCCCGCCTTCCAGCCCCCGCCGCCCCCGCCCCCTACGGCCCCCACCGCCTCGGCCCCCCGCCCCCACCCCACCCCCGCCCCGCTCCGCCGCCCCACCACCTGGGAAGGCCTCGGCTTCCGCCCCGACATCCAGGGCCTGCGCGCCATCGCGGTCGTCCTGGTCCTCCTCTCCCACGCGGGCTTCACCTTCGCCTCAGGCGGCTACGTCGGCGTCGACGTCTTCTTCGTCCTCTCGGGCTTCCTGATCACGTCGCTCCTCGTCAAAGAGGTCTTCGACACCGGGAAGATCTCCCTCATGGGCTTCTACGCCCGCCGCGCCCGCCGCATCCTCCCCGCGGCCACGGTGGTCACGATCGCGACGGTCGTCGGCGCGTGGCTGTGGCTCCCGGTGACCCGCATCGAATCGGCGATGCAGGACGCGTTCACCGTCATCGTCTACATCGTCAACTACCGGTTCATCGCCGAAGAGACCGAATACCTCAACGCCGACCAGATGCCCTCGCCGTTCCAGCAGTACTGGTCGCTGGCGGTCGAAGAGCAGTTCTACGTGGTGTGGCCGCTGCTGCTCATCGGCCTGCTCATCCTCGCCAAGCGCAAGCCTCGCTCGCTGGTCAACGCCGCGGTCGGCGCCTGCGCCGCGATCTTCGCGATCTCGCTGTTCCTCTCGGTGCTCGTCACCCAGCAGTCCCAGCCCACCGCCTACTACGCGGCCCACACCCGCGTCTGGGAGCTGGCCGCCGGAGCGCTCCTGGCCTTGACCCTGCCGACCTGGAAGAAGACCCCGAAGGCCCTCGCCTGGGTGCTCGGCATCGTCGGCCTCGCCGGAATCCTCGCCGCCGGATACCTCTTCGACGAGTCCACGCCCTTCCCCGGCTACACGGCGATGCTCCCGGTCCTGGGCACGATGCTCGTCATCATCGCCGGCTCCGGCCCGGGCACCAACCCCGTGTCCTCACTGCTGCACACCAAGCAGTTCCAGTTCGTCGGCAAGATCTCCTACAGCCTCTACCTCTGGCACTGGCCGATCCTCATCCTCATCCCCCTCGCCATCGGCGCCGAGCCCTCCCTCGTACTCAACACCTGCCTCATCATCGGCACCTTCGCCGTGGCCCAGATGTCCTTCCTCTACATCGAAGAACCCATCCGCCGCGCCAAGTCCATCAAGAACACCCACATAGCAGGCCTCGCCACAGGCGTCCTCAGCTCAGTCCTGGCCATCGCCGTCATCCTCACCTTCACCCTGGGCTTCCCCAAGATCACCGAAGAAGACCAGAAACCGGTCGACCTCGACGCGATCGAAGAGGTCGAGGACCTGTCCGAGATCGAGGCCAGGCTCGCGGCGGCGATCGAGACCCAGAAGGTGCCCGAGAACCTGGTGCCCTCGGTCGAATCCGCTCGCGAAGACCTGCCGGTCATCTACGACGGCGGGGACGACTCCTGCCATCTGGACGTCGAGCGGACCCAGTGGCCCGAAGGATGCGAGTTCGGCGACACCTCTTCGGACATCGTCATCTACCTCGTCGGTGATTCACATGCGGCCCAGTGGTTTCCCGCGCTGGAACCCATTGCCGACCGTCAGGGCTGGAAGCTCGTCACCAGGACCAAGAGCTCCTGCACCCCGGTGTCGGTGGCCATCGACAGCACGCAGGCCGCCACCGAGTACACCGAGTGCGCGCAGGCGCGCGCGAACGTCTTCGACGAGATCGACGAGGTCCAGCCCGACCTCGTCGTCTTCGGCAGTTCCGAGACCACCAGCCTCACCGGCGTCGACCGCAACGAGACCGGTCCGCCCTGGCTCCAGGGGTGGCAGGACACGATCGAGCGGGTGGGCGGTGCCGCCGGCGCGATGGTGGCCTTCGCCGACACGCCTTGGGCCGATGAGGAAGTGCCCACCTGCGTCGACTTGAACCGTGACGACGTGTCCGCCTGCCACATCGACGAGGGCGACGGCATCCGGCGCTCCGACCGGCGCGCGGACACGATCGAACTCCAGAACGAGCTCGGTGTCACGGTCATCGACCCCGCGGGCTGGCTGTGCTACGAAGGCGTGTGCCCGGTGGTGGTGGACGACATCCTCGTCTACCGGGACACCAACCACCTGACGACCCCGTACGTCAGATCCCTCACGGACCTGGTCGCCGCGGAACTGCCGCAGCTCTAGCGCCGCCGCTTCGGCGGCGCCAGGCCGGTCACTGCTGGATCGCGAGCGTCTGCTGGAACTCGGCGCAGGCCGGGCGCACGAAGTCGCGCCGGTTCGTCCACTGGCACGTGATCTGGACCAGGTGGTTCTCGACGAACACGAAGTAGTTCTGCTGGTAGGTCTTCGATTCGCCGTTCTCGATGATCGTGAAGCGCCACACGGCGGAGTTCCCCGCCACCAGCGCCGGGTCGTGGCTGTCCTCATCGGCGGTGTTCACCACCAGCGCGTCGTACTCGCGGACCACGGCGAGCTGCGCGTCGTACTCGCTGTAGTCCCCGTCGGCGGGCAGCAGGTACTGCGTCACGAAGATCCGGTTCTCGGCCCCGATGTCCGGCAGGTCGATGTCATAGCTGCTGGTCTCGTAGGTCTCATACGGCAACAGCGAAGTGAACGGCACCTCGGCGTTCTCGACCACCTCGGCCGGAGGCGTGAAGGAGACGCTCAACAGCGCGGCCGGATCGTACTGAGGACCGGCCGGGGACTCGGTGGCCGTGCCGGGAGTCTCCTCGTCGCCGCTCGGCTGCTCGCCTTGGCAGGCCGAGAATGCCATCAAGGCGGCGACGGCACAGAGCAGGGACGTCGTCTTCTTCACCGGGGCTCCTCGAAAGGTCGAGACGGAATCGTATCGTGGGGGCGACAGAGCAGATGGTAACAGGATACGTCCATATCAGATGCCCTCGCCGACCCGTGCCGAGGTCAACGCCGACCCCGCAGCGAGCGCGAGATCCAGCTCCGCAGACCCCTGCGCCGGGGACTCGGCGACGTGAGTGCCGCCGCCTTGAGCTGCCAGGTCCCGGCCGCCCGCTCCCAACGGCCCGCGGACACTTCCCAGTCCGCCGCGGAGCGACGCGCCTCCTCTGCCAGAGTCTCGAGTTCCCCGATCCTCGCGCGCTGGCGGCTGCGCTCTCTGCGCAGCCGCTCGTTCTCGGAGGCGAGGGACATCGAGCGCGGAGAGGCCGCCAAAGCGGCCAGATCGTCGCCGAACCAGTCGTCGCCGTTCTCCCAGAGGACCCCCCAGACGGCGTGCACCACCGAGTCGAGATCCGCGCCGTCCTCGGCGAAGCGCATCGCCCGCGCCAACGCGGCGGTGCGGTCGAGGACTGCCACGGCCAGCCCCTCGTGATCGGAGAGCGCGAGGTTGACGCGGCCCGCGCGCCGGTCGTCGGCGAGCGCGATCAAGCCGCGCAGCGCGTCGCGGTCGCAGACGACACCGGGGGGCAGGCTGAGACCGAACGGGGCGGGAGCGGGGGTGTCCGGGGCCTCCTGGACGTACCGGACTCGGGCGTCGGCCGCGAAGGCCCTGCTGATGAGACGAAGCTCCAACCGGTCGTCGTCGAGCGGAGCCCGTGTCGACACCGCGAGGCTCTCCCACGGGCCGACGAGGCTGACCCGCACGTCCGTCAGCGTGCCGCCCAGCACTGAACGGACCGTGTCGCGGACCTGCTCGTATCGAGCCTCGCCGACCGTGACCGTGACCTCGACGAGCGGGACCTCCCAGGAGCCGCCGGGCTGGTCGCGCAGCTTGCGCATCAGTGGGATTCGGTCGGCGAAGGCGGGTTCGCGATAACGTCGGCCCTCGTCCGCCCGCGAGTGCATCTGCGGGACGCCCAGGTGCCAGCACTCGGCATGGCGCTCAGGGATGAACACCGCACCGCCTTGGGCGAGGCGGTAGGCGAGTTCGGTGTCCTCACCGAGCGCCATCGTCCGGTCGAGACCGCCGACTGCCGTGTACATGGCGCGGTTGAAGGAGACCGAGGCCCCGTTGGCGACGACGTACGCGCGGCTGTCGAGCGCCTTGAGCTGGTCGTACTTGTCGATGAGCTTCGCGCGCCATTCCCGATCGACGTCGATGCCCTCGAAGAGGTCCCACCCGTTGCCGTCGGCGACGGCCTTGAGCACGGCGGCGGGTTCGAGGTCGGGAACTCGGTCGACGACGGCGACCTTGCCGATCACCACGGCGTACTCGACTTGATGGTGCCACCGCATGTGGGCTTCCACGTGCAGGCGATCGGGAATGACGTCGGAATCGATGCGCAGCACGAACGAGTGGGCGGCTGCTCGAACACCCGTGTCGACGGCGGCGGCGATCCCGAAGTCGGGTCCGGGGTTGGCGACCACGCGTGTGGACTCGGGGGCGGTCTCAGGCAGCTGCAACGGCGGCGCCGAGCCGTCGTCGACGACGATGACTTCGACGAGCTCGGCCGGGTAGCTCTGCGCCGCCAGACCGGCCAGGCACAGGTCGAGCGTCCTCTGGTTTCCAAAGGCGGGCACCACGACAGAGACGCCCAGCTCGGGTGTCCACTGACCGAGCTCGACCGGTTCCAGGGCACCGTAGTCGTTGCGGCACAGTGGGTCGGGGTGAACCGAGGGCGTGGTGTCGGAGTTCATGTCGATTTCCTCGCAGAAGTGGCTGGGGGATGTCCTGGGGTCAGGGGCGGCCGAAGACCTCGTCGACTACGCGCGCAGTCGCCCCGCCGTCGTCCCAGGTGCAGAATCGGGACCGGAACCGCTCGTACCGCTCACGATGCGCCGCGGACACTTCGTCGATCGTCTGGACGGCCTTGAACAGGTCGTCGGCGCTGCGGATCAGAGGCCCGGGGGCCTCGTCCTCGAAGTCGAAGTAGAAACCGTTGCTCTCATCGCGGTAGTGGTCGAGGTCGTAGGTGTAGAACAGCATCGGACGCCCGGTGTTCGCGAAGTCGAACATCAGCGACGAGTAGTCGGTGACCAGGATGTCGGTGGCCACCAGTAGGTCCTGGACATCCGGGTAGTCGGAGGCGTCGACGACGAACTCGCGGAGCTCGGCCGGGAGCTGGTCGACGAGCATCGGATGCTTGCGGAATACGATCGCGTAATCCTCGCCGAGCTCGGTCGCCATGGCCTCGAGATCGAGGCCGATCTCGAGGTGGAACGGCCGCCGGGGGCCGGAGCGGTTGTCACGCCAGGTCGGGGCGTAGAGCACCACCTTGCGGTCCGCGGGAATGCCCAAGCGCCGGCGGACCTCCGCGTTGATCGACTCGCTCGCGCCGCCGAAGAAGCGGTCGTTGCGCGGCAGCCCGGTCTCCAGCAGGGCCCCTTCGAAGGCGAAGGCCGAGCGCATGATCGGCGAGGTGTACGAGCTGGCCGAGACCACGTAGTCCCACTCGGCGGCCATGGCGGGAATGCGCAGGTGGTAGGCGGGGTCAGAGTATTTCGCGAGGTCGACGTCGAGCCCGATGCGCTTGAGCGGCGTGCCGTGCCAGGTCTGGACCACCACCTGCCCTTCGGCGCGCTTGAACCAGGACGGGCGGAAGGTGCTCGCGACGATGTACTTGCACTGGGCCATCGCCTCGAAGTACTCCCGACTGCCTTCGGCTATGCGCCGGGCGCCCTCGGGAATCGGGACCTGCTGGTCCGTGGAGACCACGAGGTGCTCCAGGTGCGACCCGCGGGAGACCAGCTCTTCGAAGATGGCCCGCGGGCTGTCGGCGAACTGCCTGCCCAGATAAGCCTCGTAGAGCACCGCGTCCCGCAGACCGGTCTTCGCGCTCGGGTAGTGAACGGTCTGGAGGCGGTGCTGGTTCGACTTGCCGACCTCGTCTCCGCGCAGCTCCGATCCGACGTTGATCACGGCCTGGTGGAGGTTCCGGTCGGCGATCGCGAATTCACGACTGTTGTGCAGATGGCGGTCCGGCAGTGACCCGCCGGGGTCGCCCGCCACGCCGACTTCGAGGTCCTCTCCGGTGTTCGAGCGAGTTTTGAGCAGCCAGGTTCCCGACCGGAGCGGCCTGGTGTCCACCGAGTCGCTGATCGCGCCGAGGTCGAGCACCGCTCGCACCCCGCCGCGTCGGGAAGCGGCGGGGAACGCGTACGCCTCCGAGCGGGAGGACGATTGGACGACCACACTCTCGACACCGCTTGGAAGGGGGTGGTCGAGATCCAGCGTCAGACGTGCGCCTTCGGACCATTTCCACGACTTCAGCACCGGCTTCGCGGGCCGGTCGTGGACCCGAAGGACTCCGGAGCGGGTGCGGCGGGCGAACCATTCGCGGTCACCGGCCGACCGCCGTTCGAAGGTGAATCCGGGAGCCGCGCTCACCTGGAACTTCGACCGGCTGCCGGAGTCGACGGTCCGAACCTGCCAGACGTGCTCCTCTGCGGGATCGGCCGCGTTCGAGGCCTCGCGAAGCGAGGCGACCGGCAGCCGCGCCACCCCTTGCCGGCGGCGCAGCGGAAGGGGCCGGATCGGCGCGGTGACGGCCGCGTCCCCAAGCGACAGACAGGCCTCGCCGGTGAACCCGGGGGCGAGTCGGAACCGCAGGTCGAGCCATTCGCCGTCGACCGAGGCGCTCGTGCACACGGCGGGCTCCTCGCGAACCCTCACGGCCAGTGTCCGGTTGTCGATCCAGCTCGCCCGGACCCAACGGCCCGCCTCGATCTCGGCCATGACCGGCCGCTGCGCTGGGCCGGGAATCGCCGGTGAGAGCGGGCCCGTGACGGTGCGGCCCAGACACGTGGAGGCCGCGTTGACCTTCCACGTGACGTTCTTGCGGCTGTTCTCGGCGAGCCGCTCGATCGGGATTGCGGCGGTGAAGGCCGTGTGCTCGGCCCCGTCGACGCCGACGCCCGCGCGAGCTGCCACCGCCGGATCGATGCGCCGCCTGACCTCGGCGGGGATCCTGGTGTCGCCGTTCTCCAGCCACACCTCGATGAGATCCTCGGAGCGGTCCACCCCGGTGAGTCGCCCCACGTAGGCGGATCCGTCGATGAGGACCTCGCCGCCGAAGATCCGCACGTCGCC
Source organism: Glycomyces sp. NPDC046736 (assembly GCF_040645615.1). Classification (NCBI taxonomy): domain Bacteria; kingdom Bacillati; phylum Actinomycetota; class Actinomycetes; order Glycomycetales; family Glycomycetaceae; genus Glycomyces; species Glycomyces sp. NPDC046736. Next base: position 89,486 of record NZ_JBEYYO010000003.1, on the reverse strand, counting down.
GACGGCGGCGACGAGTTGGAGCTTCTCGGTGTAGTCCAGCAGCGCAGGAGGCAGACCCACCTCGCGTCCCAACGCGGACGCGAAGTCGACCAGGACGTGGTCGCCGACGACCTCCACCGGAAGCCTGGACAGTCCGCCGCTGCGCCACAGCGCAAGGTAGGTGAGGAGCGCTTCGGTGTCCCCGTCGAGCAGCAACTTGTACTTGACCCGGTCGAACAGCTCCACTGCACGGAACGCCGCTTCGGGGTCTGGTTCGAAGAACTCGCGTACGGTCTCCCGCACGCAGGACCGGTAGTCCTCATCGAGCCGGTCGTACAGATCGACGTAGTACCGCAGGTCGAATCGCAGGATCAGATCGCCGTACGCGGCGTGCAGCTCCTGCGCGCCGTGCCGCTCGAACAGGTCGAGGTTCCGTCTGACGGCCGCGATCCGATCGGTGAACTTGCGGACGTCCGAGGCCAGGTTCTGGGTGATCGAGGTGCCGGTTTCGCGCAGGCGCCAGTAGAACACCGGTTCGGGCACCAGGTCGACGTGCTCCGCGCGGAGATGGGCGTCCAGGAGTGTCGCGATGTCCTCGTAGTAGCTGCTCTCGGGAAACTCGATGCCGTTCTCTCGCCAGAACGACGTGCGCCACACCTTGTTCGGCACCACGGTGTCGTGCAGGAGCTCCGGTTCGAGCGTGATGTGGGTGCGTCTGGCCCCGCTTGCGACCGTCGCGGCGTACTTGGGCACCGCCCAGTGCCGCGAGCCGTCGTAGCGTTCGAGCCCGCCCACCGCGAAGTCCGAGCCGGTGGCCTCCAACGTCTCCACCATGCGCAGGTAGGCGTCGGGAAGAACGATGTCGTCGCTGTCGAGGAAGGTCAGGTAGGCGCCCTTCGCGAGCGCGGCGCCTCGGTTCCGGGCCCCGCCCTGCCCGACGTTGTCCTGCCTGACGAGGCTGAACCGGCCGTCCCGCTCCACCCAAGCGGCCGCGACGGCCGCACTCGAGTCGGTCGAGCCATCGTCGATCATGACGACCTCGAGATCGGCGAGCGTCTGCTCGGCCACCGAACGCAGGCACTCGTCGAGGTACTCCTCCACGTTGTAGACGGGGACGACGACGCTCAGCAGCGGCGTCGCCGCGGCGGGTTCAACGGAAGTCATTGGGGCCTTCACGGGTTCAGGTGCTCGGGAGAGGGAGCGTGGGCCGCGGCGTTGAGACGGAGTGGTGGATCCGTGCCGTGCACCGGGCGGTCGGGGCCGCCGACCCGCACCGGACGACTGCGGTCGGTGAGCACGACAGTCCCGCTCACCTCAGCGTTCCCTGGAGTTCATGCTACTGGACGATCGCCTTCACGCAGGTGCACCGGTGATCCAGTCGTCTGGGGCACTGGGGCGCGAACGCTGCATGATCGGCTTGGTTCGAGTTGCTAGCATTCATGCACCGTCTGCCACCTCGAGTCGCCGCCGTCTCGTCCGGGCGGTCCCTCCGCTCTCCGAAACCGGATTTGACCACCATGGATTCCGTCCCCGCCGAACTGAAGACGCAATTCCTCGAAGACCACGTCGCCATCTCCATGCGGCGCAATCCGCGTTCGATGGGGGAGACGGCCATCCGCCTGGGTTCGTCCGACATGCGGGATCTGCTCGCAGCGCGGGCGGTGTCGGCGCAAACCGACTTCGCCGGGCTTCTCGCTGCTCTCGACGCGGGGGTGCTCGGCACGACCGGGCACGTCGTCGACCACTGGTACCTGGCAGAGCTCGCCCGGGTGATCGCGATCCAGCGGTTCGAACCCGGGGACCCGGCGCTCGCCCTGCGCCTTTACGAGTTCCTGCTCTCCCGGCCCGGTGTCGAACTCGACTCGCGCCACAGAGCGCTCTACCTGCATTTGCGTGCGGAGTTGACGCCGGGCCGAGGCGGCCTGCCGCGATCCCACCCGCCCGCGCACGCTTCGGTCACCGCGATGCTCGAATGCAACCGCCTGCACCGGCCGGGACCGCCCCGGCGATCCTGGCTCCGGGCACTGGGCCGCCTGCTCAACGCCGATTGCGCTCTCAGCCCCGGCGACGGGCCGGCATTGGACCGGTTGGAGGCCGTCACTGACAGGGTCTCGAACTCCGCCCACCTCGTGAGCATCGTCCTGCCCGTCGACGGCGAGAACCCGATGCGGGGCCTGCGTTCGGTGGCGCGTCAGAACCACTCCGAGATCGAATTGCTCGTGGTCACCTCCGGCCCGCTCGGTCCCGAGGCCGCCGCAGTCGTCGACGGCATCGAAGGCGCACGCGTCATCCAGGTCGACGGAGCGAACACCGGGACCCTGGTCAACCACGGCATCCGCGCCGCCTCCGCCGAGTACCTGCTCGTGCTGGCCCCCGGCGACTGGTGCGTGCCGCAGCTCGTCGAGGTGCAACTTCGCCGCGTGCGCAAACGCAGGAGCGCCGTCGTCGCCTGCCGGACCGCACGGCTGAGGGCGGACGCGAACCTGCGCCTCGGCCCCTTCGGCGTCGCCGGACCCGAGATCCTCTCCAAGAGCCTGTTCCTCAAGCGCGAGGTGGTCGACCGCCTCGGTTACTTCGACACCGTCGGGCCCGAGGCGATCGAGGAGTACGCCAAGCGGATTCGCGAGGCGTTCGGGAAGGGCTCGGTCAGCACCGCGCGCGGCCCCCTCTTGGCACTCACGCCCGACGAACGCGAGCTCGTGCCCCACCTGGAGATCGAAGAGGGCGCGGAGTCGCCCTGGTTCACCGCCTACAGCTCCGGATTCACCCGCTGGCACCGCCGCTGCACCGAAGCCGGAACGGTCCCGTACCTGCCATTCGAACCAGCCGACCGCCCCTTTGCGCTGCCGTTGTCGCAGCGTCCGGGCGCCGGTGCCGGGCATCGCTACGATCTGGTGTTCGCCAGTGACTGGCGCCCCTACGGCGGGCCCGCCAAGTCCATGCTGGAGGAGATCGCGGCCGCTCGGCGCATCGGACTCAGGGTCGGGGTCATGAACCTCGAATCAGTGCGGATGATGGCACCGCTGACCAGGGCCGTGTGCGGCCCGGTGCAGCGGCTCGTCGACGCCGGCGAAGTCGACCTGCTCGTCCCCTCCGACCCGGTGGACGTCGACACCCTGGTCATCCGCTACCCCCTTGTGCTTCAGTTCGACCGCACCGCGAAGTTCGCCTGCAAGGTCGGGCGGGTGCTGATCCACGCGAATCAGCCTCCTTGCGAGGCCGACGGCAGCGACCTGCGCTACTTCGTCCATGACTGCGAGGCCAACGCCAGGCACTGGTTCGGGGTCGAACCCAGTTGGGTCCCGCAGGGGCCGCAGGCCCGCCAGGCGCTGCTGGAGGCACCGGTCCCTCCGCGCAGCCTCGAGGACTTCGACCTGCCGGGCATCCTCGAACCGACCGACTGGCTGATCCGTCGCGACGACTTCCGCTCCGATCGGCCCGTCCTCGGCCGCCACTCCCGCGACCACATCACCAAGTGGCCTTCGGACGCGGACACGCTCCTCCAGATATACCCCGACGACCCCGCCTACGATTTCCGCAACATGGGCGGCGCCTCGACTCCCGCCGAAGTACTCGGCGGACGGCTGCCGTACAACTGGATCGCCTACGGCTACGACGAGACGGACGTCAAGGATTTCCTGTTCCAGCTCGACTTCTGGGTGTATTTCCCCAACGAGATCCGCATCGAGGCGTTCGGCCGCGCGATCCTGGAGGCGATGGCCTCGGGCTGCGTGGTCATCCTCCCTGAGGTGTTCCGCTCCACCTTCGGCGAGGGCGCCCTGTACTGCAGGCCCGACGAGGTCCGCAACCTCATCGACAAGTACCGGTCCGATCTCGGTGTCTTCCTCACCCAAAGCCGTAGGGGCCAAGACCACGTCCGTGAGCACTTCAGCTACGAGTGGTACCAACGGCTGATCGGCTCGCGCCTGCTGAAGAGCCGAGCATGATCTGCCGACCCCGACCGAACCCGAGAAAGTCTGAGAGACCCTGATGGTGCGACGCCTCAAGCAGTTCCTGACCCGTAGGCAGGCCAAGGCCCTCGTCCTCGTCGCGATGGTGGAGGTCGCCGCGCTCGTCGGCGGGATCCTCGGTAGCGAGATCGCGCTCTGGGGAGGCCTGGCCTTCGCCAACCTGCTGGTCTTGGCGGTCCTGTTCCGCGTGCTCAATCGAGTCAACCGGCACGACGCGTCGGCGCGCGAGCAGTGGCGCGGTGTTCAGGACACTGCCGGCGCGGCCGCGGCTGCGGAGCCGGAGCAGGTCGAGGTGCTGCTGCGTCGTGTCCTCGCCACCGTCGAGCATGAGCGGCGCCTGACCTCTCGCCGGTTCGAGCAGCTCGTTGGGGCGCGCCCGGCCGACGAGGACGATCTCGACTCGGACCTGGCCTGATCGACCGTTGCCCGAACGGAGGACGACGATGCGCGTGACCTTCCTGATGACCGAGTTGAACGGCCTAGGAGGCACTGCCAGAGCGACGCTCGCTCTGGTGGAGGGCCTGCTCCGCCGCGGTGACGACGTCGAGATCATCTCGGTGTTCAGCAGCCCGACGCAGTCCGACCTGCATTTTCCGAAGTCGGTGCGGTTGCGGACCCTCGTCGACGCCGCGATGACGGGGGCGAAGGCGGGGAGCGCGGAGCGGTTCGGACCGGACTGGGACCGCGCGGCCCAGGTCTATCCGCGAAACGAAGAGCTCTATAAGCGCTTCAACCTCTATGTCGAGGGTGAGATCGCGAAGGCGCTGCGCGACATCGAGACCGATGTGATCGTCTCGACCCGCACCGGTCTGGCGTCCTGCCTCGCGGCGTTCGCGCCCGAACGCGTCGCGACGGTCGTTCAGATCCATGAGGATCCCGCCAGCCACAACCCGAAGCTGCGCGATCAGATGCGAGGCGCCTACCGAGCGGTCGATGCCGTCCAGGTCCTCACCGACCACGCCCGCAGCGGCCTGATCGAGGCCGAGCCCTCCCTGGCGGACAAGATCCATGTCCTGCCCAACGCGATCGAGAACACCCTTGCCGAACCGTCCCCCGACGGCGGGAGGCTCGTCGTCGCCGTGGGCAGGCTCGCTCCCATCAAGCAGTTCGACCTCCTCATCGAGGCGTTCGCGATGCTCGCCGGGGACTTCCCCGAGTGGCGCTTGCGGATCTTCGGGCGAGGGCCGGAAGGGAATCGGCTGCGAGAGCTGGTGGACCGGCACGGCCTCGGCGAACGGATCGCCGTTCCCGGCCGTACCGTCCCCTCCTTCGCCGAATGGGCCAAGGCCGATGTGGGCGTCTCGTCGTCGCGTGTCGAGTCCTTCGGGATCAGCATCGTCGAGGCGATGCGGATGGGCGTCCCCATGGTCGTGACCGACGTGCCCTCGGGACCGGGTGAGATCATCACCTCCGGAGTGGACGGTCTCCTGGTGCGTCCCGACGCGGGCTCGATCGCCGATGGGATGCGGACGCTGATGTCCGATGGGGCGCTGCGAGCGTCGATCGGTACCCAGGCGGCGGTCACCGCCGAGCGGTACCGCTGTGACGAGGTGGCGCGTCGCTTGGCCGAACTCCTCGATTCGCTTGTGGCCGAACGGGGAGGCCCCAGATTCAGTGCACCGGGCCGCCACGCCGGGGACGAACTGATGATCACCGTCGAGCGAACGGACACCGAGTCGGCCGCGATCACCGTTCACGGCGCGGACCGCCCTCCGCTGGTACTGCGGTCGAAGTCCACGGGGGAGGAGTTCGAGCCGGAACCGGAATCCGGGGGCGGGGGATTCGACCGCTATCTCGTGGACCGGACGATGCTGGCCCGTGAGGCGAGGATGGAGGATTGGGAGGTCCTGAGTCCATCCGAGTACGCGATCGACCACATCTCGGGCGCAGGTCTCTTGGGTGCCGCGCCTGTCTCCGCCTCCGACCTGCTGCCGCAGAAGGTGGACGGCCGTCTGGAGCTGCGTTCGCGGCGCCGCAGGCGATACGCGGAGGTCACGTCCCTGACCCGGATCGGTCGGGAAGCCCTCCAACTGGAGGTGGTCGTCATCGGTGAATCCATGGGCCGGGCTCGGCTCTGCTTCATCGAGCAGGGTGGTCGGCACGTGTACGCCAGGTTCCGCGGGAAGCGCCTTGGCGAAGGTCGGTTCCGGTTCACCCTCAAGGCGAAACGGCTTCTGCGGATCTCGGCCACGCCGTTGGTCACGTCGGTGCGCCTGGTCGGCGACGAGCCGGCGGTGACGGTCGGCTCGCTCGCCGACGACATGTACGGCCGCCGCGTTCTGGGCCGGACCACGCTCGAAGCCGGAGGCGCGAAGGTGCTGTGCGAATGGAGTTACGAGCGTTCGGGTTCGATGGCGTTCGCCGTCGAGTGACAGTCGAGGGCCGGGACCGCTTTCGCGGTTCCGGCCCCTTTCTTGTTTGCTCGGGTTAGACGAGGCCCTTGTTTTCGAGGGCTTCGCAGACGGTGTCGACGATGAGGCCGGTTACGAGGTAGGGGTCCATGTTGGCGTTGGGGCGGCGGTCTTCGAGGTAGCCCTTTTTGTCCTTTTCGACCTGCCAGGGGATGCGGATCGAGGCGCCGCGGTTGGAGACGCCGTAGGAGAACTGGGTGTAGTGGGCGGTTTCGTGGGCGCCGGTGAGGCGGTCGGCGATGCCGTCGCCGTAGTTGGCGACGTGCTCTTCGGCCTTCTCGCCGAGGGCTTCGCAGGCGGCGATGATGGGCTCGTAGTCCTCGCGCATGGCCTTGGTGGAGAAGTTGGTGTGGCAGCCGGCGCCGTTCCAGTCGCCCTTGGCGGGCTTGGGGTCGATCGTGGCCGAGACGTCGAACTCCTCGGCGGTGCGGTAGAGCAGCCAGCGCGCGAGCCACAGCGAGTCGGAGACCTCGAGGGCCGAGGCGGGGCCGACCTGGAACTCCCACTGGCCGGGCATGACCTCGGCGTTGATGCCGGAGATCGGCAGGCCCGCGGCCAGGCAGTTGTCGAGGTGCTTCTCGACGATCTCGCGGCCGAAGATCTCGTCGGCGCCGACGCCGCAGTAGTAGCCGCCCTGGGGCGCGGGGAAGCCGTTCTCGGGGAAGCCGAGCGGGCGGGCGCCCACCATGAAGGTGTACTCCTGCTCGATGCCGAACCAGGACTCCTGGGCCGCGTACCGCTCGGAGACCTCGGCGGTCTTGGCGCGGGTGTTGGAGGGGTGGGGGGTGAAGTCGGTGTCGAGGACCTCGCACAGCACCAGGATGGAGTCGCCGCCGCGGATGGGGTCGGGCACGACCTTGACCGGGCGCAGCACGCAGTCGGAGGCGTGGCCCTCGGCCTGGTTCGTGCTGGAGCCGTCGAAGCCCCAGATCGGGGGCTCCTCGCCGGCCGCGAGGATCTTGGTCTTGGAACGCAGCTTGGCCGTCGGCTCGGTGCCGTCGATCCAGATGTACTCGGCCTTGATTGCCATCAGGTGGGAGCCCTTCTTGCGGTGACGCGGTCGGCCGGGGTCGGTGCCCTCCGGGCCGGTAGCTGTGCCGCCACGTTCCCAAGAGGCAATTTCCCGTTCGTTGATCACGTGTAAACAGTCTGTTAAGCGCCGCTTCGCATGTGCAAGCAGAGGCCGTGAGTCCTCCTCGCCCTATTTTCGGCGAAAAATCTGATTCACCCCGTATCCCCTCTCGCTTCGGTTTCGTTCTTCTAGTTGCGAGCGGCGAGACCGCTCGCGATCAGGAACAGGTCGACGGGGGAGACGATGGGACGCATCGCAGTGGGCAGCGAGGACACTCGCCGCTTCAGCGTGCTCCGGTTCCTCCTCGGCGTCGCGCTCACCGCTTTCGGCTCCCTGCTCTTGGGAGCCTTCGCGATGGCGACGTCCGCTTGGGCCGCAGACGAATCCACCGCATCGCAGGGCCTTGCCGCGATGACCGACCCCCTCTCCGCAGAGGTTTCCGACATGTCGCGCCTGGCCGCGCGACTGGTCCCGCAGAACCAGCAGGGACATCGGACGCCGGCGGCGCAGGGGGAGGTCTCGGGGCTGGTGTCGGGCCTGGCAGAGCCGGTGGGGACGCTGATGCACCAGACGGGCGCCGACATGCGGGCGGCGCTGCCGAGCGACGCCGCGCCCGGCTTCCTCGATTTGGACGACGAGTCCGTTGGAGACCGCACCGCCGAAGTTGTGGCACCGCTGGTGGGAACCCTCGTGAAGGGAACGTCGTCCCTCGTGGACGGCCCCGCCCCCGTGGTGTCCGGTGTCTATGAGACTGTCACGCCCAGGGCCGCACAGGTCGACGATGTGGCGCGACTGGTGACCGATGGCCTGCGCTTCGGCGACGTGACGACGCCCGGGAGCGTCCGCGCCGCTGTCGCAGGACAACCAGTCACCTCGCTTTCGGCGATGCAGGCTTCCGACGAGGTGGCGGCGACGCTCCAAGGAGCGTCCAGCGGCCGGCCGGCCGCCGCCCTCGAATGCTCCGCGGCCGATCTCGGCCAGCGGAGGACGGACTCGACCGAATCAGAGGCCGTGCGCGGGGAACCGCGGACCCCGGCCCAGCCGTGGGCCTTCGACGGCCCCGCAGTGCCTGACCTGAAGATCATCCCCGGTGGAGCCACTGGCTCGACCGCCGGTATAAGCGTCGACAGTGGTCACAACGCTGTCTACGTCTCCCCGACCGCCGCGGAGGAAGAGGTGTCACTCTCTCGCACGGTGATCGAGGAATTGGGGCGGCCTTTGGACATAGCCGCCGAACAGTCCGTCGCCCCAGACTAGGCCTCCGCGCGTCGACGCGCAGGGTACTCGAAGACCGCCTTCGAATTCCCCACCGGTTCCAGCATTGAGGATTCATGCCCGTCAAGCTCGATCCCCACGCTGTCCGGCGCGCCGACGCGCGGCCAGGCCGTCAACTCGCCTCGCAACGAGGACGTCAGTCACACCATAGTCGCCCGAACCGACGGGCGCACAAATTAGAAGGAAGCCGCAACGCTATGAACAAGGTTCTCACCGCCACCGCTGTCGCCGCCGGAGCGCTCGCCGCCCTCGGCTCCGCCGGGACGGCCATGGCCGCCAACAGCTCCGGTGTGGACGCCGGGCCCGTCAGCCTGGTGAACATCGACGCTTCGAGCGCGGCGCACTGGCAGATCTGCGGCCAGAACATCCTGACCACGTCGTTCAACCAGGTCTGCGACAACCGCGACCACATCGGCCCCGGCCCGCAGTCGGGCATCAACGCCGGCGACGTGTCGGTCGCCAACGTGGACGCCTCCAGCGCGGCGCACTGGCAGATCTGCGGCCAGAACGTGGGCGTCTCGCCCTCGCTCGCCCAGCAGTGCCTGAACTACGACCACGTCAACCACTAAGACCTCCGCGGGCTGAGTCCTCTCAGGACTCATGACCCACGGGAAACCAAGAAACCGAAAGAGAACGGGGAATCTCAAGATGCGCAAGACTCTCACCGTCGTGGCCGCCGCTGCCGGCGCCGTTGCCGCCCTCGGAGCCGCCGGCACCGCCATGGCCCAGAGCTCGGGCGTGTGGGCCGGGCCGGTCAGCCTGGTGAACGTCGACGCTTCGAGCGCGGCGCACTGGCAGATCTGCGGCCAGAACGTGCTGGCCCAGTCCTTCGGCCAGGTGTGCGACAACCGCGACCACATCGGTTCGGGCCCGCAGTCCGGCATCGCCGCCGGCGACGTGTCGCTCGCGAACCTGGACGTCTCGGACGCCGCGCACTGGCAGATCTGCGGCCAGAACGTCGGCGTCGCGCCGTCGCTCGACCAGCAGTGCCTGAACTACGACCACATCACCAAAGCGGCCGAGTAATCGACCTGGGGCGGGCTCCCTCTGGGAGCCCGTCCCGCTCCGCTTTCACCACGAACGAAAGGCAACGCAATGAACAAGGTTCTCTCCGCCACCGCGATCGCCGCGGGCGCGCTCGCCGCCCTCGGCTCTGCCGGGACGGCCATGGCCGCCAACAGCTCCGGTGTGGACGCCGGGCCGGTCAGCCTGGTGAACATCGACGCTTCGAGCGCGGCGCACTGGCAGATCTGCGGCCAGAACATCCTGACCACGTCGTTCAACCAGGTCTGCGACAACCGCGACCACATCGGCCCCGGCCCGCAGTCCGGCATCAACGCCGGCGACGTGTCGCTGGCCAACCTGGACGCTTCGAGCGCCGCGCACTGGCAGATCTGCGGCCAGAACGTCGGCGTCGCGCCCTCGCTCAACCAGCACTGCCTCAACGCCGACCACATCGGCGACAACGGCGGCCACGGCAAGGGCCCGAGCCAGGGCGACTGGTAGACCGCTAGAAACCCGCCGGTTCGGGCGAACGGAGGTAGAAGATGCGAAACACCACTTTGGCCGCGGTGTCGGCCGCGGCCGCCGCCGTGGCGGCGCTGTCGGGAGGGGCCGCTCAGGCCTCGACTCCCGACTGGCTGACGGTCGTCTCCGTGGAGTCGGAGCACGACTCGATGCTGCCGGCAGTGTGCGAGGCCGACGAACTCGGCCAGCTCACTTCGGTGCCGTGCGCGACGCTCCTCGGGTCACCTTCCGAGGACGCGGTCGAGGCGACCGGCGAGCCGCTGCCGGAGGCCCCAGGGGACTTCGGCGGGATGCCGTCGCTGGTGAACCTGGACGCGCGGAACTTCGCCAAGTGGCAGGTCTGCGGGATCTCGGTCGCTTCGGCGTCCGAGGCCGCCGAGTGCGACAACTCGATCCAGCCTCCGGCCGAACCGGTGGGTCCCGGGAGCGGGATCTCGCTCGTGAACGCGGACGTCACCGGCGCCTTCCAGTGGTCGGTGTGCGGGATCGCCGTCGCCCAGGCGGGCACGGCGACCACCTGCTGAACCCGGCGCCCAGGCGCCGCTCATACCCAAGCGGCCGGAGTCCGATGGACTCCGGCCGCTCCCTTGCGTCCGCGAATGTTCCTACCCCTTCGAGGACCACGGGACGCCCGCGGCGAGCTCGACCCACTTCCCCAGGATCTTCACCCGCACGTCCACGACCGAGGTCAGCTCGACCCCGGCGACCCTCCATTCGGTCCACGCCAGACGGTCGACGGTGACGCCGCCGCGGGCCCGCAGGCCGCGGACCTCGCCTTCGGGCCAAGCCTGCGGCAGCGCCGGGAGCAGCTCGATCACCGGGTCGCCGTCCTCGGTGCGGTGCGACTGGACGAGCATCTCGGCGATCGCGGCGGTGGTGCCGAAGTTGCCGTCGATCTGGAACGGCGGATGCGCGCACAACAGCGAGGCGTAGACCCCGCCGTCCGCGTACTCGACGCCGTCGCCCCTGTGCCCCACCGGGGTCAGGAACTCGCCGAGCAACCGGTGCGCGCGGTCGCCCTCGCCCAGGCGCGCCCACAGCGCGGTCTTCCACGCGAGCGACCAGCCGGTCCCCGCGTCCCCGCGTGCCTCCAGGCTCTTGCGGGCGGCGTCGAGCAGCTCGGGCGAATCGGCGAACGAGTCGCCCGGGTACACCCCGTACAGGTGCGAGACGTGCCGGTGGTGCGGTTCGGCTTCCTCGCGTTCAGCGGCCCATTCGAGGACCCGCCCGTCGGCGCCGATCCTGGGCCCGGCCAGGCGCGGCAAGGCCTCCTTGATGCCCTTGACCAGTTGCAGGTCGTCGCCGTGCAGGACCTCGGCGACCACGTCGGCCGCTTCGAGGATGAACCCGAACAGCTCCCGCACCAGCGCGGTGTCCATCCCGGTGGTCTCGTCCACCGCCGAGTTCCCCGCGGGCGTGGTGAACTCGTTCTCGGGGCTGGTCGCCGGGCTCGTCACCAGGGTCCCGTCCGAGCCCTCGGTGAGCCGGTCGTACGCGAACCGGGCCGCTCCCAAGGCGATCGGCAGCTGATCGGCCAGGAACTCCTCGTCGCGCCCGAACCGCCAGTGCTCGGCGAGGTGCATCGCGAGCCACAGCCCGCCCATGGGCCAAGCGGCCCAACAGGAACGGCCCTGGACCGGGGTGGTGAGCCGCCAGTAGTCGGTGTTGTGGTGCACGCACCACCCGCCCGCGTCGTACAGGCGCGAGGCGGTCTCGGCCCCGGTGCGTGAGAGGTCTCGGGTGAGGTCGAACAGCGGCTCGTGCAGCTCGGGCAGGCCGCAGGTCTCGGCGGGCCAGTAGTTCATCTCGACGTTGATGTTGGTGGTGTAATCGCAGTTCCACGGCGGCGTGACCTCGCGGTTCCAGATGCCCTGGAGGTTCGCCGCCTGCGTGCCCGGTCGCGAGGACGCGGCGAGGAGGTAGCGCCCGTACTGGAACGCGAGCACCGCCAGGCCCTCGTCGGATTCGCCCGAGGCGCGGCGGCGCAGCCGCTCGGCCGTCGACAGGTTATCCACAGGGGACTGTGGACGAAGGTCGAGGTTCACGCGGTCCATGACCTCGCGATGCGCGGCCACGTGTGCGTCCCGGATCGAGTCCCAGCCGCTCGCGGCGGCCCGGCGGGCCTCGCCCCGGGCCTCTTCCAGAGCGTCCAGTTCGTCGGGGTCCGAGCGCAGCGCCACGTAGACCTCGATATTGCGGCAACCGGTGAACCGGTGACCGCCGCTCTGCGGGGCCAGGTCCCCGTCGCAGCGCAGCTGCGCGTTGAGCCCGAGGCCCCGCACACCCTCTACTGAGGAGTAATCGGGGACGCCGCCCGCGACGCTGACCGGGGCGTGCCCGGTGAAGCTCAGGTCGTCGTAGTCGGCCACGGTGGTGCCTCGCTCGTGCGGCCACTCGAAGCGAAGATCCAGGTCGAACGGCTCGTCCGCGCTCCACCGCAACGCGATCACCCCCGAGGCGGCGAACGCCTCCTGGCGCACCCGCCCGCGCACCACGGTCGCGATCCCATCGCGCAGGTCCAGCTCCCGGCGCTCACTCGAGTCGTCCTCGGAGTGCGTCGCCACGAGCGACCCGGCGGGCTGGTAGGCCTCGCAGTCCTGCCCCTGGAGGCGCTGGAGCAACTCGTCGGCCCGGGCGTACTCGCCCCGGCGCACCAGCTCGGCCGCCTCGGCCGCGATCCCTTCGGCCCCTTCGGGAACCGTCCAGGACCCGTTCCCCGACCAGAAGCCGTCCTCGTTGAGGTCGATCCTGCCGTCCCACAGCATCGCCCCGATCCGGCCCTCGCCGATCGGAAGACCCTCATGCCAGGCCCCGGGCGCGGCGTCATATCTGAGTTTGAGCTCTCGCGGCATGAAAGCAGCATTCCATCCGAACCACTCCGCCCCGCAACCGGCGGGGGCATCGCGGCCTTCGGCCGATTTAGCGACGATTTAGCAGGTCAGCCGTTCGTACGAATTCACGATCATCCGAATGCGACGCAACTTCGCGTGCCTTGGCGACGTGGATCCATCGCCCCGGCCCCATCGAGAGCCGCCGCCGGATCCGGCGCGCTCGCCCAGTACGGAGACCTGCCTTGAAACCGACCAGACGACACAAGACACTCGGCGCGTTCGCCGCCGCGTGCTTCGCGGGCGCGGCGGCGCTCGCGTTCACCGTGCCCGCGCTCGCGGACTCGGACACCACGATCCACATCAACCAGGGCAACGTGCCCACGACCGCCGCGGACTTCAAGAACAGCTGCGACCAGATCCCGGCCGGTACCGCGAAGTGGCTCGACGGCTGGGTGTTCGTGCTGCCCGGCGCGGTCGGCGCCGACGGCAACTTCAAGCGCGTCGACGCGGTCTTCGAGGACGCCGAGGGCAACGAACTGCGCTTCGACACCGGGAGCGACGGCGGGATCGTCTCGGGTTCGGGCAACAACAAGGCCTACATCATCACGCCCGCCGGGCTCACCCTCGTCGACGCCACGGCCCAGGTGAAGCTCAAGGACAACGGGAAAGACAAGGGTAAGGGCAACAAGGACAAGTTCAACCTGACCCACGCCTGCCCTGCCACGGAGAACCCGCCCGCCGAGGAGACCCCGAGCGACGACCCTTCGAGCCCTGGTGAGGACCCCTCCAGCCCGGTGGACGAACCGAGCTCGCCCGGTGAGGACCCCTCCAGCCCGGTCGACGAGCCCAGCTCGCCGACCGACGAGGAGTCCAGCCCCGGCGAGGAGACCACTTCCCCAGGCGACGACCCGTCCTCCACCGAAGGGGAATCCGAGTCCGCTTCGGCCCCTGGGTCTTCGAACCCCGCCGAGGAGCCGACCTCGAAGGCCGGTTCGGCCCTGCCGGTGACCGGTTCGCCGCTCGCGTTGGTGCTGGCCGTGTCCGGGGCGCTCCTGGCCGCCGGTGTGGTGCTCCTGCTGTTCATGCGCCGCGGGCGAGAGACCGCCGAACACTGAGGACTGCACGAGACTTCGTCCGTTATCCAACTGTTATGCAACCGGCGGTGACGCAGCGGCGTTTAGCAGGTGTCTCAAGGCAGGAGGCCCGAGTGCGAACGCCGGGTCTGGGACCAGGTCTACCGCCCGCTGCTTGACGGTGCGGTCCTTGTCGAGCCCCCGGAATCCTGCCACCGGGGGCTCGACCCTAATCGACGCCCCGGAGCCGTCCCCCCCTTGGCTCCGGGGCGTCGCTGTTTTCCGCGTCATATCGCGCGTGTAAAACTCACATTCGCGCTGCCCGGATGCTTTGTTTTCCACGGCGGACCCGGTACATTACCCGCAGGTTCAGCGCCTATCCCTTTACCCTGGTCCCCGAGGTGCCAGCTGCCCGGCACCCCATCGCGCCAGCACAGGAGTGCCCGCACATGGCTACCGACGCCACAAGAGAAGACAAGCAGGAGGCGACCGTGCCCGGTCGCCTCGACAAGTACTTCGGCATGACCGAGAACAAGACCAACTGGAAGCGCGAGGTCCTGGCCGGGACCACGACCTTCCTGGCGATGGCCTACATCCTCGCCGTCAACCCCGGCATCCTCAGCTTCGCCCTGTCCGGGGCGGGCTTCGACGCCCCGAACCCCGGCTCGGTCTTCACCGCCACCGCGCTCGCCTCGGCGCTCGGCTGTCTGATCATGGGCCTGTGGGCCCGGTACCCCATCGCCACCGCCCCCGGCATGGGCCTCAACGCGTTCTTCGCGTTCACCGTGGTCATGACGCTCGGCATCCCGTGGCAGACCGCCCTGACCGGCACGCTCGTCTCGGGCGTGCTGTTCTTCATCCTCGCCGTCACCGGCGCGCGCGAGGCGATCATCAACGCGATCCCGGCGCAGCTCAAGCTGGCCGTGGGCGCGGGGATCGGCCTGTTCATCGCGTTCATCGGCCTCAAGGGCGGCGGCCTGGTCGTCGGCTCCGAGGCCACGCTGGTGACCATCGGCGACTTCTCAGACGGGACCGTGCTGCTCACCGTGTTCGGCCTGGCCGTCACCGCCGTGTTCATGGTGCTCGGCTGGAAGGGCGGCGTGTTCTACGGGATGCTCGCCACGCTCGGGCTGGGCCTGGTCACCGGGGTCATCGACCTCGAACTGGCCGAGGGCTTCACCCCGAACCTGGACGCGTTCGGCGCGGCCTTCACCGGCTTCGAGGACGCGTTCACCGCGCACATGATCGCGGTCATCCTGACCATGCTGTTCGTGGACTTCTTCGACACCGCCGGGACGCTGTTCGCCGTCGCCGGCCAGGCCGGGCTGGTCAAGGACGGCAAGCTCCCGCGCGCCGGGCGCGCCCTGGCCACCGACTCGATCGCGACCTCGGCGGGCGCGGTGCTCGGCACCTCGACCACCACGGCGTACATCGAGTCCACCGCGGGCGTCTCGGTCGGCGGCCGGACCGGCCTGACGGCCGTGACCACCGGTTTCTGGTTCATCGTGTCGCTGGTGGCGTTCCCGGTGTTCGGCCTCGTGGCCAACAACCCGGCCGTGACCGCGCCCGCGCTCATCATCGTGGGCGTGCTCATGGCCAAGGCCCTCGGTGAGATCGAATGGCCCAAGCTCGAATACGCGATCCCGGCGTTCCTCATCGTGATCGCGATGCCGCTGACCTACTCGATCTCCAACGGCATCGCCCTCGGCCTGGTGTTCTTCCCGGTCATGATGACCGCGAAGGGCCGTTTCAAGGAGGTCCACCCGATCGCGTGGGTGCTGATGATCGCCTCGATCGGCTACTTCCTGTTCCTCACGGAATAGCGCGGCTCGACCGAATCGTATATCATATAGGATATACGATATAGGGAACGGGGCCGGGTGCACATCGCACCCGGCCCCGTTCGGTTTCCCTGCCCCACAAGCCTTACGCGGTGCGGCGGAGCGCTTCGGTGATCTTCATGCGCGAGCCGGTGTACAGGACGCTGCGCTTGTACAGCTGCGAACCGAGCGCCAGCGCCCCGGCCGCGGCGAGGGCCAGGAGCGCGCCGGAGAGGCCGATCTGCCAGGCCGGGACGTCGGCGATCGCCATGCGGGTGGGCATCGCGATCCCCGAGAACGGCGGCACGATCGACAGGATCTCCGCGAACGTGCTCGTGGGCGCGTTGAGCAGGAAGATCGCGCCGACGTAGCTGAGGGTCAGCGACATGATGAGCGGGGTGAGGACCGACCCGGACTCCTCCTGGCGCGACACCAGCGAGCCGATGCCCCCGGCGAGGGTGCCGAACAGCGCGAACGCGATGAGCCACCAGCCGATGGTCGAGACCGCGGCCGAGGCGGTGCCCGGCGGCAGGTCCGAGAGCATCCCGGTCGCCGAGGCCACCCCGAGCCCGACCGCGACCATCGCGACCAGGTTGACCAGGGAGATCACGCCCAGGCCGATGACCTTGCCGCCCAGGAGCTGCCAGGGCTTGAGGCTGGTCAGGAGGATCTCCACGATGCGGCTGGACTTCTCCTCGACGACGCCCATGGCGATGTACTGCACCGGGGTCATGAGCATCATGAACATGATGATGGAGATGATCAGGCCGGTGAAGTAGTCGAGCGGGCCGCCGATGCCGCCGTCTTCGAGGTTCACCGCTTCCAGGGGCTGCACGGTGAGCGCGCCGGCGATCTCGGCGTCGCTGAGCCCGGCGTCGGCGAGGTTGGTCTGGACGCTGGCGGCCTGCCAGGCGGCGTCGAGCTGCGTCTGGAGCTCGGTGCCGACCCCGTCGACGCTGTAGAGCGATCCGTCGGCGACGGCCGCGTCGACCTTCTCGTCCTGGACGGCCGCTTCGGCGTCGGCGGCCGAGTCGTACACGGTGATGTCGAAGCCGCCCATGGCGTCGAGCTGGGCCTGCATCGCGGTCGCGTTGGCCCCGGCGAGGCCGACCTTGTCGTCGGAGTCGTCGCCGCCGATCAGGCTCGGCAGCGCGGCGAGCACGCCCACGATGGCCACGGTGATGACCAGGCTGATGAGGTTGGACTTGGACAGGCCGCGGACGCGGATCTCGCGTCCGGCCACGAGCATGAGCCCGCGCATCCGCGAGGTCTCTGAGGACTGATTGCTCATCGGGTCACGGCCTCTCGGAAGATCTCGGCGATGGTGGGCTGGTCGTAGGCGAAGTGGGTGACGCGCCCGGCGGCAGCGGCGACGCGCAGCGCCTCCTGGTCGTCCCCGCCCAGCACCAGGTAGTCGGCGCCGTCGCGGGTGACGGTCCCGGGCAGGTCGGCGGTGAGGTCTTGAGCGGTCTCGACGCGGATGCGGAGCTGCTTGACCTCCTTGGCCTTGAGCTCCTCGACGCCGCCGGAGGCGATGATCTTGCCGCCTCCGATGATGACGACCGAGTCGCAGAGCCGCTCGATGAGTTCGAGCTGGTGGCTGGAGAAGATCACCGGGGCGCCCGCGGCGGCGCGGTCGCGCAGCGCGGTGCCCATGACGTCGACGGCGATCGGGTCGAGGCCGGAGAACGGCTCGTCGAGGATGAGCACCTCGGG
Source organism: Glycomyces sp. NPDC046736 (assembly GCF_040645615.1). NCBI lineage: Bacteria > Bacillati > Actinomycetota > Actinomycetes > Glycomycetales > Glycomycetaceae > Glycomyces > Glycomyces sp. NPDC046736. The sequence continues at coordinate 71,811 of NZ_JBEYYO010000003.1, read as the reverse complement.
GTCGTGCACGAGCGAGACGGCGAGCTGGACGCGCTGCTGGTTGCCCAGGGAGAGGTCCTGCACGAAGTCGCCGGCGCGGCCGGTGAGGTTGAGCTGCTCCAGCAGTTCGGCGGTGGAGCGGCGGGCCTCGGCCTTGCTCATGCCGTGGAGCTCCCCGAAGTACGCGATCTGTTCGCCGGTCTTCATCTTCGGGTAGAGCCCGCGTTCTGAGGGCATGTAGCCGAAGCGGCGGCGCTGTTCGACGCCGAGCGGGGTGCCGTCGTACACGATCGTTCCGGAGTCGGAGGCGAGCACGCCCATCGCGATGCGCATGGTGGTGGTCTTCCCGGCGCCGTTCGCGCCGACGAAGCCGACCACTTCTCCGGAAGCGGCAGAGAGCGACACCCCGTCGAGGGCAACGGTGTCGCCGAACCGCTTGTGCAGGTCCTTGATTTCGAGCATGCCTTCACCCTAGAGCCGCCGGCAAGCCCGTTCCTCCGCCTGGCGGGTGATTCCCTTCCAGGGCGCGTCCTACGTGAGTACTAGTCAGCCGCGGCCCGGCGGGTGCGGAAGTTCGCGAACGTGAACACTCCGACCAGCAGCGCGGTGAGCGCGAGTAGCAAGAGGCCGATCGTGTAGGCCCCGGTGGCCTGGTAGACGATCCCCATCAGCAGCGGTGGGAAGTACCCGCCCAGGCCTCCGGCCGCGCCCACGATCCCGGTCACCCCGCCGACGCGGGCCGGGTCGACCAGCTCGGCCACCAGCGCGAACACTCCGCCGGTGCCCAGTCCCAGGAACAGGGCCATGAGCACGAACTCGGTCCCGGCCGGGATCTCCAGGGGCGGTTCGAACGCGAGCAGCACGGCCATCACCGCGGCCCCGAAGAACGAGACGAGGCAGATCTTCAGCGGCCCGACCTTGTCCGAGAGGATGCCGCCCGCGGGCCGGGCGATCACCGCGGCGAGGCTGAACCCGGCGGTGCGCAGGCCCGCCTCGGTCTGCGCGAGGTCGTAGGCGCTGACCAGCATCGTCGGCAGGTACGTCGAGAAGGCCACGAAACCGCCGAACGCCACCGCGTACAGCAGCGACATCTGCCATGTGACCTTGAGCTTCGCGACCGCGCGCAGCCGCGGCAGCGCCGGATCGGGGTTGGGCCGCCACTGCGGGGCGTTGCGCGCGAACGTCCAGCACACCAGGCCCATCGCCACCAGGGCGGCGCACATGAGCAGGTGCGTCCACACCAGGCCCACGCCGTCGACCAGGCGCGGGGTCAGGAACGCCGAGAGCGCGGTGCCGCCCATGCCCGCGCCGAACACGCCGGTCGCGAAGCCGCGCTTGGAGGGCGGGTACCAGGCGTTCACGAACGGGATGCCGACCGCGAACGAGGTCCCGGCCAGGCCCAGCAGGAACCCCGAGATCAACAGGGCCGCATAGGAATTGCCCGAGAGGCCCACCATCAGCACCGGGAGCACCGACACGAAGCACGCGGCGGTGAGCATGACGCGCCCGCCGTACCGGTCGGTGAGGATGCCCGCCGGGATGCGCCCGACCGCGCCCACCAGCACCGGGAACGCCACCAGCAGCGAGGTCTGGGTCGGGTTGAGCCCGAGGTCTTCGGAGTAGGTCTTCGAGAGCGGCCCGATGAGGTTCCACGCCCAGAACGTCAGCGCGAACGCGGCGGTCGCGAGCGCCAGGTTCTTCCCGGCCCCGCGCCGCACGGCGGACTGATCGATGCTCATGGCCTCTCCTCGCTGCTCTGGGCCCGCGGACAGTATGCCGATGAGACTGCGCAAAAGGGACCGAAGCGCTTAATCTGGGCTGCGGGCGGAGGGCCCGAGCACCGGAGGGAGCGAGCGTGACGCGGACTGACGAGGACACCGGCGCCACCCCCGCCGACCTGCTGCTGCGCACCGGCGTGTACCTCACCCGGGCCGAGTCCACCCCCGACCTGCGGGCCGTGTTCAAGCAGGGCGGGCGCGAAGGCGACGTGTTCTACCGCGACCGCTGGAGCCACGACAAGGTCGTGCGCTCCACCCACGGCGTCAATTGCACCGGCTCGTGCTCGTGGAACGTGTACGTCAAGGACGGCATCATCACCTGGGAGACCCAGGCGACCGACTACCCCTCGGTGGGCCCCGACCGCCCCGAGTACGAGCCGCGCGGCTGCCCCCGCGGCGCCGCGTTCTCCTGGTACACCTATTCGCCGACGCGCGTGCGCTACCCGTACGGGCGCGGCGTGCTCGTGGAGATGTTCCGCGAAGCCAAAACGCGCCTTGGGGACCCGGTCGCCGCGTGGGCGTCGATCACCACCGATCCGGAGCAGCGCCGCCGCTACCAGTCCGCGCGCGGCAAGGGCGGCCTGGTGCGCATCACCTGGGACGAGGCCCTGGAGATCGCCGCGGCCGCGCACGTCCACACCATCGGCGCGTACGGCCCCGACCGCATCGCCGGGTTCAGCCCCATCCCGGCCATGTCGCAGGTCTCCCACGGCGTCGGCGCCCGCTTCGTGAACCTCCTCGGCGGCTCCATGCTCTCCTTCTACGACTGGTACGCCGACCTGCCGGTGGCCAGCCCGCAGGTCTTCGGCGACCAGACCGACGTGCCCGAGTCCGGCGACTGGTGGGACGCGGCCTACCTGGTGCTGTGGGGCTCGAACGTCCCGGTCACGCGCACCCCCGACGCGCACTGGATGGCCGAGGCCCGCTACCGGGGCCAGAAGGTCGTCACCGTCGCCCCCGACTACAACGACGCCGCCAAGTTCGCCGACGAATGGCTCTCCCCGCACCCGGGCACCGACGGCGCTCTGGCGATGGCGATGGGCCACGTGATCCTCACCGAGCACTTCGTCCACGACCGCACCGAGGCTTTCGAGTCCTATGTGCGCAAATACACCGACCTGCCGTTCCTCGTCGAACTCGACGAGCGGGACGGGCGGCTCGTTCCGGGTAAGTTCCTGCGCCGCGACGCGCTCCCCGGTGAGGAGCCCTACGCGGAGTGGAAACCGGTGTTCATCGACGAGCGCACCGGGGAAGTCGTGGCCCCGGACGGGACCCTCGGGCACCGCTGGGACCCCGACCGGCCCGGCCACTGGAATCTCGACCTCGAAGGGGTCACCCCGAGACTGACGCTCCTCGAACCCGGATGCGACACGGCCACCGTCCACCTGCCGCGCTTCGACCAGCCCGGCTCCGGCGACGATCTCGACTTCCTCGACCCCGCCGAGGTCGAGATCGAACGCGGCGTCCCCGTCCGCCGCGTCGAGGGCCGCCTCGTCACCACCGTGTTCGACCTGCTCATGGCCCAATACGGGGTGGGGCGCGGCGACCTGCCGGGGCGCTGGCCGCTCGGGTACGGCGACGCCTCGCACCCGTGCACGCCCGCGTGGGCCGAAGCGATCACCTCGGTCAAGGCCGACCGCACCGTGCGCATCGCGCGCGAGTTCGCCGCCACCGCAAGGGATTCGGGCGGCCGGGCGATGATCGTGCTCGGCGCGGGCACGAACCAGTGGTTCCACGGCGACACCATGTACCGCGCGTTCTTGACCCTGCTGCTGCTCACCGGCTGCCAGGGCGTCAACGGCGGCGGCTGGGCCCATTACGTGGGCCAGGAGAAGTGCCGCACCCAGACCGGTTGGGCCGCATATGCGTCCGCAATGGACTGGACGAGGCCCGCGCGGTTCATGGCCTCGACCCCGTACTGGTACCTGCACTCAGACCAGTGGCGCTACGACACCTACGACGCCGACGCGCTCACCGCCTCGACCGGTGCGGGCCGCCTGGCCGGGCGCCACACCGCCGACCTCGTGGCCGCCTCGGCGCGCATGGGCTGGATGCCGTCCTACCCCACGTTCGACCGCAACCCGCTGCTGCTCGCGCAGGAGGCCAAGGAGGCCGGGAAGGACCCCGGCGAGTACGTCGTCTCCGAGCTCGCCTCCGGGGAGCTGCGCTTCGCGGCCGAGGACCCGGACGCGCCGGAGAACTGGCCGCGCATCCTCACCGTGTGGCGCGCGAACCTGTTCGGCTCCTCGGCGAAGGGCGACGAGTACTTCCTCAAACACCTGCTCGGGACCCAGAACTCGGTGCAGGGCGAGGAAGCAGGGCCCGAGGACCGGCCCGCCGACGTCACCTGGCACGCCCAGGCCCCGCAGGGGAAGCTCGACCTGCTGCTCTCGCTGGACTTCCGGATGACCAGCACCACGCTGCTGTCCGACCTCGTGCTCCCGGCCGCCACCTGGTACGAGAAGCACGACCTGTCCACAACGGACATGCATCCGTTCGTGCACGCGTTCTCGCCCGCGATCGACCCGCCCTGGCAGGCCCGCACCGACTTCGAGATCTTCCACTCGCTCGCCGAGCGCTTCTCCGCGCTCGCCGAAGACCACCTCGGCGTCGCCACCGACCTCGTGGCCGCGCCCCACCAGCACGACACGCCCGGCGAGCTCGCCCAGCCCGGCGGCATCGCGCCCGACTGGAAAGCCGAAGGCGCGCAACCGATCCCGGGCAAGACCATGCCCGCGATCATCCCCGTCGAACGCGACTATCCGGCCGTGGCCGCCAAACTCGCCGCGCTCGGCCCGCTCGCCGAGACCAAGGGCCTCCCGGTCAAGGGCGTCTCGTTCACGCCCGACGCCGAAGTCCGCTGGCTCGCCGAACGCAACGGCACCGCCCCGTCCGGTCCCGCCGAGGGCCGCCCGCTCCTGGACACCGACGTCAAGGCCTGCGAGATGATCCTCGCGCTCTCGGGCACCAGCAACGGCCGCCTCGCCTCCCAGGGGTTCGCGCGCCTCGCCGAGCGCACCGGCACCGACTTCGACGAGCTCGTGCACGGCACCGCCGAACGCCGCGTAGTCTTCTCCGACACCCAGCACGCGCCCACGCCCGTGGGGGCCAGCCCCGAATGGTCGGGCAAGGAGGCCCACGACCGGCGATACTCGCCGTTCACCATCAACGTCGAGAACGACAAGCCCTGGCACACCCTCACCGGCCGCCAGCACTTCTACGTCGACCACGACTGGATGCACGAGTTCGGCGAAGCGCTCCCGATCTACCGGCCCCCGCTCAACATGGCCGCGCTGTTCGGCGAGCCGGAGATCGGCCCCACGGGGGAGAAGGCCGTGGCCGTCAGATACCTGACCCCGCACTCGAAGTGGTCCATCCACTCCGAGTACCAGGACAACCTGCTCATGCTCACGCTCTCTCGCGGCGGCCCCAACATCTGGATGAGCCCGGCCGACGCCGAGGCCATCGGCGCGGTCGACAACGACTGGGTCGAGGCGGTCAACCGCAACGGCGTGGTCGCCGCCAGGCTCGTGGTCTCCCACCGGATGCCACAAGGGACCGTCTACATGTACCACGCGCAGGAACGCGTGGTCGACGTGCCGAAGACCGAGACCACCGGCAAGCGGGGCGGCATCCACAACTCGCTCACCCGGCTCCTGGTCAAGCCCACCCACCTCGTCGGCGGCTACGCCCAGTTCTCCTACGCGTTCAACTACATCGGCCCCACCGGCAACCAGCGCGACGAGGTCACCGTCGTGCGCAAGCGAACCACGGAGGTCGAGTACTGATGGCGCGGAAGATCGGCAAGGTCATGGCCCAGGTCGCGATGGTCATGAACCTCGACAAGTGCATCGGGTGCCACACCTGCTCGGTCACCTGCAAGCAGGCGTGGACCAACCGCTCCGGCGTCGAGTACGTGTGGTTCAACAACGTCGAGACCCGTCCTGGCCAGGGCTACCCCAGGCGCCACGAGGACCAGGAGCAGTGGCAGGGCGGCTGGAAGCGCACGGCCGCAGGCAGACTCAAGCCCCGCGCCGGAGGGCGCCTCAAGAAGCTCGGCACGATCTTCGCCAACCCCAAGATGCCGTCCATTCAGGACTACTACGAGCCGTGGACCTACGACTACGAGCACCTCGTCTCGGCCCCGCTCGGCGACGACATCCCCGGCGCGCGGCCCTACTCGCTCATCTCCGGCGAGCCCATGCAGATCAAATGGAGCGCCAACTGGGACGACGACCTCGCCGGAGGCGAGCAGCTCGCCTCGGCCGACCCGATCGTGCAACGGATCGGCGACAAGGTCAGGTTCGAGTACGAGCAGGCGTTCATGTTCTACCTGCCGCGCATCTGCGAGCACTGCCTCAACCCCTCGTGCGTGGCCTCGTGCCCCTCCGGCGCGATGTACAAGCGCGCCGAGGACGGCATCGTGCTCGTCGACCAGGACAAATGCCGGGGCTGGCGCATGTGCGTCACCGGCTGCCCCTACAAGAAGGTCTACTTCAACCACAAGACCGGCAAAGCCGAGAAGTGCACGCTGTGCTACCCGAGGGTCGAGGTCGGGATGCCCACGGTGTGCTCCGAGACCTGCGTGGGCCGCCTGCGCTACCTCGGCGTGATCCTCTACGACGTCGACCGCGTCGGCAAGGCGGCCGCCGTCAAGGACGAGAAGGACCTCTACGAGGCCCAGCTCGACGTGTTCCTCGACCCCGACGACCCCGACGTGGAGGCCGCCGCCGTCCGCGACGGCATCCCCGACCGCTGGATCGACGCGGCCCGCCGCTCCCCGATCTACCTGCTCGCCAAGCGGTTCCGCGTCGCGCTCCCGCTGCACCCCGAATACCGCACCATGCCGATGGTCTGGTACATCCCGCCACTGTCCCCAGTGGTCGACGCTCTCAGCGAGACCGGGCACGACGGCGAGGACGCCGACAACCTCTTCGCCGCCATCGACACCCTCCGCATCCCCGTCGAATACCTCGCCGAACTGTTCACCGCGGGCGACCCCGAACCGGTCAAGGCCGTGCTCGCCAAGCTCGCCGCGATGCGCGCCTACATGAGGCGCATCAACCTCGGCTCCGAGCCCGACGAGTCGATCGCCGCCGCGGTCGGCATGACCGGCAAGGACATCGAGCGGATGTACCGCCTCCTGGCGATCGCCAAGTACGACGACCGGTACGTCATCCCCACCGCGTTCGGAGTCGACGACGCCGACCGCGGCGTGATCGACGAGATCGGCTGCTCCCTCGACTTCGAAGGCGGCCCCGGCATGGGCGCAGGCGCCCCCTTCGGGGAGGCCTCCGGCCAGCCCCAGCCCGCCAGCGTCGAGACCTTCCACGCGTTGCGCGACAGGCAGACCAGCGACGGTCGCTCGGGCCCGGCCCGGCGCTTCAACCTCCTCAACTGGGACGGCAACGGCCGCCCGCCCGGGTTGTTCCCGGAACGGGACCAAAAGAACAGCCCGGAACGGGACCAAAAGCACCGTCCGGAACGGGACCGAAGGAACAGCCCCGACCGCCAGGACGAGACCGAGGAGGCCCGATGACCGACCCGAACGCCGTGATCCGCCAGGCCGCGGCCATGCTGCTGGGCTACCCCGACCGCGACTGGTACGCCCGCCTGCCGCTCATCGGCGCCGCCGTCGCCGACCTGCGCCCGGGCCCGGCCCGCCGCTCGCTCGGCGACTTCCTCGAATACACCGCCAGGACAAGCGAACTCGACCTAGGAGCCCACTACGTCCGCACCTTCGACCTCAAGAGGCGCCGCGCGCTCCATCTCACCTACTACACCGACGGCGACACCCGCCGCCGCGGCCACGCGCTGGCCCGCGTCAAGGAGGTCTACGCGTCCTGCGGCTGGACCGCGGATGCGGCCGAGCTGCCCGACCACCTCGCGGTGGTCCTCGAATTCACCGCGCGCGGCGACCGCGAGCAGGGCGAACGCCTCCTCGAAGCGTTCCAGCCGGGGATCGAGCTGCTCCGAGGGGCACTGCGCGAGTGCGCCAGCCCGTACGCCGACGTGCTCGATGCCGTGGCCCAGACCCTGCCGCCCCCCGACCAAGCCCGCCGCGAGGCCGCCCGCCTGGCCGCCTCCGGCCCGCCCGCAGAAGACGTAGGCCGCGACCCGTACGGCGCTTCGCCTGTGCCGCTTGGGATGCCGGTACCGATGGGAGGCGCGAGGTGAGTCCGACCGCGCTCGACTACCTGCTCTGGGGCGCATTGCCCTATGTGGTCATCGCGATCCTGGTCGGTGGCACGGTGTGGCGCTACCGCTACGACCGCTTCGGCTGGACCACCAGGTCCTCGCAGCTGTACGAGTCGCGGCTGCTGCGCATCGCGAGCCCTATGTTCCACTTCGGACTCCTGGTGGTGATCATCGGCCACGTGGTCGGCCTGCTCATCCCCGAGACCTGGACCGACGCGGTGGGCATCACCAACGACATGTACCACGTGACCGCACTGTCCCTGGGGGCCATAGCGGGTGTGACCACGCTCGGCGGCATCGCGCTGCTCATATACCGCCGCCGCACCACCGGCCCGGTCTTCAGCGCCACCACCGTCAACGACAAGGTCATGTACCTGGTCCTGGTGGCCGCGATCCTCGCAGGGCTGACCACGACGCTGCTTTCGGCGGTGTCGGGTCTGACCGGCGGCCACGAGGTCGACTACCGCGAGACCGTCTCGCCGTGGTTCCGCAGCATCTTCGTCCTGCAACCGGACGTGGCCGCGATGTCGGCGGCCTCGGGCGCGTTCAAGCTCCACGTCCTCATCGGACTCGCGCTCTTCGCGCTGTTCCCGTTCACCCGACTGGTCCACGCCTTCAGCGCCCCGGTCTGGTACCTGTTCCGCCCGTACGTGGTCTACCGCAGCCGGGACCGCGAGCCCACGCCGGTGAGCCGGTCAGCCCCCAGGGGCTGGTCCTGATCACTCGCCCAGCAGCGCGCTAATCTGCGACTCGACGCCCGCGGCGATCGCGGCGGTGTTGTGCTTGAGCATCGCGAAGCGCACCTGCACCTGTGAGGTCCAGCCCAGGTTGTCCGGGTCCGAGGCCGTGTTCCTCAGGTCCACAGTGCATTCGAAATGCTCCACGACGCCGAGCTCCACGGTCTTGGTCTGCGAGCACGTGCCCGCGCCCGAGCTCGTCGACCAGTTGGAGATCTCGCCGCTGAACTCGACTACGGGGCTGTACTTCTGCTCGATCCCGATCCTCTCCTCGAAGCTGATCTCGGCCGAGATCACGCACACCAGGCCGTCGCAGACGCCGCTCTCGTCCACCACGGTGTCGTGGGCGGAGAAGTTGGAGAAGAACAGGACCTCGCCGAACTCGGCGGTGACGGCCGCCAGTTCCTCCCCGAACTGGCGGATCTGGTCCGGTCCCGTCGCGGCCGGGTCCACGGTGGCAGTGATCTCGTAGCCGTAGCCGCCCAGGCCCTCGATCCGCACGTCCTCGACCTTGACGATCACGCCGTCCTCGCTGAGGTACACGGTGCCGCCGCCCACCGCGAGCGGATACACCGGCGTCCCGTCCAGGTCCACGAGCGCGGGCGGCGGTTCCTCCAGCACGCCCGAGCCTTGGATCGTCCAGTGCAGCGACTCGGCGTAGACCTTGGGCGTGAGCATCTCGCCGGGGTCGAACCACAGCTGCTCGCCCACGAACGCCCAGGCCGCGCCCGATTCGCCGGTGATCCCGTCGCGGAAGACGGCATGGCAGGCGAACTCGATGTCGAGGAACACGCCCTCGCTCACCTGGGCCACCTGGCACTCCTCGTAGATCGCCTCGTCGACGGTCGCGACCGTCCCCAGCGCGAGCCCGTCGGAGGTTACCCGCCATTCGACCTCGGCGGGCTTGTCCTCGCCGACGAAGCTGAACAGGTTCGCCTGCACCCCGCTGTAGGCCAACATGGGCGAAGCCCCAAGCCCCGCGATCCCCGCCGCCACGAGCGCTTCGTCGAGCGAATCCCGAACCTCGATGGACCCGACCTGGGCACACCCGCCCAAAGCCAACGCCGCAACCGCGGCCACCGCTCCCACCCGAACTCGCACCAGGCAACTCCCACCCTCGAACCGACCCGCCGATCCTCGAACCCCCCATCACTGATCCATCACGAATCCCTCTCGCAACGCCTCAGCCCACCAAGAGTTCACCCCGAGAGCCCGAACGCACGACCGCCGCAAAGTCCGGTGCGTCCTTGTGCTGGTGACGACTAAGGTGGATGTCATGACCACACCGGTGCAAGCGCTCGACCGTCTGCGGCGCGCGGCCGCGAGCGGGGCACTCGAAGCGCTCGCCGACCGATTCGGGCTCGATCTCGTCGTGGTATTCGGTTCGACGGCCAAAGGCGCGCCCCAGCCCAGGGACCTCGACATCGCGGTCTCCTCCCGCGGCGGTCGCAAGCTCGCCTTGCTGGAGGTGTACGAAGCCTTCACCGCGATCACCGGGCCTTGCGACATCGACGTGATGGTGCTCGACCGCGCCGACCCCGTGGCCCGGTACGAAGCCCTGCTCGGCACGATTCCGCTCTATGAGCGAACGCCGGTCCGTTACTTCGAGGTCCGCATGGCCGCCCTCAAGCAATACGCGGAGACAGCCCCGATGCGCGCCCGCAGCCTGGAGCTGATGGCCGAATGACCGCGACGGACCGCACCCGCGCAATAGTCGCCAAGCACCTCCAACTCATGGCCCGCCTCGTCGACCGCCTGGAGGAGATCGCCCCGGACGACCTTGCGGCAGCGATCCCGATGGCGATCACGGGGTACCGGGAGTACATCCGGCACGTCGCCCGATTCGTGGCTTGACCCCCGCCGGGCCGCATTTCCGCCCGGCGGGGGAGCTTATTCTTCGCGGATGAGGAAGGGGCGCAGGAGGTCGGGGACCGACTCGTCGGCGAAGTCGAGGATTTCGTGTTCGTCGGCGTCGATGACGGCGTAGTGGCCTTTGCCGGCGGCGGTGGTGGCGCCGAGGGTCATCAGGCCCATGCGGCGTTGGAAGACCGATTGGCGGATGCGCCAGCCGATGATGCCGGAGCGGTCGAGGTGGACGGTGGCTCTGCGGACGCTGCCGCGGCGGGAGACCAGGTAGCCGCGGTTCTGGCCGTGGGCGAGGGAGGCGTAGGCGTCGAACGCGGTCCAGATCGCGAAGGCCGATCCGAGGACCGCCGCGAGCACGATAGCCGCGCTGAGCAGCGCCGGGAGGGTCCACAATAGATGTGTCACGGTGGCGGCGATCGCCAAGAGCGCCACCGCGATCGCGGCCCAGCGGATGCGGCGGGTCCTGGCGGCCTTCGGGTGCGTCGTCAGCTCCGTCTGGATCGGGCCGATCACCGCTTCGGCCGCGTCCCGCGTGTAGTCGATGGGGGCGGCCGGGACGAGGGTGCTCAGATCACTCGCGTCCTGGTCGGTCTTGAGCCCGATCGCGACCACGTCGAGTCGCCCGGCTTTCGCGGTGCGCACGCCCAGGGGCTCCACGATCTCGATCCCGCGGATGCGCTCCTCTTCGAGGCTGAGCGAGCGGGCGATCATGAGGCCGCGCCGGACCCGAAGGGTCCCACCGCTTTCGCGGTCGAGGCGGTGGTTCCACCAGGCCTCGCCCTGGATGACCAGGCTCCCGATCGCGCCGAAGAGCAGGAACGCGACGAGCCCCAGCCCGAGCACGGGCCACGGGCCGTAGTCCTCGACCAGCCCGCCGACGATCCGCACCGGCAGTCCGCCGTCGCCGAACCAGTCGGACACTTGGAACGCGAATCCGATCACGGCCCCGGCGAGCGCCGGGGTCAGGAACGACAGCGGCGCGTACCGCAGCCACGCGGGTTTCCAGGTCGCGAGGCGGCCCTCGTCGGCGGCCTCCTCGACCTCGCTGCGCTGCATCAGCTCCGCGCGCAGCCGGTCGGCCTCGGCCAGGGCGACCGAGTCGAGGGTCAGCGTCTGCGAGTTGGTAGAGCCCGAACCGCTCCCGGTCTCCCCGGTTCCGACCTTGACCTTCGCGAGCCCGAAGTACCGCTCCAGCGGGTTCGAGCCGAGGTCGACCGAGCGGATGCGTTCGCGCGCGAGGGAACGGCGGCGTTTGAAGAACAGCCCGGTGATCATCTCCAGGCGGGTGTCGGTGACGCGGTACCGGCTGACGCGCAGCCGGATCGCTTCGATGGCGACCACGAAGCCGGTGAGGACGGCAGCGCCGGGGATCACGACCGCGAGCGCGACGAGCCAGGACGATTCGGAGGCGATGCCGATGCTGACGGGGACCCCGACCAGGGCGAACACGCCGACCATGAGCAGTGTGGTGACCTTGAGGCCGTCGCGGTGCAGCCGCAGCCACGGCGTCTCGTCCGACCCGTTCTCGTCGGGCGCGGTGCTCTGCGGCTCGGCGCTGGGAGGCGCGGTGTCGGGCAGGGCCGTATCGTGCTGCGCCGCGGTGTCGGCAGCCTCTTCGGCGCCCAGCTCGCTTCGGTGCTCGCTCATGTCGCGTCCCCGGGGACGGCCTCGGTGAGCTCGGTCAATCGCGCTGCCAGTTCGGTGGCCTGGTCCTGGTCGAGGCCCTTGAGGTCCACCGCTCCTGCCGAGGACGCGGTAGTGACGACCACGGTGGACAACCCGAAGGCGCGTTGCAGCGGCCCCTGTGTGGTGTCCACGGTCTGGATGCGCGACATCGGCGCGATTCGCCATGTGCGCCAGAAGTATCCGGTGAGCGTGTAGACGGCGGTCTCGGTGATCTCCCAGCGGTGCACGCGGTGCCACCACACGGGCAGCGCGAGGCTGGCGACGAGTCCGATCACGGCCAGGACGGCGGCGGGGCCGAGCAGCCAGGGCCGGGCGGGGGCGATGAGGAAGCCGAGCACCGTCAATGGCACGACCGGCACGGCGAACATGATGGCGAGTTGTGAACGCCACCAGGGCAGGACGCGCGGGTCGAACTGGTGCCTGGGCGGGCGGAGTGCGGTCGGGCGAGCGGTCATGTCCGAATCGTAGTGACCGGATTCGATCCGATCCTCCGACCTGAGGAGGAATTCTTCCGCTTCCGCCCGGTACTCAAGTACTGGGCGAGAGGCGAGAGGCGAGAGGCGAGAGGCGAGAGGCGAGAGGCGAGAAGCGAAGAGTGAGGGGCGAGATCGGTGGGGTTGTCGTACCCGTGCGGGATCATTGCGATCGGGGGCGCTCGTGTCGCGACACGCCCGAGCGCGGGGTACGGAGCGACCGGCCGCCGCAGGTGCGGCGACCGGTCACTTCCCTGCCGTCGCTAGCCGATCGCGTGCTCGTCGATCGCGGCCAGCTCCTCGTCGGTGAAGGTGAGGTTCCCCAGCGCGCCGATGTTGTCCTCCAGCTGCGCCACGCTGCTGGCGCCGATGATCACGCTGGTCATGCGCTCGTCGCGCAGGGCCCACGCGAGCGCGGTCTGGGCGAGCGACTGGCCGCGCGCCGAAGCGATGGCGTTCAGCGCCCGCACCCGGTTCATCTTCTCCTCTTCGAGCGCGTCCTCGTTGAGGAAGACGCTGGTGCGCACCCGCGAGTCGTCCGGGATGCCCTTCAGGTACCGGTCGGTCAGGAGGCCTTGGGCGAGCGGGCTGAACACGATGCAGCCCGCGCCGACCTCTTCGAGCACGTCCAGGAGCCCGTCGCGTTCGGTCCAGCGGTTGAACATCGAGTACGACGGCTGGTTGATCAAGAGCGGCGTTCCGAGGTCGCGCAGGATCGCGGCGGCGGCTTTGACCTGCTCGGACTTGTAGTTGGAGATGCCCACGTAGAGCGCCTTGCCCGAGCGCACGATCGCGTCGAGCGCGCCCATGGTCTCTTCGAGCGGGGTCTCGGGGTCGGGCCGGTGGTGGTAGAAGATGTCCACATAGTCCAGTCCCATGCGCTGGAGCGACTGGTCCAGCGAGGAGATCAGGTACTTGCGCGAACCGTGGTCGCCGTAGGGGCCCGGCCACATGCCGTACCCGGCCTTGGAGGAGATCACCAGCTCGTCGCGGTAGGGCCCCAGGTCCTCGGCGAGGACGCGGCCGAAGTTCTCCTCGGCACTGCCCGCGGGCGGGCCGTAGTTGTTGGCAAGGTCGAAGTGGGTCACGCCGAGGTCGAACGCGCGGCGGATGATCGCCCGCTGCGTCTCCAGGGGCCGGGTGTGGCCGAAGTTCTGCCACAGCCCGAGGGAGATCGCGGGCAGCTTCAGCCCGCTGCGCCCCGATCGGCGGTACTGCATGGTCTCGTAGCGGTCGTCCGCGGGAAGGTAGCTCACGAAAGCAGCCTAGCCGCCGCACCCGGCAACCGCCATCCTACAGGATATATCCTATATCATATACGATATCGCGAGTAAGGGCGAAGAATCGTATATGATATAGGATATATCCTATCCGGTTCTACGGGTGAACGGCGGGTGAATCCGCCTCGCTCAGGCGTGCGGGTCGAACTTGTAGCCGAGGCCGCGAACGGTGACGAGGTGGCGCGGTTTGCCCGGTTCGGGTTCGATCTTGGAGCGCAGGCGCTTGACGTGCACGTCGAGGGTCTTGGTGTCGCCCACGTAGTTCGCGCCCCACACCCGGTCGATGAGCTGGCCGCGGGTGAGCACCCGTCCGGCGTTGCGCAGCAGCATCTCCAGGAGCTCGAACTCCTTGAGCGGGAGCTGCACGTCGGTCCCGCCCACGGTCACGGTGTGACGGTCGACGTCCATGCGCACCGGCCCGGCCTCCAGGACCGTGACGATCGGGTCGTCGGGCTCGGCCGAGCGGCGCAGCACCGCCCGGATGCGGGCCACGAGCTCGCGCGAGGAGTACGGCTTGGTGATGTAGTCGTCGGCGCCCAGCTCAAGGCCCACCACTTTGTCTACTTCGGAGTCGCGGGCGGTGACCATGATGATCGGCACGTTCGAGTTCGCGCGCAGTTCCCGGCAGACCTCGGTGCCCGACTTCTCAGGCAGCATCAGGTCGAGCAGGACGACGTCGGCACCGGCGCGCTCGTACTCCTTGATGGCGGCGTCGCCGTCGGCGGCCACGGCCACCTCGAAGCCCTCCTTGCGGAGCATGTAGGAGAGGGCATCGGAGAACGATTCCTCGTCTTCAACTACGAGCACGCGGGTCACGAGCGAACCTTCCTTGCAGGCTTGGCTGACTATGTTCCGATTGCATCCGGCTCCGGCGTCAACGTGTCGGACGGAAGGGAACGTGCAGGCAACATCAAGGTAAACACTGATCCGGCTTCGGGCATACTGGACACTTCGACTCTACCCCCGTGATTGACCGCGACGTGCTTGACGATCGCCAGGCCGAGCCCGGTGCCGCCGGTCGCGCGCGACCTGGCCGCGTCCACGCGGTAGAACCGCTCGAAGATGCGGTCCAGTTCTTCTGCGGGAATGCCGATCCCCTCGTCGCGGACGGCG
This sequence comes from Glycomyces sp. NPDC046736, assembly GCF_040645615.1. Classification (NCBI taxonomy): domain Bacteria; kingdom Bacillati; phylum Actinomycetota; class Actinomycetes; order Glycomycetales; family Glycomycetaceae; genus Glycomyces; species Glycomyces sp. NPDC046736. Next base: position 56,701 of record NZ_JBEYYO010000003.1, on the reverse strand, counting down.
ATGCACACCATCTTGACGCCCGCGAGGTGCCCGCTGGGCGAGCGCACCGAAGTCGACACCTCCACGGCCGTGGCCTCAGGTGAATAGGAGATGGCGTTCCCCACCAGGTTCTTCACGGCGGTGACGAGCTGCGTCTCCGAACCGAGCACCTCGGCGCCCTCCTGGCCGGTGTACTTCAGCTCGATCTGCTTCTCCTCGGCCGCGATCCGGGTCTGGTCGAAGGCCTCGGCCACGATCCGGTCGACCTCGACCGGCTCGGGGTCGGGCAGCTTCTCGGCCCCCTGGAGCCGCGACAGCTCCAACAGGTCTGTGACCAGGTGGTTCATGCGCTTGGACTCGGATTGGATGCGGCTGGCGAAGCGCGCGGACGCGTCCGGGTCCTCGGCGGCGTCCTTGAGCGCCTCGGCCAGGATCTGCATCGCCCCGACCGGGGTCTTGAGCTCGTGGCTGATGTTGGCCACGAAGTCGCGCCGCACCCGCTCGACGCGGTGCAGCTCGGAGATGTCCTGGAACTCGGCCACCGAGATCCCCTCGGGCAAGGGCGTGATCCTGACGCTCACGGCGCTGGGCTCGCCCATGACCTGCTTGGGAACCTCGATCTCGGCGTCCCGGTAGCGCCCGGAGCGCCGCGCCTGCGCCAAGAGCGCCCGCAGGGTCAGCGAGATGATCTCGTGGTCGTCGACCAACCCCAGGTCGCGGGCGGCGCGGTTGGTGTAGAGGACGCGGTTGTGGTCGTCGACCAGGCACATCCCGGTGCGCAGCAGGTCGGCTGCGGCCTCCCAGGGTCGAGAGTCGAGGACGGGGACCGGGCGGGGCTCGGGGCGCGCGGCCCCGCGGCCTCGCACCCGCATGAGGGCGGTGGCGGCCGCGCCGAACGCGGCGCCTGCGGCGAGGCCGGTGAGGATCCGTGCGACGCCGCCGCGGAGAAGGCTGGGCTGTTTGTTGTGGGCCACGAATCAGAGCCTATGCAGAAAACAGCCCGGCGTCGAACGCCGGGCTGCAATCGTGGTCACTCTGCGTTAACCCAGAGTGGACATCGAGGCTATTTCTTCCCTTGAGCGGCCACAGCGGCCGCAGCGGCGGCCGCGGCCTCCGGGTCGAGGTACTCCCCGCCCGCGACCAGCGGCTTGAGGGTCTCCTCGTCCAGCTCGTAGCGAAGCGGCATCCCGGTGGGGATGTTCAGGCCCACGATCTCCTCGTCCGAGACGCCGTCGAGGTGCTTGACCAGGGCCCGCAGCGAGTTGCCGTGGGCGGCGACCAGCACGGTCTTGCCGGTCTTGAGGTCGGGCACGATGCCGTCGTACCAGTACGGGAGCATCCGGTCGAGCACGTCCTTGAGGCACTCGGTGGCCGGGCGCACCTCGGGGGCGAGGTCGGCGTAGCGCGCGTCGGTGTCCTGGGAGAACTCCGAGCCGGCCTCGATCGCCGGCGGCGGCACGTCGTAGGAGCGGCGCCAGATCATGAACTGCTCCTCGCCGAACTCGGCGAGCGTGGCGGCCTTGTCCTTGCCCTGGAGCGCGCCGTAGTGGCGCTCGTTGAGCCGCCAGGAGCGCTTGACCGGGATCCAGGAGCGCTCGGCCTCGGCCAGCGCCAGCTCGGAGGTGTTGATCGCGCGGCGCAGCAGCGACGTGTGCACCACGTCGGGAAGCAGCCCGGCCTCGGCGAGCAGCCGCCCGCCGCGCCTCGCCTCGTCCTCGCCCGACGCCGACAGCTTGACGTCGACCCAGCCGGTGAACAGGTTCTTGGCGTTCCATTCGCTTTCGCCGTGGCGAAGCAGCACGAGTGTGTAGGTCATGCCTTCTATCCTGCCTGTCCGCGGGCTGGGACGGGGCGCGGTCGCCGCGGGTGTGTGGCGGAGGTCGCGGCGGCGGGGCGGGTCACTCGCCGCCCTCTTCCTCGTCCTTGGGCTTGCTCGACCAGTTCGGGGCGTCGTCCCCGCCGCCGCGGGCCTTGTCCTCGAACGTGTTGGGGATGAAGTCCAGGCCCATGACGTCGATGCCGGCGTCGGTCATCTTGTTCTCGCCGTCGGGGTTGACGTCGCCGGCGGCGTTGTTGCCGATGTTGTAGACGCCCTGGACGCCCACGAAGCCCTGCATGAACGGGTTGGCCTTGGCGACGGTGTCGCTCAGGGGCTTGGAGATCTTGTCGAGGTGGGTGCCGCTGGCCCCGGCCCGGCCGGGGGCCATGAGGTTGCGCAGCGCCAGCTGCGACAGGCCTTGGAGCATGCTGAACCCGGTGGAGCCGAGCGTGTCGGCGGGGTTGATGAGGATGCCCTTGGAGGCCATCGCGATCCAGGTGGCGGTCATGTTCGCGCCCATGAAGCCCGCGAGGGTCTTGGCGGCGACGCCGATCGCGTTGTCGAGTGCGGTGAGTGCCGTGAGTGAGCTTGTGGCCGTGGACATCACGATCAGGCGGATGTTCTCGGCGACGATCGCGGAGATCGGGTTCGGGATGGCGCGGATCGTCAGGTACGCGATCGAGAACGCCATGAGCGAGGTCGCGACGGCGAGCATGAGCGGGACCATGACCGCGAGCATCGTGGCCATGATGAACAGCGAGATGCCGATCTGCATGGCGAACGCGCCGATGGTCTGGAGCTGGGCGGCGACCTTGTCGGCCTTGCCGTCGAACGCGTCGCGGTCCTCGCCCGACCACGTCTCCCCGTCGACCGCGCCGGTCTTCTCCTTGAGCATGTCGCTGGCGGCGAGGTACTTCTCGGCGACCTGGAGCCAGGTGGCGGCGACGATCATGAGTTGGCCGGGGTTGCACTGGTTCATGTAGATCAGGCGCGAGAGCGCGGTGCAGGGGCCGGAGAACAGGAACGCGGGCAGGGTGATCTGGGCCGCGGCGAGCGGGGCCATGTACGAGCTGGCCTGCTCCAGGCCGCTGAACTGCTCGGGGTTGGGGGCGGTGTAACCCATCTGGGCTCCTTCAGGACTCGTTCGCGGGCGTCACTTGAAATCGGAGGCGGTGGCGTCGTCCGCCTCCTCCCATGACTTCGCCGTCTCCGCGAGGTCTGTGTTCATGCCCTGGAAGCATTCGGCGGCGCCCCGGACCATCTCGTACATGTAGCTGGTCGCGCCGGTGTAGGCGATCGCGAGTGAATAGTGGACGGTCGTGTAGAGCGTCTGGTCGAGCGAACGCAATGTGGGGAGGAGTTCGTTGGCCTCCTCCAGGATCGGGACGATGTCGTTCTCGATCCCGGTGCCGAGGTCCTTGATGTTGCCGGTGTTGATGTTAGGCAAAGTAGCCTCCGTCGATCAGGCGGCGTTCGAGGTCGGCGCGCTGCTGGTTGATGTGCTCGATGTCGGCCAGGGCCTGGTCGCCCCGGGCGCGGTTCTCGTCGGCCACGGCCGCGATGTCGTCGGGGCCGAGCGGCAGGCCGAGGTCGGTGAAGTACCCGTTCGTCTTGCCCGCCAGGTCTTCGGCGGCCGCGGCGGCGGTCTCGGTGATCTGGGCGCCGAGGGCCTTGGGGCCGATCTCCATGGCGCGTTTGCTGAGCCACACTGAAGCGATCGGATGCTCCATTGTGGCCTCGATGGTGACGAGCTTGCTCTCGTGCGAGGCCTTGCCGACCGGGACTTCGAGGTCGCCTTTGCCGCCGCCTCCCGGTGGCGCGGTGTTGAAGCGCTCCAAGAGTTTGAGGGAAGCGTTGAGGGTCTCCATCACGGCCGGGTGGAGTTCGAGCTTGGCGGTGCCGGCGATGGCGTCCTGCGGCGCGGGCTGCACGTCCTCGGGCGCGACTTCGGCGCGTCTGCGTTCCAGTGTGGCGTGCAGGCCCTCGCCCTCGAGGTCGTCGCGCAGCCGCGAGATCTCGGTGATGGCGTCCGCAATGGACGGCACCCCCGCGGGCACGGGAGCCTCGGCGTTCGCCGCATCCGCTGCGGCCCTTGCGGTCTGCTCGACCAGCTCGGACAGATCATTGCTGAACATCCGCTCAGCCCCCGGCGCCAACTCCACCTTGGGAGCCGCCCCCACCGCCACGGTCACCGTGACCCGACCACAAGCACTGCTCAGCGAGCGCTCTCCAGGACTGTTCTCGGACAACAGATCTCCCGAATACATTGAAAGTTCAAGGGTCGCCCCATAATACGCCCACATATGCGAACTTCATATGAACACATCGTCTACTCCCCATGTCCCCGCAAGCGGGGACCCCGAAGTTGGCACCGATCGACTACGGTGAGTTCGACCGGAATTTCCTCCCGACCCCCTGGAGGCTTCATGTCATTCGGTGTGCAGGTTGAAAGCTCGGCGATCCGCAGCGGCGCGGGCAAGATGGGTGGCTTCGCCGGCGAGGCCAAGCAGTTGACGCCGGAGATGGAACGAGAAGCGTCGGCCGCCGACCAGGCGAACCGCGGCTTCATGACCGGCGAGGCCTGCGAGGCGGTCGCCGACGACTTCAAGCAGGACATGCGCGAACTCCAAGAGCACCTTGAGGACACGCAGCAGGCGCTGGAGGAGATCGCCCAGGACTGGGACGACAACGACCAGGGCGTCTCCGAGGAATTCGACCGCATCGGGTCGGACCTGTCGAACCTGCGAATGCCGGGGCTCTAGGCATGCCGACATTCCAGCAGACGATCGACGCCGACCCCTCGAAGTTCATGACCTACGGCGCCACGGTGCTCAAGACCGCCGGTTCGGTCACCGCGCTGGCGGCGAAGTACGGCCAGGAAGTCGGCGGCCTGGCGACCAGCTGGCAGGGCGACGACTACAACGGACTGCTGCGATGGGCCGGCGAGGTCGCCGGATTCACCGCCCGTGTGGACGTCGCGCTGCTGACGGTGGGCGCGACTCTAGAGGCCATGGGCGCCAGCATGACGGCCACGGTCCAGACCCTCAAACTCACCAAGCAGGCGGCCGAGGGGGCGGGCTACAAAGTGCTCCCGACCCCGTTCGTGATCCTCGGCCCGAGCCAATGGTCTCAAGTCTCCTCGGCCGGCCCAGGCGCCCCGGCGGTCCTCGCGGCCTACCAAGCCGGAGCGATCGCCTTCACCACGGCCCTCACGGCCCAGTACATCGCCCTCATCGCCCAAGACGTCGCAGCCAGCTCCGTCATGCGCACCGCGATCAGCATCGGATAGGGGAGGACTCGCATGGCTGGAGGAAACCTCCCGCGGATGAGCAAGCCTGGACGCAAACACGTCAGGGTGGGGCACATCAAACATGGCAGGAACAACCAGGGCCCGTTCCACTCGGGCTCGGGATGGCATCACCGCCCCAGGGGCCAGAGCCCGCCCGGGCGCAGAATCGTCGCAGGGTCGCGGGAGACGAACGGCACCAACGGCGTCTACTTGGCGAAGGTCGAGTTTTACGACGCCGGTTCGGGCCAGTGGCTTGAGAAGTTCGGTGGAGGAGGAAAGAGTTCTTTCTTTCCTGACGACTGGACCAATGACGAGGTCAATGCGGCCATTGAGGAAGCCAAGGCGAACAGCTCGCCGCACCCGAACAACCCCAACGGCAAGTGGCTCGGGCAGTCGCGAGGTATCCAGATCGAGGGCTACACCTCTGGCTATGCTCACGGCTGGCCGTACAAGATTCAGGCCTGATGAGGAGGCGCAGTGATTCGTTATCGAAATGACGAGCGGTTCGGGCCCGTGATCGAAGACGCCTCGGATCGGTTTCTGGGGCTGGGACGGTGGATGGCCGATGAGATAGGACCGGACTTCGAGATCGCGTTGGACGCCCTTGCGTTCGTGGACGCGGCGAGTCATCGGCGGGAACTTCCGGGCGAGTGGTCGAGCGAAGGCTATGAGGTGCTGTTCAGCGCGGAAGGCCTGACGATCCAAAACCTGTGGGACGAGTCCAGCGAGCCGCCGCTCAACTACTCGATCGGCGAGGCCCGAGAAGCGATCGAAGAGTATGCGGAATTCCTCATGAGCCTTCCGGAACGAGCCAACGTGGTCAGGGAGTTTCGGCCCGATCTTCTGGCTTGGCAAGCCGCACTCCTGTGGTGGGAGCAGTACTGGAAACGGCCCCACCCCTACCGCGGCCGCCTCGGCCTACCGGCGACCGGCCCAGCTTGACCGGGCGAGCCTCTGTTCCGAGGTGGGTGAGGAGGCGCGGTGATTCGGTACCGGAATGATCGACGAGTTGGGCCTGTGGTCGAGTCTGCTCCTGAACGGCTCTTGGGATTGGCGCGGTGGATCGCTGATGAGGCGGGCGGTGGTTTCGACACGGTGCTCGATGCCCTTGAGTCCGTGGACGCGGCGATCAATAATCGAGAACAGCGCGGCGATTGGTCCAGCGAGGGATACCACGTTACGTTCGGTCCCGACGTTCTCACCATCGAAGGGCGCTGGGATGACGATGACGAACCCGCTCTCGTATACGACCTGCAAGAAGCTCGAGACGTGATCGAGGAATACGCGGTGTATGTCATGGGCCTGCCCGAGCCGCCGAACGATGTGAGGGAGTACTTCCCCGAGCTCCCCGTCTGGCAGGCGGATCTGCTTGTTTGGGAGGAGCGCTGGAAGCGGCGCCACCCCTACCGCGGCCGCCTCGGTATCCCCGAGACCGGCCCGGCCTGACCGCGGCCCGCCGTTCGGGGCCGATGGGGAGATGGAGATGCCGTGATTCGATATCGGGACGATGAGCGGTTCGGGCTCGCGATCGTTGATGCCCCTGAGCCGTATCTTGGGTTGGCGCGCTGGATGGCTGATGAGATCGGTCGGGATTTCAGTATTGCGCTCGATGCTTTGGCATTCGTGGATGCGGCATTCCACAAGCGCGCGCTGCCTGGCCAGTGGTCGAGTGAGGGTTATGAAGTGCTGTTTGGCACGGAGGTGCTGACGATCCGGGACTTGTGGGATGAGTCCGGCGAACCGCCGCTTCGCTACCCGATCGATGAGGCCAGGGAGGCGATCGAGGAGTACATGGTCTTCATCATGAGCCTCCCCGATCGCGCGAACGAGGTCAGAGAGTTTCGACCTGATCTTCGGGCTTGGCAAGCCTGGCTGCTGTGGTGGGAGCAGTACTGGAAGCGGCGCCACCCCTACCGGGGTCGCCTTGGCATTCCGGAGACCGGCCCGGCCTGAGACATGGTGAAGGCGCGCTTCCGGGTTTGGAAGCGCGCCTTTTGGTTTGCGGAGGGAGCTGGGGGGTCGGGTCAGGGCTTGAGGGCCGAGACGAGGCCGGTCCAGTCCTCGCGGGTGATGATCAGGTGTTGCATGCTGCCGTCGGGGGTCGGGAGTTTGGTGTCGCCCACTGCGACCTCGGTGCCGTCCACAGCTGCGGCGACGCATTCCCCATTGCCAGAGCTGTTGCTCCGGGTGCTCTTGCGGAACTTCCCTCGTGCCCACTGGGCCTGTTCACTGACCATCCTGCGCTCCCTTACTTGAGGGCGGCGACGAATCCCGCCCAGTCTTCACGGGTCACTACGAGGTGTTGCATGCTGCCATCGGAGGTCGGGAGTTTGGTGTCACCGACTGCGACCTCGGTGCCGTCCACAGCTGCGGCGACGCAGTTCCCGTTCCCGGTGTTGTCACTCCGGGTGCTCTTGCGGAACTGCTTTCGCCCCCACCTTGCCTGCTGCTCGGGCATCTGGGTCATCTCACTCCACATCCTTCAAAACCGCCTTGATGCGGTCGATCGAGCCCTCCTCTCCGAGGCTGTGCTCGTTCCAGAGGGCGTCGTAGGCATCTGCAAATGACTCTACATCTTCACCTTCGGCGACTACCGCGCCGATCGGCGTGTCTACCTGCATCAACGTAGGCCAGGCTTCGCGCATCTCTAGAACGCGGAAACCCGAACCGAGCCCTGCGCGGACATGCGCCCACGATGCCGCTGGGAGGATTCGCAGCGATACATTCGGTCGCTCGGCAAGCTCAAGCGCGTAGCGGAGTTGGGCCGCGATCACCGCTGGCCCAGCGTCTCGCTGATCGAGGATCGCCTCGTGGATTAGGAAGCTAGCCTCTGCTGCATCGGCTTTGCGCAGAACCTCGCCGCGCATCACGCGAGCTTTGAACAGCAGTGTTGACTTCTCGGGATCGTGGCTTTGCGGGCCTTCGGAAATCAGGGCCTTAGCGAACTCGGGAGCCTGGATCAGGCCTGGCCAGGTGTCGAGTGTGAACACGCGCATGCGGGCTGCTTGGCTTTCCGCCCACAGGTAGTCGGAGAATTCCGAGTTCACATAGCCTTCCCACCAGCCGCGCTGATTGGCCGACTGCGCGAGCCGTAGGAGCTGCACTCGGTCGTCGATGTCATCGACGCCGTAGAGGTCGAGCAGGGTCTCAAGATCCTGGGCCTTGACCGGGAACAGCCCGTTCTCGTAGCGGTTGAGCGTCGGTTGGCGGACCCCCAGGTACTCGGCGACGTCTTTGACCGCCAGTTCCTTGTTCTCGCGCAACTGGCGCAGTTTTCGTCCGAGCCAGCGCGCTCGCCAGGTCGGGCGTTTCGATGCGGCCACGGGGTGCCTCCCTTGGTTGGGAACTCTTCGGCATGTCGCACTCATCGTAGGGCCAGCGAATCCTACGATCAAGGTACCGAAAGAGTGAATCAGTACTTGACTACTATCGCGTACTAATACACACTCGAAGGGCATCAGTCGCTCATGAAGGCTGATGAGGGGGTTGTCGGTGGGGGCGACCCTGAAAAGGGCGGCCTGCCGGATCGGGTCCAATCGAAGACCGGCAGGCCGCTTCCACCACAAGGAAGGGGACCTTCCTCATGACAGATCCGAGCCTACGCCCGCGCACCGACAGCGCCGAGGCGGTGACGACTTGGAAATCCGCGACCTGCGCAAGGTGATCGGCCAGTTCAAGCTCGAATACCGCACCATCGAAGTCCTGTCCCTGGGCGACGAGGAGAGCGCCACCGTCTGGCTCCGGCGCGTCGCGCCTGCGCCCGTCCTCGAACTCGGCTACATCACCGAGCTCGACAAGCCGATCCCGCGCCTGCACCTGTACCGCGCCGAATGGAACCGGAACCTCCGCCAATCGGCGAAGGACGCCGCCCGCGAAGTGTGGAACTTCGACCGTCAGCGGGGGAGCGTATGACCTTGCCGCCCAATACGATGCCGCCCGACACTGCGGCCACCAGCGCCGCATCCATCAACACCGCATCCACCGCCACCGCGTTCACGACCACCATGCGCGCCAAGCTCGGCGACATCGCCGTCGAGGGCCGCCGGATCGAACTCGTCTGGCTCACCGCGCTCGATTCGGTGCAAGTCTCCTTCACCGACCTGGAGCCCAACCGGATCGGCACCGTGATCGGCCTGGCGAGCCCGCACGCCCGCCTCGTGATCTCCGAATCCGAGCACCTCGACTGGGTAAGCTCCTTCAACCGCGCCGACCTGATCGTCGTCGCCGTCATCGAGCACTACCGCCACCGAGAAACCCTGGCCCGCTGCCACATCGCGGACCATTGACACCAATCGCCGATCAACATCAGGGGCCCCGGCCGGCGCTCGGGGCCCATCTGATAGTCGCACAAGTCCCATAAATGTTGTCCTGCAACGACATTCACTCGAAAATGAGGACGAACCCGTGGTAGACGAGGTACCCGAGGGCATGGGGTTCTATGCGCTCACGGAGACGGGCATGACCAAGGTGGCGGTCTTTCGGCGAGGCGGTGACGGCGTCACCTTGGAGATCCTCGATGAGCGATGGGAATCCATGGCGCGCAAGTACTACACCGAGGGCATCTTGTCCTACCGGCTCGGTGCGGTGGTGACGCCCGCGCATCCCGAGCGGTTCATGGAGGCGCTGACCGAGCCGCGGAACATGACCTACTACGCGTTCCGCCGCGAACCCTAGGTCTGCGGGCGCAGGTGCTCGAAGGCTTCGAGGTTCTTCGTGGATTCGCCTCTGCTCAGGCGCCAGCGCCATTCTTGTTCTATCGAGGTTCGGAAGCCCAGTTCGAGGATGGTGTTGAAGGATTCGTCCGCTGCTTCGAGGACTTGGCCTAGGACTCGGTCGAGTTCGTTCGCTTCGATCGCGGTCAAGGGCAGGCGGCCGACGAGGTGGATGTCCTCGGATTCGTCGGTGGCGAAGGCGACGGCGTAGAGGCGGCCGTTGCGGCGCAGCAGCTCTGACCAGACCGCTTCGTGGTTCTCTTCGGGGCGGCGGGCGACGAAGCACTCGACGCGGAGGGCGTGGTCTTCGAGGACGAGGCCGCAGGCGATGTTGAGTTTGCGCCGGCCCGGGAGTGAGACGACGACCGATCGGTCGCCGTCTCGGCGGTATTCGGCGCCGGTCTCGGCGAGGGCCGCTTCAAGTCGTTCGATCACCGGTTCAGCGTAATCGCCTGCGAGCGTGCGAGCAGGGCGCGGCGGTAGGCCGTGTTCAAGCCTTCCGCTGTGGACTGCCATGAGAACAGCGCGGCGTGCTTCCGCGAACCGGCGGCCAGGCGCGCGCGCAATGCGTCGTCGCCCATGAGGCGGCCCAGGGCGCTCGCCCAGTCGTCGGAGGAGTGGGAGTCGACCAAGAGCCCGGAGTCGCCTTCGGCGACCGCCGTCGTCAAGCCGCCGACTTTCGCCGCGATCACCGGGGTGCCGGTGGCCTGGGCTTCGAGGGCGACGAGCCCGAACGACTCGTTGTAGCTGGGCACGGCCACCGCGTCGGCGGCCCGGTAGACCTGCGCGAGCGCCTCGCCCGAGCGCGGGGTGCGCCATTGGACGCGGTCGCCCAGGCCCAGTTCCCCGGCGAGTTTCGGCAGCCAGTAGAGGTCGGTGTTTGAGGGGCCGCCCACGAAGACCGGGACGATCCGTTCGGCCAGCGCCGGGTCGGTCTCCCGCAGCCGGGCCAGGCCCCGCAGCAGCACGTCGGGGGCCTTCGCGGGCTGGATGCGGCCCACGAACGCGACCACCAGAGCGTCTTGACGCAGGCCCAGCGCCTCCCTGGCCGCGTAGGAGTCCCCGGGCCGGAACACCCCGAGGTCCACACCCGGGTGGATGACCTCGACGCGCCGCGCGTCCGCGTTGTAGAACCGCCGCAACTCCTCGGCCTCGGCTGCGGTGTTGGCGATGAGCAGGTCCGCTTCGCAGGTCAGCTGCTCCTCGCCCACGACGCGCCCGATCGGCTCGGGCGAGTCGCCCTCGGCGAGCTGGGCGTTCTTCACTTTCGCGAGCGTGTGGAAGGTCTGCACGAGCGGCACGCCCCACCGGTCCGAGGCGACCCACGCGGCCTGGCCCGAGAGCCAGTAGTGGGCGTGGATGAGGTCGTAGTGCCCGGCCGGGTTGTGGGCCTCGGCGCGGAGCAGCCCGCCGGTGAACGCGCACAGCTGCGTGGGCAGGTCGTTCTTGGAGAGCCCTTCGAAGGGCCCGGCGGGCAGGTGGTGGACGAGCACGCCCGGCGCGGCCTCGGCCGTGGGCGGCTCTTCGGAGGAGGTGGCGCGGGTGAAGATCTCGACTTCGACGCCGGCGCGGGCGAGTTCGCGGGCGGTGTTGAGCACGTACACGTTCATGCCGCCGGCGTCGCCGGTCCCCGGCTGCGCGAGCGGTGAGGTGTGGACCGAGACCATCGCCACGCGGCGGACGGGCTGCTTGCGGCATCGGGCCCGGAAGGCCGGGGTGCGCCGTGTGTTCACGTGTGAGTCCTCTCCGCGGTTGCCTCGTCCCCTGAAGCAACGCGCAAAACACTCGCAATACTTCCGTGCCCTGGTGTTCACACACAACCGCCACAAGCGCTGGAGTGACGAACTAGGCATTCGTCAAGCCAAAATGCGACGCGAGCTTACGACTTCGCTGCGTGTCGGATTCACGACCCCCGGTCAGGTGAAGCCGGAATTTCTCTCGCGACACGAGCCGGAATGAGCCTCAAATCCGGGCAAGTCGTCCATGATGGGGATACTTGTCATCACCAGGGGGGAGACAACACCATGAGCACCGCCACCGTTCCGGCCGCTCGACAGCCCACCATGTCGCCGGTGTCCAAACTCGGCGCGACGCACTCGCTGCGGCGCCTGCCCGTCCAGGAGCGCTCGGCCGCGCGCGTGCGCCGCATGCTCGACGCGGCGGCGGACCTGATCGAGGAGGTCGGCTACGACCGGCTCTCGACCACGGCCATAGCCCAGCGGGCCGATGTCGCGATCGGCTCGGTCTACCAGTTCTTCGGCGACAAGCGCTCGCTCGCCGAGGCGCTGAGCCAGCGCTACATCGACCTGTACTTCGAGCGGCTCACCGCCCGCTTCGACGCCGAGCCCCCCGCCGACTGGCGGGACGGGGTCGCCGCGGCCATCGCCGAGTACGTGCACATGTACCGCACCGCGCCGGGCTTCCGCGTCCTCCACCTGGCCGACGCGATCGACCCGGGCCGGGCCGACGCGGTCACCACCGGCGGCGACGTGATCGCCGACCAGATCCTCGCCGGGCTCGCCCAGCGCTTCGGCATCGGCGGCGACGACGAGTTGGGCAAGACCGTCACCGTCGCCGTCGAGACCGGCCAGGCCCTGGTCCGGCTCGCGTTCCGCCGCGACCCCGAAGGCTGCGAGGCCTCGCTGGCCGAGGCCAACGGCGTCGTCTGCGACTACCTCGCGCGCCGCCTGTCCTAGAACTTCGCGCGGGGGTGGCCCGCAAGACTCATCGACCGCGCCGAGACGTGAGGCCGCGCCGAGCCGACTAGTGTCGTAGTCGACCCGGCGCGGTCTCTGACTTTCGAGGAGCAGCATGGCGAACACCCTTGCCGATATCCAGACAGTGCTGCGGATCCGCCCGTTCAGAAGGCTGTGGACCGTGCTCGGCCTGGCCTCCTTCGGCGACTGGTTGGCCCTGTTCGCCACGGCGGGATTCGCGCAATCGCTGTTCGACGACCCCGCGGCCAAGGGCGCGGCGTTCTCGGCCACGATCGTGCTGCGGCTCCTGCCGTCCCTGGTGCTCGGCCCCGTCGCGGGCGTGTTCGCCGACCGGTTCGACCGCCGCAAGACCATGGCCGCGTGCGACACCGCCAGGTTCCTCCTCATCGCCTCGGTGCCCACGGTCTACCTCATCACCGACAACACCGCGATCACGGTGGCCTGGCTGGCCGTCGCCCAGCTGTGCATCGAAGGGGCCGTCCTCATCTGGTCCCCGGCCAAGGAGGCGGCCGTGCCGAACCTCCTGCCGCGAGACAAGTACGAGGCCGCCAACCAGCTCAGCCTCGCCACCACGTACGGCATCGCCCCGCCGCTGGCGTTCGCGGTCCTGGCGATCCTCGAACGGGGCTCGGGCGTGTGGGCCAACCTCGGCCCCTGGGCCGAGCCGATGGTCGTGGCCCTGTACCTGACGGCCGCGATGTTCGCGATCCTCGCCGTCACCGTCTACTTCTTCATCCCCCAGATCTCCGGCCGCTACGGCCAGGTCGCGGCCAAGACCTCCAGCGTGTGGAACGACTTCGTCGAAGGCTGGACCTACATGCGGGACCGCGAGCGCGTGAGGGGCCTCATCCTCGGGATGCTCGGCGCGTTCAGCGGCGCGGGCATCCTCATCGGCGTCGGCACGGTCTACGCGACCACGCTCGAAGCCGGAGAAGCCGCGTTCTACATCCTCGCGGTGTTCCTGTTCCTCGGCCTCGGCGCCGGGATCGCGTTCGGCCCCAAGCTCATCGGCGAACTCTCGCGGCTGCGCTGGTTCGGCATGAGCATCGTCCTGGCCGCCGCGGGCCTGGCCATCGACTCGGTCGCGCCGTGGCTGTGGGTCGCGCTCGTCGGCTCGGTCATCATGGGCCTGGGCGCGGGGATGGCCTTCCTCGCCGGGATCACCCTCCTCCAAAGGGAGACCGAGGACGAGATCCGCGGCCGCATGTTCGCGTTCATCGCCGTCTCCGCGCGCGTCATCCTCATGCTCGCCATGACGATCTCCGCGCCGCTCGCGGGCTGGCACGCCGCCCGGCAGCTCGACCTCGGCTTCACCGAAGTCGAGATCTCCATGAGCCGGATCCTCCTGTTCGTGGCCGCCGCGCTCGTGGCCTGGCTCGGCGTCACCGCGTTCCGCAACATGGACGACAAGCCCGGCGTCCCGGTCTTCGCCGACCTGTGGTCCTCCCTGCGCGGCAGGCCCCTCGCCGCGGTCGTGCCCAACGCGGGCACCGGGTTCTTCGTGGTCTTCGAAGGCGGCGAAGGCGCCGGGAAGTCCACCCAGTCGGTCAAACTCGCCGCCTGGCTCAAACTCCGCGGCTACGAAGCCGTGCTCACCCGCGAACCCGGCGCGACCGACATCGGCGCGCGCATCCGCTCCCTCGTGCTCGACTCCGGCGGCGAATCCGCTCCCGCCCCCCGGGCCGAAGCGCTCCTGTTCGCCGCCGACCGCGCCCAGCACGTCGAGAAGGTCGTCCGCCCCGCCCTCGAAAGGGGCGCCGTCGTGGTCTCCGACCGCTACGTCGACTCCTCGATCGCCTACCAGGGCGCGGGCCGCGAACTGGGCAAAGACGAGATCGCCTGGGTCTCCTCGTGGGCCACCGGCGGCCTCAAACCCGACCTGACGGTGCTCCTGGACGTCGACCCCGCCGCAGGGCTCCACCGCGCCAAGGCCGGCGGCACCGGCGACCGGCTCGAACAAGAAGAACTCGACTACCACGAGCGCGTGCGCGCCACGTTCCTCCAGCTCGCCGCCGCTGATTCCAAGCGCTACCTGGTGATCCCCGCCGGAGGCACCGCCGACGAGATCGCCGCCGCCGTGCGCGAGGCCGTGGCCCAACGCCTCGACATCCGCACCCAGACCGCCCGCACCGAGACCGGCTGGCCCGGCCTCGACGCCGACCGGCCCGCCCAGGCCCCCGCCGACGACCGCCCCGCGGCCGACGACGACGGCGAGTACGGCTGGAACACCGTGGTCGCCGAGGAGGCCGGACGGCCGTGAACGCCCCCTCGGTCTTCGACGAACTCGTCGGCCAAGACGAGGCCCGGCGCGTACTTTCCGCTGCCGCCGTAGGCGATGGGATGACCCACGCGTGGCTGTTCACCGGCCCGCCCGGCTCCGGTCGCTCCACCGCCGCCGTCGCCTTCGCCGCCGCCCTCCAATGCGCCCAAGGCGGCTGCGGCGACTGCCACGAATGCCGCACCACCCTCGGCGGCACCCACCCCGACGTCACCCGCGTCATCCCCGAAGGCCTTTCCCTCGGCGTCGACCAAGTGCGCGGCCTGATCCTCGACGCCTCCCGAGCCCCCACCGCCGGGCGCTGGCAGGTCCTGGTGGTCGAAGACGCCGACCGCCTCACCGAAGCGGCAGCGAACGCCCTGCTCAAAGCCGTCGAAGAACCCCCCGAACGCACCGTGTTCCTGTTGTGCGCGCCCTCGGTCAACCCCGCCGAGATCTCGGTGACCATCCGCTCCCGCTGCCGCGTCATGACCTTGCGCCAGCCTCCGGCCGGAGCGATCGCCGACCTCCTGGTGCGCCGCGACGGCCTCGACCGCCGCGAAGCCGAGCTGTACGCCGCCGCCGCGCAAGGCCATGTGGGCCGCGCCCGCCGCCTCGCCACCGACCCCGAGGCCCGCGCCAAACGCCACGACGTGCTCCAGATCCCGCGCCGCCTCACCGGCCTCGGCGCGTGCTTCACCGCCGCCGTCGAACTCATCGAAGCCGCCGAAGCCGAGGCCTCGGGCACCTACACCGAGCAGTCGACCTCCGAACGCGAAGCCCTGGAGACCGCACTCGGCAAGGGCGGCACCGGGAAAGGCGCGTCCAAGGCCGCCCGCGGCTCGGCGGCCGCGCTCAAGGAACTCGAGAAGCGCCAGAAGACCCGCGACACCCGCGCCCAGCGCGACTCCCTCGACCGGGCCCTGGTCGACCTCGCCGCGTTCTACCGGGACGCTCTGGCGGCCGGGTTCGGCGCGCGCGTCGCCCCGATCCACCCCGACATGGCCGACACGACCCGTGCTGCCGCCGCGAGGCTCAGCGCCGAGTCGCTGCTGCGCCGGATCGACGCGATCCTGGACTGCCGCAAGGCCATCGAAGCGAACGTGCGCCCGCGCATCGCCGTCGAGGCGATGATGACGCGCCTGTGGCAGGCCTGATCACTGCGTCCACAGGTGGTGGATGAACGCGTCCTCGGCCTTCGGCAGCACTCCGCTGCGCTGCCACCGGTACCAGGCCCGCTCCTCGACGACCCGCACGCAGAAGTCCCCGTCGATCTCGAACGCCTCTGAGACGCAACGGAAGTCGTCCCTGAACGCCCCGTCGGTCCAGTACCAGACCCGCCGCCCGATCAGGTTCGGCACGTCCGAGGCCGGATAGGGCCTGCGCACCGGCGGCGAGTCGGGGTCGGAGAGCCGCTCGATCAGGTAGCCCGGCCTCGGAGCGCCCGTGCCGGGCTCGGGGCGCTGCACGTACACGTCCTCTGCGGGGACGAGGCTCGCGTAGGCGTCCCCGTCGCCGTCCACCGCCTTGTAGTAGTCGGCCTCAGGCACCAAGGGCACCAACAGCATTCCGTCACGGGTGATCGGGTCGTCGGCGCGGAGGTCGAACCGCCATCCGCTGGCGGCCGAACCGTGCACGACTCGCGCCGAGTGGATGTCGAAGGAGCGGCTGACCGGCACCGGGACCAGGGCCGGAGGCGGCTGCGGCACGTCGAACGCGCTGTCGTCTACGCCCACAGAGACTCCTGACGTTCTGGGACAACCGTGTGCAAGGGTGACGGGAGAAAGCATAGGGGGTTGGCACACTCTGGGGATTCAGGGCCCGGGCGGCGGCCGTAAAGTTCTCTTCACAAGCAACGAACGCTTCACACCCAAAGGATGGAACAGCGATGAGCGAGTACGACGAGACCCCGGTCGAAGAAGACGTCGCGGCCGAGGACTACACCGCCGAAGACGACACCTACGCCGCCGAGGACACCTACGGCGACCACACCCTGAGCACCGTCGAGGAGTCCTTCGACATCGACGGCGACGGCATCGCCGACGACACGATGACCGCCGACGGCGTGACCTTCATCGACACCGACTACGACGGCCAGGCCGACGCGATCGCCGTGGACTACGACGGCGACGGCATCTCCGACAGCGTCGTGATCGACGCCGACGGCGACGGCACCTTCGAGTCCAACGTCTACGACACCGACGGCGACGGCCTGATCGACACGATCGAGTCCGACACCGACGGCGACGGCTACGTCGACCAGGTCTCCTACGACACCAACGCCGACGGCTACATCGACCAGGTCGCCACCGACTCCAACGGCGACGGCTACGCCGACACGGTCGCCACCGACTACGACCACGACGGCCTCGTGGACGAGATCTCGGTCGACTCCGACGCCGACGGCATCGCCGACACCGTCCTGGCCGACACCGACGGCGACGGCTTCCTCGACACCACCTACACCGAGGCCAACCCGGCCGGCGACTCCTTCCAGTCGCAGACCGGCCAGGTGTTCTAGCAGGATCGGGGCCCTCAGCGGACTCGACTCATCCTGAAGCGAAGGCCGGACGCGCCAGCGTCCGGCCTGTTCGCCTGCCCGCGATACGGTCGCGGGCCTTACGTTCTCACGCGACGGTCCCGCGGATGAGCGCCATCGCCTCGGCGCGGGTGCGCGCGTCGGACTGCATGAGCCCGCGCACCGCCGACGTGATGGTCTTGGAGCCCTGCTTCCTGATGCCGCGCATGGACATACAGGTGTGCTCGCACTCGACCACCACGATCACCCCGCTGGCCTCCAGCGACCGGTAGAGCTGGTCGGCGATCTGGCTGGTGAGCCGCTCCTGCACCTGGGGCCGGCGCGAATAGACCTCCACGAGGCGCGCGAGCTTCGACAGCCCCACGATCTGGCCGCTCTCTCCGGGGATGTAGCCCACGTGCGCGACGCCGGTGAACGGCAGCAGGTGGTGTTCGCAGAACGACTGGACCTCGATGTCGCGCACCAGGACCAGTTCGTTGTGGTTCTCGTCGAACGAGGTCTTCAAGACGTCGGCCGGATCGACGCGAAGCCCGGCGAACAGCTCGGCGTAGGCCCGGGCCACGCGGCGGGGGGTCTCCTTGAGGCCGGCCCGGTCGGGGTCCTCGCCCACGGCCGCCAGGATCTCCCGGACGGCGGCTTCGATGCGCCCCAGGTCCACCGAATCCTCGACGGGACTGCCGTTGATGCGGCCGTCCACGAGGCGGGCGGCGAGGTTGTCGAGTTCAGCCATCGCACAAGTTTACGGGTTTTCCCCGCCGGCCCCAGTGGGCTTCCTCACGCGCTGTACGCGAAACGGCCCGCCTACGACGTAGACGGGCCGTTTCGCTGTCTGGCTACGGCTGCGGGCTCTGGCCCTCGGTGGCCGGTCCGACCTCGATGCCCTCTTCGGGGCCTTTGGCGGGTCCCGAGCCGTTCGGGGTCGACACCGGCGGGTTGCCGAGCTTGCGCTTGTCGGTGCCGTTGAACGGGGCCATCGGGGCCCGCTTGACCACGCGGGTGGCGATGCGGGCCAGGTCGTCGGTGTCGAGCGTCTCCTTCTCCAGGAGCTCGGTGACCATCTGGTCGAGCACGTCCCGGTACTCGGTGACGATCGCGTAGGCCTCGTCGTGGGCGGTCTCGATGAGCGCGCGGACCTCGGAGTCGACCAGCGCGGCGACCTCGTCGGAGTAGTCCTTCTGGTGCCCGTACTCGCGGCCCAGGAACGGCTCGGAACCGCTGGACCCGTACTTGATCGCGCCGAGCTTGGCGGACATGCCGTACTCGGTGACCATGGCGCGGGCGACCTTGGTGGCCTTCTCGATGTCGTTCGAGGCGCCGGTGGTCGGGTCGTGGTAGACCAGCTCTTCGGCGGCGCGGCCGCCCAGGGCGTACGCGAGGGTGTCGATCATCTCCGAGCGGGTCTGCGTGTACTTGTCCTCGACCGGCAGCACCAAGGTATGCCCGAGGCTGCGGCCGCGGGGAAGGATCGTGAGCTTGTGGACCGGCGCGGCGTGCGGCAGCGCGTGGGCCACGAGCGCGTGCCCGGCCTCGTGGTAGGCGGTCATCTTCTTCTCGGCCTCGCCCATGACGCGACCCTTGCGCTCGGGCCCGGCGATGACGCGGTCGATGGCCTCTTCGAGGGCCTCGTTGGAGATGGCCTTCTCGTTGTGGCGGGCGGTCAGCAGGGCCGCCTCGTTGATGACGTTCTCGAGGTCGGCGCCGGAGAAGCCGGGGGTGCGGCGGGCGATGGTCTCGAACTCGACGTTGGGGACGAACGGCTTGCCCTTGGCGTGGACCTGGAGGATCGCCTGGCGGCCTTCCTTGTCGGGCGCGTCGACGGGGATCTGGCGGTCGAAGCGGCCCGGGCGCAGCAGCGCCGGGTCGAGGATGTCGGGGCGGTTGGTGGCGGCGATGAGGATGACCCCGCCGCGGGTGTCGAAGCCGTCCATCTCGACCAGGAGCTGGTTGAGGGTCTGCTCGCGCTCGTCGTGGCCACCGCCCATGCCGGCGCCCCGGTGGCGGCCGACGGCGTCGATCTCGTCGACGAACACGATCGCGGGGGCGTTCTCCTTGGCCTGGGTGAACAGGTCGCGGACGCGGCTGGCGCCGACGCCGACGAACATCTCCACGAAGTCCGAGCCGGAGATCGAGTAGAACGGGACCCCGGCCTCGCCCGCGACGGCGCGCGCGAGGAGGGTCTTGCCGGTGCCGGGAGGGCCGAACAGGAGGACGCCCTTGGGGATCTTCGCGCCCAGTTCCTGGTACTTCTTGGGGTCTTCGAGGAAGTCCTTGATCTCGCGGAGCTCTTCGACGGCCTCGTCGGACCCGGCCACGTCGTCGAACGTGGTCTTGGGGGTGTCCTTGGACACCATCTTGGCCTTGGACTTGCCGAAGTTGAGGACTCGCGAGCCGCCGCCCTGCATCTGCGACATGAAGAACAGCAGCAGCAGGACGATGAGGACGATCGGCAGGAGGCTGAACAGGAACGAGACGAACATCGAGGTCTCGTTGACCTCGGTGTCGAACTCGACGGCCGCCTCTTCGAGCTCGGTGGCGACGGTCTCCATGAGACCGGCGGGCACGTAGGCCTCGACCTTGTCGCCGTTCTTGAGGTCGAGCTGGATCAGCTGTTCCTTGTCGAGCAGGTTGGCCTTGTCGACGCTGCCGTCGTTGACGTACTTGAGGACTTCGGAGGTGGTCGCCTCTTCGTAGTCGGAGCCGCCGGACCAGAAGCTGCCGATCAGGACCGCGACGAGCGCGATGAGCACGATCCAGACGAGCGGCCTGCGGAAGAACCGCTTCCGCTCAGGTGTGGGTCTCCCGGCGTCGACCACTCGTTTCCTCCTGCTGCGTTTCGTCGCGTCTTCGAGTGAGGCTGGCCTCGTTCGCGGCCGCAAGGGCTGGGCCGCGTGTCATTCCCGACAGGTTTCCTTGGCTGCAAGGCGTTGACAACTCGAACGTACACGGTGTGAGGGTGTGACGTCCCGCTGCGTCCGCACCCCGAAGATGGCGCACCGCGCCGGAAACCGCCCTTTACCCGCCCCGCCGATAGACCGTAATTAGTACCACGCGTGGGTTGAGTTCGCCCACCCAAGCCTGCGCCGCGAGCATTCGGGTGGCACCCTTGTCTCATGACGTCGGAGCTAGCCAGCCCAGCCTCAGTGCCGTCCGCAGCAGCACGGGACGCGGTGTTCGATCCTGATTCGTGGTACGCCGAGGAGATCGAGCGGACCATCATCACCGAAGACGAGATCCGAGCGAAGGTCGCCGAACTGGGCGAACGGGTCTCGGCCGACTTCGCCAACGTGCTCGAAAGCGGCGACGAGCTGCTGCTCGTGGGCGTGTTCAAGGGAGCGGTCATGTTCATGGCCGACTTCGCGCGGGCGCTGTCGGTGCCGGTGAAGATGGAGTTCATGGCCCTGTCCTCGTACGGGAGCTCGACCACCTCCTCGGGCACGGTGCGCATCCTCAAGGACATCGACTCCGATGTGAGCGGCAAGCACATCCTCGTGGTCGAGGACATCATCGACTCCGGCCTGACCCTGTCCTGGCTGCTCAAGTACCTCGACGGCCTGCACCCGGCCTCGGTCTCGGTGGTCTCGATGCTCCGCAAGCCCGGCGTGCAGCGCGTCGACATCCCCGTCGACTACCTGGGCTTCGACATCCCCAACGAATTCGTGGTCGGTTACGGCCTCGACTACGCCGAGCGCTACCGCGAGCTCCCCTTCGTGGGCGTCCTGAAGCCCGAGGTCTACCAGAAGTAACCCGAAGACTCGTCCAAGCGGGGCCCGCGCTTTTGCGCGGGCCCCGCTCCGTTTTCGCGGTGGACGGGGCCGCGTTTCGCGCCCTTCCCGCGCCCGCGTTCGCCGGGAGTTTCGCTATGAGCGGAACTTTGGCTTCGCGGCGCCGAATTGTCGTACCCCTCGGGCACCTTTGCAACCGGGGGCCCTTAACCCAGAGGTGCGGGTGTTCTCGGCGTGCGCCGAAAACGGCGGCGGACTTCGGACGGTTCGGCGAGGATCCGCGAGGCGGATCGCGGGCTAGTGGCTAGGTTCGGCGAGGAGCCGACCGGCCTCGCGACGGATCGCTACTCCGCCGGGGAGGAACGTCGGGCCTTGGCCGTGCCACGCGGCGACTAGCGCGTCGACCGCTTCCAGGTGGCGGTGGTTGAGCTCCGAGCCGTTCGCTCCCGCTTCGAGCATCCACGCTTGCAGTACTCGTTGCCGAAGCGGCGCGGGTACTGCAATCAGCCGTTTCGCGTCCAAGTCCTTGCCCAGGCGGCAGTCTTCGAGCGCTTCCTTCGCCAACTTGTCCAGGTAGTCCGCGTCCGCGCCTACCAGCGTCGCCGTCCTCGCCAGGTTCGCCACGATGCCCTTGCCCAGCACCTCGGTCAGCGCCTCAAGCGTCGGCCGCAGCGCCGACCTCAAGTACCTCGGATCGGCGTTGTGCGGGTCCGTCCAAGGCTTCAGCCCCCGCTCCTCGCAAGCCGCGTGCGTGTCCTCCCTCGTCACGTCCAACAACGGCCGCCGGTACCTGCCCCGCACCGCTCGCATGCCCGCGACCCCCCGCGGGCCCGCGCCTCGCACCAGCGCCAGCAGCACCGTCTCGGCTTGGTCGTCCCTGGTGTGCCCCAACAACACCGCAGCCGCCCCGTGCCGCTTGGCCGCCTCGTCCAACGCCTCGTACCGCGCTTCCCTTGCCGCGCCTTCCGGGCCGCCCTGCTTCCCGACCCGCACCGCGACCGCCTCGGCCGGGTCGAGTCCCACACTCGCGCCCCACGCGGCTACGTCAGCGGCCCTCGCGGCCGAACCCTCCTGGAGTCCGTGGTCGACGCTCACGAGCCCGGCTCGCAATCCCATCCTCGGCGCGCAGAACGCCGCCGTGTCGGCCAGCGCGAGCGAGTCCGGCCCGCCCGAGCAGGCCACGAGCACGAGCGCCCCTTCGGGAAGGTCGGCGAGCGCGCCCCGCACGGCCGCGCGCAGCCGCGCCACCGAAGGCGGCAGCTTGGCCATGCGTCTTACCCGCGCGCCGCGATCGCGTGCCGCCCGAGCCCTTGACCGCCGATGACCCGCGCGATCCACTGGTCGGGCGCGTCGATTTCGGCCTCGGTGGGCAGATTCTGGGGCCGGTCCCACACCCGGTTGAACCCGGTGACGCCGTGCTCGGCGACCACGTGGTCGACGAAGCGCCGCCCGGCCGCGTACTGGCGCATCTTCGCGTCGAGGCCCAGGAGCTGGCGCAGGAACTTCTGGAGCGTGGTGGGGTTGGCCCGCCGGTGGTCGAAGCGCCGCCGCAGCAGCGCCACGTGGTTGATCGAGGTGCGGCCCACGCCGTCCATGACGGACTCGGCGTGTCCCTCCAAGAGCGTCATGAGCGCTTGGATGCTGGAGATCGCTTCGCGCTGTTCGGGACTGGTGACGGCGGACATGACGTCGGTGCCGTCGTCCTCGATCTCCTCGGGGTCCTCGTCGCGGGCGGTGGCCAGGGCCCGCCTCACGGCGCGGGCGAGTCCGGAGGCGGTGGACCCGTCAGGTTCGGCGGCGTCGAAGAACGTGTGGATGAGGCCGTGGAAGTGCTCCCGCATCCACGGCACGGCCGTGAACTGGGTGAGGTGCGCGGCTTCGTGGACGGCGATCCAGAGGCGGAACTCGCGCGCGGGCAGGCGCAGGCGGCGTTCGACCTCGACGATGTTGGGGGCCACGAACAAGAGGCGCCCGGTGTCGGTGGAGAAGGTCTCGAACTGGCCGAGGACCCGCGAGGACAGGAACGCGAGGACCGCGCCGGTCTGGACCCCGGTGAGTTTCGCGGCGGCTCCGGCGGGGCCGTCGGCGCCGACGTTCTCGGCCCCGAGTTCGAGCAGGAGGCGGCGGAACCCGGCGATGTTGACGCGGCTCCAGCGGGAGCGGTCGACCACGTCGATGGGGGGCCGTTCGGCGGGGGAGAGTCCGGTGTAGTCGGCGACCAGGTCGATGGCGTTGCGGGCGTGGCGGTGCAGGTCGGCGACCACGTCGCGGGCGCCTTCGCGGCTCATGCGCGGACCGCCCTTGCTGAACGCCCGGGAGCAGGAGGCGGCGGTCTGCCAGTCGACGGACGGCAGCATCGGGTTTCCTGCGGGCGACGCCATCGGCCAAGCCTATCCAGAGCGGAGTCGTCTCGCCACTGTCTTGCGGGGGCCAGGTCGAACCGCCGCGTTCCGGGATGAATCCAAATATTCGCATCTTGAAATTTGTACCGAACCGGTGTTAGATTCAGCACCAGCCCGCAATATCTTGCAGCATTGCGGGCAGGAATTGCAAAGGGAGCAACGATGCCTCACACCATCACGAGACGGATCATCGCCGCCGCGGGCACCACCGCCCTGGCCGCGGCGGCCCTCGTCGCCGCGGTCGTCCCCGCCGCCTCGCAAGACCTCGACGCCGCCCCCGCCGCCGCGCTCGACGGCGGCGACTCGATCCTCAACCTCTTCGAGTGGAACTGGAACTCCATCGCCGCCGAATGCCAAGGCGAACTCGCCGATTCGGGCTACACCTACGTCCAGACCTCCCCGCCCCAGGAGCACATCCTCGGCGCCGACGCCAGCCCCGGCGAGGCCGACGCCTGGTACATCCACTACCAGCCCGTCAGCTACCAGCTCGAATCCCGCCTCGGCACCCGCGCCGAATACGCCGCCATGATCGACACGTGCGAGGCCAACGGCATCGGCGTCATCGCCGACGTGGTCATCAACCACATGGCCGCCGGCTCGGCCACCGAGACCCGCTACGGATCGAACGGCAGCGAATACCGCCAGTTCCACTACCCCGCCGCCGGATACGACGCCTCCGACTTCCACAACACCGGCTCGGCGTACTGCGAGATCCAGAACTACCAGAACCGCGAAGAGGTCCAGACCTGCCACCTCGTGGGCCTCAACGACCTCGACACCTCCCAGACCGACGTCCGCGAGACCATCGCCGCCTACCTCGACGACCTCACCGGCCTCGGCGTGGCCGGATTCCGCGTCGACGCCGCCAAGCACATCTCCGCGACCGACCTCGCCGCGATCATGGACCTCACCAGCGGCGACCCCTACATCGTGCAAGAGGTCATCGGCGCGCCCGGCGAACCGATCACCGAGGCCGAGTACACCGGCATCGGCGACGTCCAGGAGTTCTCCTACGCCTACGACTTGAAGAACCACATCAACGGCGGCGCCGCCGCCTCCAACCTCCTCACCCTCGGCGAGAGCTGGGGCTACACCGTGCCCGCCGGAGTCTTCGTGGCCAACCACGACACCGAGCGCGGCCCCCAGACCATGAGCTACCAGCACGGCCAGGACTACCTGCTCGGCGAGGCCTTCATGCTCGCCTACCCGTTCGGCACCCCGGCCTCCTACACCGGCTACGCGTTCTCCAATACCCACCAGGCGCCCCCGCTCAACGGGGACGGCACCGTGGCCGACGTCAACTGCGGTTCCGACGCGTTCACCTGCATCCACCGCTCCCCATACATGAGCGGCATGGCCGGATTCCGCGCCGCCACCGCAGGCCAGAGCGTCAACCACACCTGGGGCTCGGGCGACGCCCTGGCCTTCGGCCGCGGCGACGCCGGGCACTTCGTGCTCAACGCCGGCTCGGGCTCGATCACCCAGACCTTCACCACCTCGCTCGCCGACGGCGCCTACATCGACGTCATCTCCGGATCGACCGTGAACGTCTCGGGCGGCTCCTTCACCGCCACCGTGGCCGCGAAGACCGCGCTGGCGATCTACACCGGGAACACCTCCGGCGGCGGGGACGGCGGCGGCTCGGGCGAGGACTGTGTCAACGTCAGCGCCCACGTGACCGGCACGAACATGGGCGACGAGGTCTACCTCGTCGGCTCGATCCCGCAGCTGGGGTCCTGGACTCCGGCCAGCGGCCTGCACCTCTCGGGCGCGACCTACCCGACTTGGAAGGGCACCGTCACGATCCCCTCGGGCACCGCGTTCGAGTACAAGTACGTGATCATCCGCTCCGGCGGAGCGGTCGTGTGGGAGTCGGGCGCCAACCGCTCGGCGACCGTGCCGAGCACCGGCTGCCTGGAGCTCAGCCAGACCTGGAACGGCTGACCTGAACGCCGAAGGCCCCGGGCGAGCCCGGGGCCTTTCCGCGTTCGCTAACAGCCGCAGAGTGATACGGCCGTGGTGATCTCGTCCATCGCCGTCTCCACCGATCCCTCGGTGTAGCGGGCGTGCCCGTTGCTGATCATCGAGAAGATCAGCTGCCGACCGTCGACGGTGGTCAGCGTCCCGGTCAACGAGATGACCCCGGTGGGCTCGGAGAGCGTCCCGGTCTTGCCGCGCACGACCCCCATGCCCTCCTCGGCGGTGTCGAACCGGCCCGCGAGCGTGCCCGAGTACCCGGCCACCGGCAGCGACTCGAACACCGTCGCCGCGGGCGTCTCGGCCGCGCCGAGCAGGAGCTGCGTGAACGCCGACGCGGTCATGCGGTCCTCAGGTGAGAGCCCCGAGCCGTCGTGGAACACCAGCCCGGTCGTGTCGACCCCGAGGTCTTCGAGCGTGGACTGGTGCACGGTCGCCATCGCCGCCCAGGTCATCGAGCCCTCGACGGCCAACGCGGTCTGGAGCGCGACCGCGTCGGTGAGGAGGTTGTCCGAGGTCAGGATGAACGAGTCGACCAGGGCCGCGATCGGCGCCGAGTAGACCGTCGCGAGCTCCTCGGCCCCGTCCTCGGCGACGCCTTCGACGGCCGTGTCGGCGCCGAGGAGTTCCGCGAACTTCTGCGCGGCGACCATGGCCGGGTCGGTGTGGTGGGGCGTGTACTTCTGGGTGTTGTCGATGCGGCCGCCGTCGAGCATGATCGTGGTCATGGGGGCGGTGTAGAGGTTGAGGTCGGCCGGGTCCACGCCTTGGGCGCTGACGCTGTCGGTGAACAGGCTCGTGTCGAGGTAGACGGTGGTCGGCGCGGTGCCGCCGCGCGCCTCCAGGACCGCTTCGGCCAGTTCGGCGAGGCTCGATCCGGTCGCGTACTCGTTGTAGTAGCCCTCGCCGTCGACGGTGAGCGTCACGTCGCCCAGGCCCACGAGCACCACGCTGTCCTCGGTGGGTCCGGCCACGACCGTGGTCGGGATGCGGAACTGGGGCCCGAGGTGCTCGAGCGCGGCCACGGCGGTGACGACTTTCATCGACGAGGCCGGGGCCAGCGGCTTCGACCCGTCCTGCTCGAACAGGACCTCGCCGGTGAGCGCGTCGGCGAAGGACGCCGAGAGGCTGCCGTTGAGCCGCTCGTCGGTCAAGAGCGCGGGCAGCACCGATTGCAGGTCGGGGACTGGTGCGTCGGCGTCGGAGGCGGCCAGGACCGGCGCGGGGGCGGCCGGGGGATACGCCTCCGGTGCGGTGATCGTCCCGGTCCGTGGCACGGCCACGGCCGCGATCTGCCACAGCAGGCCCCCGGCGGCGGCTACCGTGACCACGACGGCGAGGCACGCGAGCACGACCGTCAGGGCGCGGCGGCGTTTCGCCCGCGCGGGCCCGGCGGAGGGGGCGGCGTGTGGCGTACTACTCGCGACCTTGGGGTCGGCGTTGTCGCTGAGGGACATGCACAGAGACTAAGCCATCAAGAGCACTGGATTTGAGCCTGGAGGAGGTCGGCCGATGGAGTTCGACGTGACCGTTGAGATCCCCAAGGGGAGCTCCAACAAGTACGAGATCGATCACGAGACCGGACGCATCCGTCTGGATCGGACCCTGTTCACCGCCACGGTGTACCCGGCCGACTACGGTTTCATCGACGACACGCTGGGCCAGGACGGCGACCCGCTGGACGCGCTGGTGCTGGTGGAGCCCACGTTCCCCGGCTGCGTGATCCGCGCGCGGGCGATCGGGATGTTCCGCATGCGGGACGAGAAGGGCGTGGACGACAAGGTCCTGTGCGTCCCGGCCGAGGACCCCCGCAAGGACCGGTTCAAGGACATCGGGGACGTCCCCGAGTTCGACCGCCTGGAGATCGAGCACTTCTTCACCGTGTACAAGGACCTGGAGCCGGGCAAGAGCGTCGAGGGCGCGACCTGGACCGGCCGCGCCGAGGCCGAGGAGGAGGTGCGCCGTTCGTTCGAGCGCGCCAAGACCGAGGGCTACCACTCGCACCACTGATCTGCACGCGAAAGCGGCCCGGACTTTGTCCGGGCCGCTTTCGCGTGCCTACGCTGCGACGATGTCGAGGAGCCAGGGCTTGGACCTGGTGGCCGGTTCGCTGAGCTCGACCTTCCAGCCCTGGCCTGCGAGGAAGTCGCCGAGGTCGGCGGCCGATTCGGGGCGCGCGCCGCCGGCGAGGAGCGCCCGGGCCACTTCGCCTCGGGTGGCCTTGGCCATGTGGGTGATCACGCTGCGCTTGCCGTCGGCGTCCTCTTTGAACACCCGGACGGACACGCCGCGGTCCTTGGGGCCCCACACCTGGGCGTACGCGCCCGAGCGGAGGTCGACCACGAGTTCGTCGCGCGCGCCGAGCACTTCGGCCACGGCCGGGCGCCACAGTTTGGTGAGGGTCTCGACGCCGGGGAGCTTGGTGCTCATCGGCATCCGGTACGGCGGGATGCGGTCGGAGGGCCGCAGGAGCCCCCACAGCGGGGACGCGATGAGGACCTGGTCGCCGTCGGGCAGGTCGCCGAGGCCGAGCCGGTCGTAGAGCACGCCGTTGTACAGCTCCCAGGCGGCGAGGGTGGGGGCGGTGCGGAGCGCCCGGTTCGCCTGGACGTAGTGGTGTTGCGTGGCAGGCAGTTTGAGGACCTGCGCGGCCTCCTCGGCGTCGGCGCACAGTTCGACCAGACGCTCGACGAGGAATTCGCGGATGGGGTTCAGCGCCGGTGAGGAGAGTCGCCCGAGATCGAGGGGAGGACCGTCGCCTTGACCGGCCTTCCCTTCTGACGGCGGCAGCAATATGAGCACAGCAGGCGAGTCTACCTGCTCGTCCACCCGTCGCCGGAGGGGCGGTGCGGCGCGCCGCGCCTTGGGGCCCGGGCCGCCTGGAAGTTCACCCGACCGGGGGTTTGCGGCGTGGCGCCGATGGTTTATAGTACATATGTTCGATTCACGCGGGAGCGGGCCCGCCCCCACCGAGGGCTTCGTGTGACGCCGAGTCGAATAGGCGCGGCGGCGGTGCTCCGCGATCGCCGCCGCGCCGTCCACCCGCGACGGGCCGCCCCCCACAGCGCCCGCCGCAGGCTCCACCACCACCGGCCCGGTGGTGGAGTCCGCCTCGCGCACCGTGTGGGTTCGAATCCCATCCGGGCTTCGCCGCACCGAACCACCCTCTCGCACACCCCCGACATTCCGAGTGCCACACCCCATCCGCGCCCCGCCACCCTCACCGTCACCACTCCAGTGCGGTAAAGTCCCCTCCGGGTCTATAGCTCAATTGGCAGAGCTGCGGACTTTTAATCCGTAGGTTGTGGGTTCGAGTCCCACTGGACCCACCAAAAGCCCAGCTCGACTCAGGCGGCACCTCCATCGCGACAGCTGCGAACCTCGAGTCTCATTGGCGCGCGGGCGGTTACGGGTGCAGCTTCGGCAGGTTACGATCGAACGAATCGGCCGTGGTGCATCTGGAGGTTTCGACATGGAGAGTTGCTCGCGGGCTCCCCTGCCGCCGTCGAGAGCGGGAATCCGGTTATGCCGCAGACGAACCGGGGGACGCTTCCCAGCAGCAGCCGACGCCAGGAGCTCAAGCGCAAGCAGTTGAACAGACTCCCTGGCGTCGCGCCCTCGCG
Source organism: Glycomyces sp. NPDC046736 (assembly GCF_040645615.1). NCBI lineage: Bacteria > Bacillati > Actinomycetota > Actinomycetes > Glycomycetales > Glycomycetaceae > Glycomyces > Glycomyces sp. NPDC046736. The sequence goes on along the minus strand of NZ_JBEYYO010000003.1, from coordinate 27,665 downwards.
CAACCCGCTCCCGACGAAGAACCCCGACGGCAGCTACACCATTCGCGTGGAGCGCAAGCACCATTGGAGCAAGAAGGACTTCCGCCGCAAGGTCGGAGCACTCGTGCGGGCCTCCGACGCGAACCGACTCACCCGCAAGCCCGACAACAAGAAGACCCGCGGCGGCACCATGCAGAAAAATAGCCGCGATCAGTTCAAGAAGATGTTCCAACGCGACCGCGACGGGGCGGTCAAGGACGCCGAACGGCGTCACGCGCGCGGGGCGATCAGCGACCAGGAGCGGAACCGGCTGGTCCAGGAAGCGGACGACCTCCACCAGCGCCAGCTCGACCGCTTCAAGACCAAGGAGGCGGACCACCTCGTCGAACTCCAGCTCGACGGCGCCGACGCCCTCTCGAACCTGGGCCCGATCGAGAACGTGACGAACCACGGCATGGGCGTCCAGATCAGGAGCCAACTTGCGAGCGTCCCCGCGGGCGCTAGGGTGTACATCGAGGTGTTGAAGTGGTGAGTGAACTCGGTCGGCGGGTCGCCGAGAAGGTCGACCGCCTGCGGTCCCTTATAGAGGGTGACCATGAATTCCTCGTCACCTTCCCCGCCGGTGTCGCCCTCGACGAGACCGCCGTCCTCGACGGCTACCGCGAACAGTTTCGGTTCCTCATCGGGCAGGGCGAGATCCCCGAGACCGCGGGCGACGAGCTGGACGGACTCGTGCTCCCCCCGGCCCTCGTCGAGCTCTACTCGATCACCGCGGCGCCGAACGTCGAGTACATCGAGCTGTTCGGCGATTTCGACAAGGGCGAGATCATGGACGCGGACGGCCAGGTCCACCGCTTCGCCGAGCACTGGCTGGAGATCGGCCTGTGCGGCAACGACAAGTTTCTAGTCGACCTGGTGTCGGGCCAGGTCATGTACTCCGACCAGTACTTCTGGCGCTACGGTGAACCCGACTCGTCCCGCATCGTCGCTTCGGACGCGCTGGTCTTCTTCGACGAATGCGTCACCGGCCCGCGTTACCGTGAGTTCCTCGAAACCGACGAGATCGAGGACCCGAACGGGTGGTATCAATTCCTCCGCGCCAACGGCCTGGCATAGACCTCGATCGACGAACTCTGGAGCGAACGCGACATGACCACCCGTGACCGGTACTGGGATCTCTGGGAGGGCGAAGAGGGCACCATTGCGATGCCCGTCGCACAATGGCGCTCGCAGTTTCGCGCGCCGGCCGCGGTCTACCCCGACGCCGACTTCCTCCCGGACGCCGTCTCCATCTTCTACACCGCCGAAACTCCAGGCGACATGCCCCTTTACGCACAGGTCAACCTCGAACCCGACCCCGAAGACGGCGGCCCGGCCGTCCCGACCGTGCTCATCGGCTCGGTCCCGGACGAGGGGGACATGCTGTTCCTGTTCGACACCGACAAGGGCGAGGTCCTGTACCTGGACCTGCGCGAGGGCATACCGGAGTTGGTGAACTCCAGCCTCCGCACCTTCGTCGACTTCCTCTACGAGCTGACGCTGTTCGTGGACGCCGACACCGGGCTCGCAGGCCGCGCCGAGCGCGCGCGCACGCTCCACCAGCGACTGCTGTCGATCGACGCCGCGGCCTTCGCCGAGTCCGACTCCTGGTGGTCCGTGGCCTTCCAGCAGCTCGAATCCGCTTGACCCCGAAGGAAGGACGCATCACGGTGCATGCCGAGGAATCCGCAGCCGGCGCCGATCTCAGGGCGAAGCTCATCGGCCGGGGACTGTCGGCCGACTCGCTGCCCCCGGCCATCCCCGTCCCGATCCCCGAGAACTACCTGTTCTCCGGCGACTTCACCGAGTCGGGAGTGCCGGGCTTGGGGCAGTACGCGCTGTTCAAGCTCGGCGCCGACCAGGTCCAGCTGGAGGCCGAACTGGTGGCGCTGGGGGTCCTGCCCGGCGGAAGCGGGGCGCTCTACTGCCTCGACCTGGCGACCGGCCAGGTGATCCTGGTAGACGTGGCGCAGAAGTCCGTGACGGGAGTGAACTCGACGTTCAAGGCGTTCTGCGCGTTCCTGAACGCCTACGACCACTTCCTCTCGGCGAACCCGACCCCCCAGGGCCTCGCCGCGAACGCGCGCGAGATCGGGGACTGGATGCGGCGAATCGACCCCGCCGCGTTCGATCACGAGCTCTCCGAGCAACTGTGGTGGCCGGTGGTACTCGACGGCCTCGAAGCGAGCCCCTGAACCGATGACGAACGAAGCGCCCGGACGCGAAGCGTCCGGGCGCTTCTTCGATGCTGTCGGCATTGCGCTGGCGGTCTCTTGTGTTGGCGGGGCTGGGGGTTGTGACCTGGGGCATGATCGGCACCTTGGTGTTCATCAGGTGTGTCCGAGGGTTTCCTGGGGCGTAATGCGTCGGTGACACCGCAGGGTCACAGTGGGGTTCGAGGCCCGGAGATCGGGTCTCACCGCCGCACCGGCGCGGCGCGCGTTTCGCACCACCGCCCGGAAGGAACACCGATGGACCACTACGCGATCCTGGCCTTGCAGATCGTCCAGACCGAGGCCACGTCGGCCCTGCCCGACGCACCGGTCGTCCCCGAACGGCCGGGCCTGTTCAGCCGCCTCGGCGGCGGACTCGCCGCCGTCCGGCGCACCGTTATGGCCCGCGGACTGGGCATCGGCTCGCTCAAGCGTGCCGAGGTCCGCAGGGCCGCCTGAAGCCGGCACTGAGACGAACGGCGGGGCCGGGGGAAACCCCGGCCCCGCCGCCGTTCGTTGGAAGATCAGGCGCTCGGCGGACCGGCCGGTTCGCTGAGCGATCCGAGGCTCGGTGGACCGGCGCTCAGGCGATCTTCGCGCCGTCGATGTAGGCCGCCTCGACTTCGGAGTAGTAGTCGAGCGGGTCGCCCGACCACACGCAGAAGTCGGCGTCCTTGCCCGCTTCGAGCGAGCCGAGCCGGTCGGACACGCCGAGCACCTCGGCCGGGTTGATCGTGACCGCCCGCAGCGCGGCGTCCCGGTCCAGGCCGGCCTTGACGCACTCCATGACCTGAACGATGAGGTACTGAATCGGGACCACGGGGTGGTCGGTCATGATCACCAGCTTCACTCCCGCTTCGACCATCTTCACCGCGTTCGCGGGGAACCGCCCGGCGGTCTCGACCTTCGCGCGCGCCGTCAACAGCGGTCCGAACAGGACCGGGACGCCGCGCTCGGCGATCACCTCGGCCAAGAGGTGCGCCTCGGTGCCGTGGTCGAGCACGAGCTCGTACCCGAACTCCTCGGCCACCCGTAGCGCCGTGGCGATGTCGTCGGCCCGGTGGCAGTGCTGGCGCCACGGGATCTCGCGGTCGAGGACCTTCACCAGGTTCTCCAGCTTCAGGTCCCGGTCGGGGTTCTCGGCCGCGCGGTGCTTCTCGGCCGCGACGAACGCCTGGCGCAGCACGCCCGCGGTCCCCATGCGGGTCTTCGGGGTCTGGCCCTTCTCGCCGTAGACGCGCTTGGGGTTCTCGCCCAGCGCCGACTTGATCCCGGCGGGGGAGCGGACCACCAGGTCGTCCACGCGGCGCGAACCGGCGGTCTTGATCACCACGCACTCGCCGCCGATCACGTTGCCCGAACCGGGGTTGACGCACACGGTGAGCACACCGCCCTTGAGCGCGTCGGCGAAGCCCGCCTCGGCCGGGTTGATCCCGTCCAGGGCCCGGACCTGAGCGGTGTTCGGGTCGGTCATCTCGTTCGTGTCGTCGCCCGCCCAGCCTTCTCCGGTCTCGTGGACACCCAGGTGGGTGTGCGCGTCGATCAGGCCCGGCAGGATCCACTTGCCCGAAGCGTCCTCGACCGGGACCCCTTCGGGCACTGCGAGATCGGGGCCGCCGACGGCGCTGATGCGCCCGTCCTCGACCAGGATCGTGCCCTGCTCGATCGGCGCTGAGGTGATGGGGAGGATCGTCGCGCCGCGGAGCGCGAATGTGGCCTGGGACATGAACCCGCCTTCGAAAGTCGACAGCAACTGTCGCCCATCCTGCCCCACCGACTAGCCGGGCGGCTAGTGGATTCGGGATCTGTGACCGCGCCTCACGACGCCCAGCGGATGATCTCCTTGGTGACGAGCTCGGGCGCCTCCTGCTGCGGGAAATGCCCGATCCCGTCGAGCAGCTTCCACTCGTAGCGCCCCTGCACGTACCGGCCCGAACCCTGCGCGGTGCGCGGCAGCACGCACGAGTCCAGCGCGCCGTGCAGCTGGAGCGTCCGCACCGGAGTCGGTCGCTGCAACAGCTTGACGAACCGCCGCCCGGCCAGGCCCAGCGAGGTGCGGAAGGGCCAGCGGAACGCCTCCAGGGCGCAGAACGCGGCCTGGGGGATCTGGATGACGTCGCGGCAGGCCCGCACGTACTCCTGGAAATCCCGGCTGCCCCGCCAGCCCGGCCCCGACCACGTGTACATCAGGTCGGCTACTTTCCTTGCGTCCCAAGCGGTCAGCTTGTGCTCGTAGCGCGGCATCTGGAACGCGAACAGGTGTCGCGAGGCCGAGAGCTGGCCCTTGGGGTCGACCGCGAGCGCCGAGCGCTGGCGCAGCGGGTGGGCCGCGCCGAGGACCACGAGGGAGCGGAACTGCCTGGGGTGGAACGCGGCGGCGGCGAAGCCGAGGATGCCGCCGAGGTCGTGCCCGACGACGGTGGCCTCGCGTTCGCCGAGGGCGCGGACGAGGCCGACCACGTCGGCGGCCATGGTGTAGGCGTCGTAGCCGCGCGGCGGCTTGTCGGAGGCTCCGTAGCCGCGCAGGTCGGCGGCGACGACCCGGAACCCGGCGGCGGCGAGCGCGGGGATCTGGTGGCGCCACGCCCACCAGAACTCGGGGAACCCGTGCAGCAGCAGGATGAGCGGGCCTTCCCCGGCCTCGACCACGTGAAAGCGCGAGCCGTTGGCGTCGACGTGCCGATGGATCCACGGCCCCTGCTTCAGGGCGGCGCTGTCGGCGAAGGTCTTCCGGGTCACGCGCACAGCGTACGAGGTGGCCGCCGGGTGGCGGCGCGGCGGAGCCTGGGCGGGCTGCCGGTCACGGTGCGGGCGAGTTACCCGCGCGTTTTTTCGCGGCATCCCCGGCAACAACCCTGCCCGAGGGGTGTGACATTCGTGCTCGGCGGGAGGTGGGAGCTTCGCTTTCGGTGCGGCGGTGCGGCGGTGCGGCGGTGCGGCGGTGCGGCGGTGCGGCGGTGCGGCGGTGCGGCGGTGCGGCGGTGCGCGCTCGCCTCGCGGCCGGACACGGCACCGCCACCGGGCGATTGCCCGGCGGCGGTGCTGTGTCTGTTGGGGTTCGGCTCGGATCGTATATCCTATATCATATAGGATATACGATCCGAGGGCGTCAGTCGTCCTTGCCGCCCTGGAGACCCGCCTTGATGCGGCTCATCACGGAGTTGTCGGCGAGCGTCGTGACGTCGCCGATCTCGCGGTCTTCTGCGATGTCGCGCAGGAGGCGGCGCATGATCTTGCCCGAGCGGGTCTTGGGGAGCTCTGCCACGACGATGACCTGGCGGGGCTTCGCGATGGCGCCCAAGGTCTTCGCCACGTGCCCGCGCAGTTCGGCGAGGTGCTCGGGGCTGGACTCGCCGTCGCCGCGCAGGATCACGAACGCGACGATGCCCTGGCCGGTGACCGGGTCCTTCGCGCCCACGACCGCCGCCTCGGCCACGGTCTCGTGGCTGACCAGCGCCGACTCGACCTCCGTGGTGGAGATGTTGTGGCCGCTGACGAGCATGATGTCGTCGACTCGGCCCAGGAGCCACAGGTCGCCGTCGTCGTCCTTCTTCGCGCCGTCGCCGGCGAAGTACATGCCGTCGAAGTGCGCCCAGTAGGTGTCGAGGAACCGCTGGTCGTCGCCCCAGATCGTGCGGAGCATCGAGGGCCACGGCTCGCGGATGGTGAGGAACCCGCCGCCGCCGTCGGGCACCGACTCGCCCTGCTCGTCGACCACGTCGACCGAGATCCCCGGCAGCGACCGCTGCGCCGAACCGGGCTTCGTCGCGGTCACGCCAGGCAGCGGCGAGACCATGATCGCGCCGGTCTCGGTCTGCCACCACGTGTCCACGACCGGGACGTTCCCGCCGCCGATGTGCTCGCGGTACCAGACCCACGCCTCGGGGTTGATCGGCTCGCCGACCGACCCGAGGACCCGCAGGCTCGACAGGTCGTAGCGCGCCGGGACGTCGTCGCCCCACTTCATGAACGTGCGGATCGCCGTGGGCGCGGTGTACAGGATCGAGACCTTGTACTTCTCCACGATCTCCCAGAACCGGCCCGTGTGCGGCGTGTCCGGGGTGCCCTCGTACATGACCTGCGTGGCCCCGTTCGACATGGGGCCGTAGACGATGTACGAGTGCCCGGTGACCCAGCCGATGTCGGCGGTGCACCAGTACACGTCGGTCTCGGGCTTCAGGTCGAACACCGCGTGGTGGGTGAACGAGGCCTGCGTGAGGTACCCGCCCGAGGTGTGCAGGATGCCCTTGGGCTTGCCCGTGGTCCCCGAGGTGTACAGGATGAACAGCGGGTGCTCGGCGTCGAAGGCCCGCGCCTCGTGCTCACCGGACGCCGTCCCGACGGTGTCCTCCCACTTCAGGTCGCGCTCGTTCCAGTCCACGTCCTGCCCGGTGCGGGTCACGACCAGGACCTTCTCCACCGACGGGCACCGTTCCACGGCGGCGTCCACGGTCGGCTTGAGCCCCAGCGGCTTGCCGCGGCGGAACCCGCCGTCGGCGCAGATCACGAGCTTCGCGCCCGCGTCGTCGATGCGGCTCGACAGCGCGTCGACGCTGAACCCGCCGAACACCACCGAGTGCGGGGCGCCGATGCGCGCGCACGCCAGCATCGCGACCGCGGCCTCGGGGATCATCGGCATGTAGATCACGACCCGGTCGCCCGCTTCGACGCCGAGGTCGGTGAGGGCGTTCGCGGCCCGCTTGACCTCGTCGAGCAGCTCCGCGTAGGTCACGGCCCGGGTGTCGCCGGGCTCGCCCTCGAAGTGGATCGCGACCCGCTCGCCCAGGCCCGCCTCGACGTGGCGGTCGAGGCAGTTCGCGGCGACGTTCAGCTCGCCCCCGGTGAACCATTTCGCGAACGGCGGATTGTCCCAGTCCAGGACCCGGTCCCAGTCCTTCGCCCAGTCCAGCCTGCGCGCCTGGGTCTCCCAGAAGGCGAGGCGATCGGCCGCGGCCTCCTCGTAGGCGGCCGCGGTGACGTTCGCCGTCCGAGTGAACTCGGGAGCAGGGGGGAAGGTCCGCTCCTCCGAGAGGAGATTGGCAAGCGTCTCTTGCGGGGTATCTGCCACGGGTATTCGCTCCTTACAGGTCGGCGCACCTGTGCGCCACTTGTGAGGCGGGTCTCTGATCGGCAACATTACCGCGAACTAGGCGACACAAAACCTGCGGCCGTCGCCGTGCCGCCATCTGGGAGTCAGACTCGCCGAACGGTCGGTGAGCGGGTCGCACCCGGGAGTCGAACGGCTAGACCCTTGCGAGGCGGGTCTATTTGAATCCTCCCCGTTGAGGGATTTCCGGCTCAGGCCGCCTGATCGGCCGGCGGCCGATCAGGTCTTCCGCCTTCAGCGCCGGCCGGGTCGAAACCTGCCCGGACGAGCATGACCAGTGCCGAGTTCTTGTCTCGGGCACCGGTATACCCGCAATGCGAACAATCGTAGGTGCGATCCGACAACGTCGGTGCGGGCTTGGCTCTCGCTCCGCATCGCGAACAGTCGGCAGTGGTATTGGCCGGGTTCACCAGCCGCAGGTCGCGGCAGTGCTTCCGAGCCATGTGGATGAGTTCGGCCTTGGTGGTGGTGATCGCCGCGTCAGCGGCCTTGCGCGCCAACATGGACGAGGCGAGGAACTTGGGGCGGAAGTCTTCGACCGCGAGGGAGTCGAACTCCCTGACCAGACGCTTCGCCCATTTGCGGGCGGTGTCTCGACGCTGCCTGGCGACCTTCTTGTGCAGCTTCGCGACCTGCGAACGAACCGCTAGATAGCTCCTAGAAGCCGAACCGCCGGGCTCCGGCCGCCGCCGGGCCATTGCCCTCTGACGATGGGCCAGTGCGGCGACGGCCTTCGCTCCGTACTCGGGATGGGGCAGGTCGTAAGCGTCGGAGCTGGTGGTGGCGATCTCGCGAACACCCCAGTCCACACCGATCGATCTGCCCGTCGACGGAAGCGGTTGGACCACTGCCTCCACCGCGAATGAGGCGTACCAGTGCCCCAGCGTGTCCCGATAGATCCGAACGCTCGAAGGAATTCCAGGTAGCGGACGGGACCAGACAACGGTCAGACTGATGCCGCCGACCAAGAGCAGACGGTTGTCCTTGATGCGAAAGGCGGGCCGCGTGTAGTTGAGCGTTGGCCGCGCCCGGTGCCGCAGCTTGAACCGGGGCATGCCTCTCCGCCTGCTCATCGGAGCGCGGCTCTTGACATCCATCAGCGCTTTCGCGCGAGCTTGACCGAAGGCGCGGACCGTCTGCTGCTGCGGTGCCGAAGCCCCCGCGCCGAGCCACTCGTGCGCGCCGCGCCAGCCGGTGAGCATCCGCCCCAAGCGAGCCGGTCCGCACTCCTCTCCCGCTAGGTGCGCCCGACGGGAGGTGGCAACGCATTCGTTCCACACCCATCGGCATCGACCCCATTCGGCGTCGAGAGAGGTCTCCGCCGAGGCGGACACGCGCAACCGGTAGGTAAACCGGGCCTTGCCGGTTCGCCGCTCATTACTCACGTCCCACCTCCGCCGCCTCGCATGCCAGATCGTTTCTCGGACACACGGACTAACGAACTGAAGTCGCGGAAAGAGACGGCGGAAAATCGACGATCGACGTGACGTCCCCCACGCTCGTTTCGGCCGCGAACGGTTCGGAGGGCGCGCGGGCCTCGGGGGCCGCCGGGCGGCGATTCGGGAGGTATCGTCGGACCGGTGCATGACCGCGTACTCCGATACAGTTCTGTGACTGCCCTCTAGCCCGCCCGGTGCGCCGTATGCGCGCCGCCCTCGAACGGTAAGGTTCCGCCCGTGGATCCTCTCGCGCCTCTCCTCGAACTCTCCGAGGTCGCCGACGCCCTTGAGAACGCCAGAGCCAACGTCGACCGCATGCTCTGGCACGAGGCCTTCCGCGGCGGTGACGAACTCGTCGCCTCGGAAGTGGCCCTGCACTCGGCCTCGGCGACCTTGGCGCTGGAGGGCTACGACTGCGACGTCGAGCGGCTGCGGGACAAGGACTTCGACGACCCGGTGGTCGCGGGCGCCGTCCGCGTCGTGGAGGCCCTGCCCGCCATGGCCGCGGTCTGGGCGGCCTCGCCGCGGTTCGTGCTCGCGAAGCTGCACCTGCTCGCCACCCGCGACTTCCCTGACGCCGGAACGGACTTCGAGCCCGGCCGCATCGAGGTCGACCAGTCCGGCTCGGCCCGCATCAACGCCCTCTGCGCGCTGATCACCAACCCCACCAAGGAGATCCCGGCCGCGATGGCCGCCGCCGTGGTCCACGGCGAACTCCTCGCCGTCCGGCCGTTCCCGGTGGCCAACAACCTCGTCGCCCGCGCCGCGGCCCGGCTCGCGCTGGCCTCCAAGGGCCTGGACCCGAAGCTGCTCATCACCGTCGACGCCGGGCACCTCGAACGCCAGCCCGAGTACGTGGGCGCGCAGCGCGCCTGGTCGACCGGGACGCCCGACGGGGTCCGGTCCTGGCTCAAGCACTACGGCAAGGCCCTCGAAGCGGGCGCGGCCGAAACGCTCCAGATCTGCACCGAGCTGATGAAGGACGCCGAATAACCGCCGCGCCAGGTGCGAGCGGTCACACCGCCTGCTACTCGGTGTCGGTCTCTCCGGCCAGTTCGGCGCGCAGCCGCTGCTTCTCCTCGCTGCGGCGCTTCACGGCGGCGTCGATGTGGTCGATCATCGCCTCGCGGTGCCCGCGCAGCATCAGAAAGCCGATCACCATCGACCCGATCAGGCCCAGCGCCAGCGCGAGCCACAGGTTCATGAAGAAGCTCAGCGGCGTCGCGATGACGGCGAACAGGGCCAGGCGGGCCAGGAAGTACTTGACGACCGGGTTCACTGCGGCCGCTCCTTTCCGTAGATGTTGATGCCCGCGTGCCACAGCACCGAGTACACGAAGGCGGCTACGAGCCCGCCGATGGCGCCGGTCGCCAGCGGCGCCCACGTCGCGGGCATGAACACGGTCGCCGCGACGCCCGCGCCGAGGCCGAGCACGATCGCGATGAGCGCCACGGCCCAGCGCGAGGAGCCCTGGTAGCGCTTGAAGCGCTGGTTGAACACGAACACGGCCGGGACGGCCCCGACCCAGCCCGAGACGTTCCCGAACTCGCCGCCCGCGGCGACGATGAACAGCAGGTCGATGACCGCGAGCGCGGCGGTGCCCATGACCACGTAGGCCAGCACGGTCCCCAGGAGGTGGACGAGCATGCCCTCGGCGGCCGCGGTGTCGCCTTCGGCCCGCTCGGCCATCAGAACTGCACCGATTGGGGCTGGGCGCGGCGCTCGGCCAGCGTCTGCGGGCCTTCGTATTCGCGCACGACCTCGTAGCGGGTGTTGCGCTCGACGGGCTGGAATCCGGCGTCGCGGATGAGTTCGAGCAGGTCCTCGCGGGTCATCTTGTCGGGGGTGCCGTACTCGTCGGCGTCGTGGGTGATCTTGTACTCGACCACCGAGCCGTCGAGGTCGTCGGCGCCGAACGAGAGCGACAGCTGCGCGACGTCGAGGCCGTGCATGACCCAGAAGCACTTGACGTGGTCGAAGTTGTCCAGCAGCAGCCGCGAGACGGCGAAGGTCTTGAGCGACTCGGCCGGGCTGGCCATCGTGGTGCGCGCCTGGAGCTTGTTGCGGACCTTGCCGTCCTTGGAGTCGTGGAAGTCGTGCTGGTAGCGCAGGGGGATGAACACGGCGAACCCGCCGGTCTCGTCCTGGAGCTCCCTCAGGCGCAGCACGTGGTCGACGCGGTGGCGGGGCTCCTCGATGTGGCCGTACAGCATGGTGGCCGGGGTCCGCAGGCCCTTGGAGTGCGCGAGCCGGTGGATGCGCGACCAGTCCTCCCAGTGGCAGTCGTGGTCGACGATGTGCTGGCGGACTTCCCAGTCGAAGATCTCCGCGCCGCCGCCGGTGAGCGATTCCAGGCCCGCCTCGATGAGCTCGTCGAGGATCTCGCTGGCACTCAGGCCGGAGATCTTCTCGAACCACTGCACCTCGGTGGCGGTGAAGGCCTTGAGGTTGACTTCCGGCAGGGTCTCCTTGAGCGCCTGGAGGACCCGCGGGTAGTACCGCCACGGCAGGGTCGGGTGGAGGCCGTTGACGATGTGCAGCTCGGTGGGCGCGTCGCCCCTCATCTGCTCGGCGAGGGCCACGGCCTGCTCGACGCGCATCGTGTAGGCGTCGGACTCGCCGGGCTTGCGTTGGAAGGAGCAGTACGCGCAGGAGGCCGAGCACACGTTGGTGAGGTTCAAGTGCCGGTTGACGTTGAACATGGTGCGGTCGCCGTTCTTGGCGGTGCGCACGCCGTGGGCGAGGCGGCCGAGCCAGGCGAGGTCGTCGACCTCGTAGAGCCCCACCCCGTCCTCGAAGCTCAGCCGCTCGCCGGCCGCGAGCTTCTCCTCGATGCCGGCCTTGAACTTGGCGGTGTCGTCCATGGCGCTCCCAACTCTGGTTCGGTACCAGCCAGGGTAACGCCGCGCCCACCGCCGGGCCCTCCCGCGTGAACGGCGTGTGAGTCCTCGGACGCGGTCGCCGCGCGAGGCGGCCTCAGAAGCGGCACTTGCGCCGATTCGGTACAGTAGCCGTGGCTTCCCCCACAGGCTCGCAGTGAACGCTCGCGGCGCCGCAATTCCACAAGGACACCTCACATGCGCGTTTCACGGTTCGGTGCCCGCATGATCGCCGCGGCCGCCACCTCCGCCATCGTCTTCGGAGGCTCCCTCCCCGCCGCCGCCGAACCGGGGGTCACCGTTCCCGACGACGGGACCCGGCCGCTGGGCGGCTCTTCCGACGACTCGCCGGTCTTCAACCCCGAGACCGCCGACGGCCCGCTGGCGGGCCAGATCAACGCCGCGCAGATCGACCTCGCGCAGCTCGCCGAGGAGACCACCGCCGCGCAGGACGAGTGGCTCACCCGCGAGGAGCGCTTGGCCGTGGCCCAGACCGCGTGGTCCGACGCGGCCGCCGACCTCGCTGCCGCCCAAGAGGCCCTCGACTACGCCGCTGGTGAGGCCTACACCAACATGGCCGGCGTCCCCGAAGCCGACCTGCCCGACCTCTCCGGGCTCTCCCCGCTCGGCGGCGAATGGGACCTGCCGAGCCTCTCGGCCGACCTCGAAGCGGCCCAGGCCGCCGAGGCCGTGGCCCATGCCGCGACCGACGCGGCCGAGCTGTCCGCGTCCCGCTCCGAGGAGCGTTTCGCGGCCCTGGACGCCGAGTTCGCGCGCGTCCAGGCAGAACTCAACGCGCTCATCGCCGAGAACCGCGAGGAGATCGAGCAGATCGAGCGCGAGCGGGAGGCCGCCGCGTCGAAGTACTCCGGCGACTTCTCCTCCGAAGTGGACGGATGGGACGCCGCGCCCGAGGCCAAGAAGGCCGTCGAGTACGCGCTGGCGCAGTTGGGCGACCCGTACGTGTGGGGCGACGAGGGCCCCGACTCCTTCGACTGCTCGGGCCTGGTGCAGGCCGCTTATAACTTTGCGGGCGTGAACGTCCCGCGCGTGGCCAAGGACCAGTTCCAGGCCACCCGCGACAAGCCCGTCGACATCGAGAAGCTCCTCCCCGGGGACCTCTTGTTCTGGTGGGACAGCCCCGGCGACTGGCGGTCGGTCTACCACGTGGGCATGTACCTCGGCGACGGCAAGATGATCCAGGCCCCGCGCTCGGGCGACGTGGTGAAGATCAGCTCGATCTGGTTCCAGAACTTCGCCGGGGCCCACCGCGTGGTCGACGCCGTCCAGACCGACCCGGACGCGGGCGACCCGACGCAGTCGCCGACCGATTCGCCCACGACCAGCCCCGCGCCCTCGCCGAGCCCGACGCACTCGCCTTCACCGAGCCCCTCGCCGAGCGAGTCGCCCTCGTCTTCACCTTCGCCGACCCCGTCCGACTCGCCTTCGGAGCCCTCGCCCACGCCGTCCGAGGACGAGCAGGAGAGCCCCGAGCCGACCGTGCAGGACTCGGTCTCGGGCGTGCTCGGGCGCGAGACCGGCGAGTGAGGGCGCCCTCCGGTAGTGGGAAGGCGTGCACGCGACGCGACCGAGTGATGGCACGATGGTTGTCGAGTGGCCCGATTGACGACGCTCCAGCCCCGAGGAGGCTCCGTGGACGGAAACAGCTGTAGCTCCTGCGGCAAGCGACTGACGTCCGGGCAGCGTCGCTGCCCCCAGTGCGGGGCGCCCCTGCCGCCGCCGATCGGCGGCTTCCCGGCCGAGGCCCAGTACCCGCCGCCCGGCTACGGTTCGGCCCCGGCGTACGGGGCCGCGCAGGTCCCCGGGCACGCCCCGCCGCCCGAGCCGACGTACGCGCCCCCGGGCGCCTACCAGCCGACCGCCCCGCCCGAGCCGACCTACGCCCCGCCCGGCGCGTACCAGCCGACCGCGCCGCCCGGCGCCTATCAGCCCACCGCCTCCCCTGAGCAGCACGGATACGCGCCTCCGCCGCCGTACGTGCCCAACCCGCAGGCCCAGCAGGGGTGGGCCCCGCCGCAAGGCTCGGCCCCGGTCCCCGGTTACGGGCCCCCGCAGGGCTCGGCGCCCGTCCCCGGCCCGCAGCCCCATCAAGGCTCCGCCCCCGTCCCCAGCCCGCAGTCCCGCCAGGGCTCGGCGCAGGTCCCGTACCCGCCGCAGCACGGCTACCAGCAGCCGTATCAGCCGCCGCAGTACCAGTCCCCGCAGTCGCTGCCGCCGGTCGGCGGCCAGCCCGCCCCGCAGCCTGCGGCCGCGCCGTACTCGCCGCCGGACGCGCACTACACGGCCCCGCCCGCCGCGCCGTACGTCGCCCCGTCCGAGCCGCCGATGTCCTCGCCGGTGACCGGCCCGCCGTTCGCGGCCCCCGTGGGCGGGTTCACCGTCCCCGACGCGATCCCGGACGGGACCCAGATCCTGCGCCGCACCCCGATGCCCGCCGAGGCCGCGCCGTTCGCCGAACCCGAGGAGGTCCCGGCCCCGAGCCCGGCCGCCGGGTTCAGCGTCCCCTCGGCCGACAGCACCCCGGGGGCGGCCTACGCGGCCCCCGAGGTCCAGTTCGACGCGCCCGCCCCGGCCCCGGAGGTCCCGGCCCAGCCCGCGCCGCCCGCCGCCGAGGAGCCCGACGAGGACGGCGGCCTCTGGGACGACCTGCCCGACCCCGAGGACGCCGACGACGATTCCGAGCTCTCCGACGAGCACGAAGAGTCCATCGCCGGTCTCGGCGACGACGTCCCCGGCGAGTCCCTCCCGCCCGCCCCGCCCGGCGCCGAGGGCCTCCCGCCCGACGAAGACGACGCCGAGGCCGGACCGGCCCTCGCGTCGGCCGGTGACGAACCCGCTTCGGACTCCGCGGCCGCAGGCGCCTCGCCCGAATACGACGCCGCGGCCGGTCCGGCCTACGTGTCGGCCGAACGCCGAGACGAGCCTGCCTCTGACTCCGCGGCCGCAGTCTCCCCGCCCGGTGACGCTCCCCCCGCCGTCAGCCCGGCTCTGGACGCCGCGCTCGCCGAAGGCCAGGACTTGCCCGCTTCGGACGCCGCTGCCGGTCCGGCCTTCGGGTCGGACGAGCCCGCCGTCTCCCCGCCCGCCGCCGTCAGCCCGGCCCTGGACGCCGCGCTCGCCGAGGCCGCCGACATCGCGCCCCCGAGCCCCGGCGCGGACTTCGAGGAGGCGGTCGATGCCGCCGAAGAGGTGATCGAAGCGGTCGGCGTCCCGGTCGCCGAGCCCGCCGAGGCGATCCCCGCCCCGGTCGACCCGTCCGGCGTGGTGGTCCCCGCCTCGGTCCCGACCCGCAAGGACCCGCCGCTCTTCGCGTCCTCCGACGCGGTGACCCCGCCGACCCCGATCGAGGAGGGCCACACCGTCCGCGAGAGCGCCGAGCCGTCGATCCTCGCCGACACCGAGCCGACCCCGCCGCGCCCGGCGCCCGAGCCCGAACCGGTCCCCGACCCCGAGCCCGCGCCGCCGTTCCCGCAGCCCGAACCGGACCCGCTGCCGCAGCCCGAGCCGCTGCCCGACCCCACGCCGGGCCCGCCCTTCCCCAGCGACAGCCCGTTCTCGGACGCGGCCCCGATCGACTACGAGCCCGCTCCCGCCCCTGAGCCCGAACCTGAAGGGCCCGCGACCGAGGTCGAGTCCTCCTCGAAGCAGATCGTCAACGCTCCCGACATCAGCCTCTTCGAGGAGCCCTCGGCGAAGAAGACCGGCTCCCACCAGGTCCCGCCCAGCGAGTGGCCGCCGCCTGAATCCGACGGGTACGCGCCCGGCCGGGCCCGCGTGCGCAACCTCCTCGACCGCTCCGAACTCCCCGAGCACATCCCGCTCCCGCGCCCCACCGTCTACGGCGCGAAGCCCGAAGACGAGGACTGACCGCCCGCGCCCCGTCCCCCTTCCGCTGGAATAGCCCGAAAACGCACCCGCCGTCCGCATCAGCGGTCCATTCTGGACCGACGGGTCGCCGCGCGGCCCGACCGCATGCGAGATCGCCTCGCGCGAACGGGGAGGGGAACATGGCCGAACGCCGTGTGAAAGTGAGCACCGAAGTGGGCATCCAGGCCCGGCCCGCCACGGTCTTCGTGGAGACCGCCGCCGAGTCGGCCGCCGACGTGGCGATCGCCAAGATCGGCGGCGAGCCGCGCGACGCCAAGTCGATCCTCCAGGTCCTCACCCTGGACGTGCGCCGCGGCGACGAGGTCCTCATCGAAGGCGACGACCAGGACGTGGTCGACCGCCTCGCGGCCCTCGTCACCGAAGAGTCCGGTGAATCCGACGAACCCTAGGCCGTGACTTCGGCGACCCCGCCCAGGCGAGGCCCGTTCCCCTTGCCGCGCGAGGGGCTACGGTCGAAACCGTGAACACCGCCAGTCGGCCCAGGGTCGGCCACATCGCGTTCCTCAACTGCCTGCCGATCTACTGGGGCCTGGCCCGCACCGGGACGCTCCTGGAGATCGACCTGCACCGCGCGGCCCCTGACGAACTCAGCCGCCGCCTCGTCGCAGGAGACCTCGACATCGGGCCCATCACGCTCGTGGAGTACCTCAAGCACGCCGAGGACCTGCTGCTCATCCCCGACCCGGCCGTGGCCGCCGACGGGCCGGTGCTCAGCGTCGACCTCGTCACCCGAGGCCCGCTCGCAGACCTGCCCCACGCCCCGAAGGTCGCGCTCGCCTCGACCTCGCGCACCGGCGTGCTCCTGGGCCGGATGCTCCTCGAACAGCGCTACGGCCGCGAACCGGTCTACGCCGTCACCCCGCCCGACCTCGACGGCGCCCTGGCCGCCGAAGCGTTCGACGGCCGCGCGGACGCCGCCGTGCTCATCGGCGACGAGGCCCTGCGCGCCTACCACGAACCGCGCGGCCACCACGTCGTCGACCTGGCCGCCGAATGGAAGGACTGGACCGGCCTGCCGATGGTCTTCGCCGTGTGGGCCGTGCGCCGCGAATACGCCGAAGCCAACCCCGGCCTGGTCAAGGACGTGCACCTCGCGTTCCGCGAATCGGTGAACCGCAGCCGGGAGGAGATCGACGCGGTCGTGGCCTCGGCCGCCCGCTGGGAGCCCTTCGCGCCCGAAGCGCTCGCGGAGTACTTCGAGCGGCTCCAGTTCGGCCTCAGTGAGCGACACCTCGCCGGGTTGAGGGAATTTGCCTCCCGTGCGGCCCGTTACACCAATGCGGCCCCGCTTCGCGACGGGCCCGAATTCTTCGCGGCCGGGTGACCCCCGGCGCACGGACACCCTGGGAAGGAACCGCACCGTGGCACTGGAGCTGAAGAGGTCCGGCCGGAAACGGCCCGCTTGGCACAAGC
Organism: Glycomyces sp. NPDC046736; assembly: GCF_040645615.1. Classification (NCBI taxonomy): domain Bacteria; kingdom Bacillati; phylum Actinomycetota; class Actinomycetes; order Glycomycetales; family Glycomycetaceae; genus Glycomyces; species Glycomyces sp. NPDC046736. The sequence continues at coordinate 10,687 of NZ_JBEYYO010000003.1, read as the reverse complement.
TCACCGTCGCCCGCGTGCGGGCCCTCACCGACGACGCGGTCGAGGTCACCCTCGACGTGCCCGAGGAGCTGCGCCCCGTCTTCGACTTCAAGCCCGGCCAGCACCTCACTTTCCAGAGGGTCGAACCCGACGGCTCCGAGGTGCGCCGCTCCTACTCGCTGGCCTCGACCCCCGCCGAGCTCGCCGAGCGCGGCACCCTGCGCCTGGGCATCCGCTCGATCCCCAAGGGCTCGTTCTCCGGATACGCCAGGTCCCTCCAGAGCGGCGACGTGCTCGAAGTGCTCCCCCCGCTGGGGAACTTCAAATGCGACGTGCGGCCCGACCGCCACTACGCGTCCGTCGTCGCCGGCTCGGGCATCACCCCGATCATCGGCATCGCCGCGACCGCGCTCGAAGCCGGCGCCACGGTCACGCTCCTGTACTCCAACCGCTCCGAGGCCAGCACCATGTACGGCCCCGAACTGCGCGAACTCCAAGCGGCTCACGGCGACCGGCTGCGCCTCCACCACGTCCGCACCCGCTCCGAAGGCGCCTCCCCGCTGCTCACCGGACGGCTCACGCCCGAGCGCCTCGGCGAGGTCCTCGACACCCTCATCGACGCCCGCGAAGTCGACGAATGGTTCCTGTGCGGCCCCTACGACATGGTCCTCGGCGTCAAAGACGTCCTGGAAGAGGCCGGAGCCCAGACCATCCACACCGAGCTGTACACGGTCTAGAGACGCACGAGTCACCGCGACCCGGCGGGTGCCGCCGGGGCCCGGGCGGCGATACGCTTCGTGCATGGCCGAGATTGACGAGGTCCTCGCCCGCGCCGCCGACGGCGGCGCCATCAGCGCCGAGGAAGCCCTGCTGCTCTACACCGAAGCGCCCTTCCACCCGCTCGCGGAGGCCGCCGACGCGGCCCGCAGGCGCGTCATCGGCGACAACATCGTCACCTACCTCATCGACCGCAACATCAACTACACGAACGTGTGCGTCACCGCGTGCAAGTTCTGCGCCTTCTACCGCGCCCCCAAGCACGACGAGGGCTGGGCGCACCCGATGGAAGAGGTCCTGCGCCGCTGCGGCGAGGCCGTGAGCCTCGGGGCCACGCAGGTGATGCTCCAGGGCGGGCACCACCCCGACTTCGGCGTCGAGTACTACGAGGAGCTGTTCTCCTCGGTCAAGGCCGAATACCCCGACCTGGTGATCCACTCGATCGGGCCCTCCGAGATCGCCCACATGTCGAAGGTCTCCGGCGTCGAGATCGACGAGGCGATCGGCCGCATCAAGACCGCCGGGCTCGACTCGATCGCGGGCGCGGGCGCGGAGATGCTCCCGGCCCGGCCGCGCACGGCGCTCGCGCCGCTCAAGGAGTCCGGCGAGCGCTGGCTGGAGATCATGGAGGCCGCGCACCTCCAGGGCCTGGAGTCGACCGCCACGATGATGATGGGCACCGGCGAGACCGCGGCCGAACGGATCGAGCACCTGCGCATGATCCGCGACGTGCAGGACCGCACGGGCGGCTTCCGCTCGTTCATCCCGTGGACGTACCAGCCGGAGAACAACAAGCTCAAGGGCCGCACCCAGGCCACGACCCTGGAATACCTGCGGCTCTTGGCGACCGCGCGGCTGTTCTTCCACAACGTGACCCACCTCCAGTCCTCGTGGCTGACCACCGGCAAGGCCTCGGGCCAGCTCAGCATGCACCTCGGCGTGGACGACCTCGGCTCGATCATGCTGGAGGAGAACGTGATCTCTTCGGCGGGCGCCCGCCACAGCTCGCGCCTGTCCGAACTGATCGACCTCATCCGCTCCGCCGACCGCGTTCCCGCCCAACGCAACACGACCTACGAACGCATGTCGGTCCACTGGACCCCCGAAGACGACCCCACGGACGACCGAATCCGCTCCCACTTCTCCACGATCGTGACGGAACTCCAGATCCAAGCCAAATAACAAGCACACGTAACGGCCCCGACCCTTCGGTTGGGGCCGTTGCTTTTGTTGGGGGTCCTTCGTGTACCCCATGTATGGAGTCGATCACTTACTATGGGCGAGGCCGACATTCGCGACCTATTTCCCACGAGGAGCCCCGACCCCCGTGTCCACAAGAAAATTCGATCCCGAAGCGGTGGCCGAGTACCAGGCCGTCCTCCAGTCCGACCTGGAGTATCTGGAAGACCTGATGATTCCTCGGCTTCGCGACGGCGACCTGAGTTACATGCCCGCCTTCGGACTTGAGGGCACTGCGGGCAAGCAAGCCGAATATCAGGCCAGCTTCGCTTCCATCTGGACCGACCTCCAGTACGTCAAGACCACCATGAAGCGACAGGACGAGGCACTCGCCGACATCGTCAAGGAAAAGGCCAGCACTGAGGACGTCAATGTCGCCGAACTCGAGCAGTACCTCACCGCAGGCGAATCCGTCCCGCTCGACGAGAACGGCGACCCCGACTACAACGCCGACCTCACCTGACCGACCTCCCGCCAGAAAGGCGACACTCCACAATGCGCAAACGACACTTCACCTTGCCCGCAACCGCTTTGACGGGCTTGGCCCTGCTGGCCGTCACCGGCTGCTCGGCCCTCACCGGAGGCGACGACACCTCGGAGGACGGCTTCAACGACATCACCAGTGAGGTCGCCGGGTGGGACATGTGCGAGGTCCTGCCGATCGAGCCGATCAAGGATCAGGTCAAGTCGGATGCATACGTGCATGAGCCGAGCCACGTTGGGCTGGGGTCGGCTATGAACTCTGAGGCAATCTCCTGTTCCGGAGTCGTGCAGATCACCCACAATGATGGAAGCACTGACTCGATCGAGGTACTGCTCTCGGTCTTCCCGGGCAACTCGGCAGAGCATGTCGATGACATGTGGGAGCTGCGCCAGGGAGGCTTTTACGAGGATGTCGTCGAGACCAACTCGTACGGGTTGACCTCCGCTGACCTCTATCTCGACAAGGACATCGAGGGTGAGTGGGGCCAAGGTCACGCGTACGCGATTTTTGGCGATCAGGGTGAGTTGGCCGGTACCACCGGGCAGTTGATCGTGGATGTACGCACAGAGAACTACCTGGTAGAGGTCAATCTTGACCTTCCGACCGACCCCGACAAGACATTCGCGGCTAGGCACGGGCTCGATCAGGCCGAGATCGACTCTCGCACTTCGCTTCTGTTTGATCGCGCAGCTTTTGCCGATTGGGTGGCCGATGAGCACATCCACACCATGTTCGAAGCCGTGACCAGCAAGCTCAACTCCTAGAACTGAGGACTGCCCCACATGAGCGACAGCCAAGAAGAGATCGAGACCCACGACGGCCCGACCGAGCACACCGCCCAGCATTATGAGGCGACCAACGGTTGCAACGCCGACGGCTGCAACCTCGGCCGCTCCCCGGCGGACACCGCCTGGGAATCGCTCATGGCCGGCGTCTACCGGGCAGACAAGGCGTTTCACCTGGAGAACTCTGAGCACCGCTTCGCAGCTCCAGACCAGGGAACCTTTGATGCCGTGGTCGCGGCTATCCGTCCTGATCCGAAACACGCCATCAAACCGATTGCCGAGGCATGGGGACAGATCAGCGAGGACCTCGCCGACATTGAGGCTCGTCGGAAGTTCAACATGGAGCGGCTTTCCCATGACTGGGAGGGCGATGACTTCGACGCGTTCGCCGAGTCCGGTGAGGAGCTTCGGAAGCTCATCCTCGACACCGTCGACAAAATCAACTCCGTCGCAACCGAACTCGACCAGGCCGGTATCGAGATCTACACCCAGCAGGGCGGGGGCTCCGGCGAGATCCCCTTCCCCGAACCCCAGTACTACGTCAAGCAAGGCGGCTGCGGCGACGCCAAGACGCACTTCCGGCCCCCGTGGCACTCCGGGGACTGTCAGATCATGGACGACGAGACCGCGTACATGTGGTACGGCGGCTCGGATGCCGACGGGCAGGGCGAGGACGGTGGCTGGAGCGACGGATTGTTCGTCTCGGCCGGTCAATGGCGCGACGGCCGGGTCGAATACCTTGTGGGCCAGGGCATGGACGAGTCCGAGGCCCGGCAGGTCGCCGAGAACGAGCTCGACGATTGGGCCTTCTATGAGCGTCAGGACATCGCCGAGGCGCTCCAGTCCGCTTCTGATCGCAGCGCGGACGACATCGTCACCCGTCAGACCAATATGGAGTCCGGCGTCAACCAGACCTCCTACGACGCCACCCCGGGCAGCCTGCCCGCGATCTCCGCGGGCGAGGAGATCGAGCAGTCCCCGTCGTTGTCCGGCGCGAGCTCGCCTTCGCTGCCGAGTCTCGCTTCGGGCAGCTTCAGCGGTTCGGGCTCTCCGAGTGACATCACCGGTTCCCTCGGCGACTACGCCTCCCCGCCGACCTCCAGTCGAAGCGGCGGCGGCTCCTCACTGACCCCGGTCTCGCCCAAGAACCCTTGGGACACTTCCGGAACGGGCTCCGACGAGATCTCCGGTGGCCTGGCTTCGGGTGGCCTCGGCGGCGGGGGCGGCGGAGCGCTCGGTGCCGCGTCAGGTCTCGGTGGTGCGGGCCTGGGCGGCGGCTCGCCGCTCGGCGGTGCCGGTGGCATGAGCGGGATGGTCGGCGGCGGCATTGGCGCAGGGGCGACCGCCGGCCGGGCCGGCGCTGTCGGAAAAGCCGGGGCCCTCCCGAACGGCATGGGCAAACTCGGAGCCGCAGGCGGCGCGGGCGGCATGATGGGCGGCGCCGGCGGAGCGGGCCGAGGCGCCCCCGGAAGCGACAACCCCGAAGACGAATCGAGCACCCTCCTCAAAGAGGACCGCGACATTTGGGGCGCCGTCAGCGAAGAAGACGACCCCTACGCCTAGGCCGGAGAGCGACATGCCCGACTTCAACGAATCCGAACTCCCGCAACAGGCCTTGCGCGCAGATGCAACGCGACGCCGAAACCACCCTCGCCAGATACGAAGCCCTGCAAGCCGAATCCGGCCTTGGCGCGATCGAAGCCATCTCGGACGACGGCTCGATCAAAGTCCGACTCGACCCAGAAGGCCGAGTAGCCGACATCGACCTCCACGACGCAGCAATGTCCCACGGCCCCAACCTCGGCCGCCAGGTCATGGCGGTCATCAAGTCCGCCAAAGCAACCCATACCGAAAAGACCGCCGAGCTCGCACAGCAACTCCTGGGCGACAAGGTCGACATCCAATCAATCCTCAACCAGTACCGCCCCTAAGGACCTCCGAAGATGACCGACAACGACGCCGCGAACTACGGCTCCGACATCACCCAATATGCCGACACCGCAGAGCATTCCAGTGGCACCTCGATGGCTTCGTTGCCGTTCGTGAAGCGGGTTGTGGGCTCAGCCGAGGCCATCGACCAAGCCCGCGACGGTGAAAGGAGTGCGTTGAGCGCGACCGGAGCCGTCACGGGTGAAATATTCGGACTCGCCGGGGACGCCTGGGGCGTCATCAAGGACCCCATCGGCGCACTCGCCAACGCGGGCGTCACGATCGTCCTGGATCTCGTGCAGCCGCTCGATGACCTGCTGCTGTGGGTGAGCGGCGATGCGGGGGAGATGCAGACCCAGATCGACGTGCTGAATCAAGTCACGATGGCGCTCGGCGCGGTCGACGAGGAGATCGAGAGCGCGGCCAACGAGAACCTCGGAGGCTGGGAAGGCACGGCCGCGGATGCCGCAGCCGACCAGATCGGTGGACTCGCCGCCTCCTCAAGGGCCGTCGAGGACGCCTCAGGTCAACTGACGCAACTTCTGGACTGGGCGCGAATGCTGGCCGACACCATCTACAACGTCATCAAGGCCATTCTCAGCGAACTCGTCGCCTGGTTCATCACGCGCGGGATCGCCGCCCTGGCGTCGAGCGTGGTCACTGCGGGCTCTTCGGTGCTGGCGTTCATCACGACCGGGATCCTCAAGGCCAACACGATGATCATGAAGGCGCTGGGCAAGTTCCGGGCGGCGCAGACGCTCTTCGGAAAGATCGCCCTGTGGATCGCCAAGCTGTCGGTCAACGACCGTTCAAAGAAAGTCATCTGGAAGAGCCTGCTCGGCGCCATTGCCACCTCGATCAGGAAGACCGCCACCGCGAACGCCAGCGCGATCATCGACAACGTCTCGGACATCGTCTCCTCGGTGACTTCCCCCGACACCGGCCGGTTCAGCGAGGTGCCCGGAGATCACGACGGATTCAAAGTCGACCCTGAGGAGTTGAACGCGGCGGCAGACGCCTTTGCCGCGCTGGTGCCGAACATCGACGCGATCTCCTCCATTGCAGCCGGGGCCGGTGCTGCCGAGATGACTTGGGGCCTCACGGGACTCGCGTTCGAGGGCCGCTACACCGCAGGTGCGGAGAACCTGGTGGCCGCGATCAACGAGCTTGGAGCGGCCTTGGACGCCGAGTCGAGCGCGATCAAGACCTCGTCGGAGGAGTACCGAATGATCGACGAATCGATCGCACTGGAACTCGACCGACTCTTGAGCGACCTATGAGCCCGACCGGTCGGATTGGAGGACATGGTGTCTGACTACGGACTCCCGGAGTTCAACGCGAGGGCCACAGCGCTGCTCAACGAGCAGATTCTGGCGCCGGGAGAGCAGCTGCGTTGGGGATCGGAGGAGGGCATCGAGCACTTCTCCGTCCGAGGCCTGGAGCCCGATGGAAAGCCGATCGAGTACGCCGTCGAGGCCATTTGGACGATCTTGAAGATCGTATTCGTGCCCCTGTGGTGGTTCATGACGGCAGACAACCACTCCACCTCGTCGAGCACGACGAAGTCGGCTCCGCGATCTATCGTCTTCGGCAAGCATCCCGATTGCACAGCCGTGTACCGACCCGGCATGGGGACGGCAGCGCACGGGTCCGGTCTGTGGGTGCTGACCGACCGGCGCCTCGCGCGATACGCGCTGCGCCGCATGACTATCCACAGCCGACAACCAGGCGTCCCGCCTCGTGTCGAGTCAGTCGAATGCGTACTCGAATTCCAAATGCCCATCGCCGACGTGCGCTTCGAACCGGACCGCCGACGCTGGCTCAAAGGCGACTACAAGCCAAAGCGCCCGCGATACCACCGATTCACCTTCCCAGACGGCTCGGGCTTCGACATCGCTTCGAACGGAACATGACATGGCCTCATTGCCGGAACACTGCGCGATCCTCGCGGGTCGGCCTGGTGCGATCGGTGGCGTTGCTGTACAGCGGGGTGGGGTGGGATCCGGGAGAATGAGGGGATGAACAACCCCTCATTCACGTTGGAAGGCCTTGCGAGACTTCGCGGGCAGATCGAGACGTTTCGGCGCGGGGCCGGGCGGTTTCTCGACGGACTCGGCGTCGTTCCCGTGCCCACTCCCGAAGACCTCATCGATCCCGAGTCCGAACGGGCCGCGACGATCGGGAAGCTGCACACCGCCCGCATCGGGGCCGAAAACGACATCCGGGTCGCCGGGGCCGCGCTGGAGATCCTCGACCGGATGGAGGCGCACCTCGTCGCCGGGAGGCCCGCACAGGCCCAGGAGGAGATGCGGGAGCTGAAGAAGGTGCAGCAGTCGTTGCAGTCCAACCGATTCGACCCCCCGGCCTTCACTCGGCCCGACACCGAATCGCCACCCGAGGAGCGCCGACGCGGCGACGTCCTGCGGATCTGCGCCGAGATGCGGGAGAAGACGACCAAAATGCAGGCGTCCGTCCAACGCTCCCATGACAAGGCCGCGAGCCTGCGCCCCGACGACTCCGGCGACCCGAAGCGCGAGGAATGGTACGCGGGCATCGAACTGATGCGGGACGCCTTCGACGCAGACCTCGGCATCATCGACGCGATGCTGGCGGTCATCGCACGCGCCGAGACCCACGCGAAAGCCGGGCGGATCCACGAGGCGGCCCGGCTGTTCGAGATCGTCGACCGGCTCGGTAGGCAGCTTTCGGTGTCCAAGCGCGAACGCCGCCGCAGCGAATAGGCCTTGCGTGCCGCGGCCCCGCCGATGGACATCATCGGGGCCGCGGCCGGGTCAGGCCCACACGATCTTCACGCTCTTGGAGTCCTTTCCGGCGGCGTTCCAGATCGTGACTGTCATTGGGTTGGTGTCGCCTTCGGGGATGAATCCGATGGCGCCCTCGTTGAGGCTGCAATCGATCCTGCCGGTGGACTTGCCGTTCCAGGTGACCTCGCATTCGGCGTTGCCGCCCCCGTCGTCGTAGGCCCAGTCGCGGCAGATCAGCCACTCCCCGTCCTCCTGGCATTGATACCGGTACCAGGTCGTGACCTTCGGCAGGCCGATGGTCGTGCCCGAGCCCGAAGCAGTGGGCGACTGCCCCGCCTCGTTCACGGCCGCCACGGTAACGGTCACCGTCTTGTCGTTGCCGAGCCCTGAGACGGTGGCGGTGGTCCCGGTGACGGTCTGGCTGCGGCCGTTCGCGGTCACCACGTATCCGGTGATGGTGCGGCCGTTGTCGACCGGCTTGTTCCACGAGACCTTCAAGGTCCCCTTGTTGTCCTTGTCGGTCGTGACCTTCACCGTCCGCGGCGCACCCGGGTTCGAGAACGGCACCACGGTGTCCGAGTTCGGCGACGGCTCGGCCGCCGCGTCGCCCGCCAGCGCCGTCACGCTGAACATGTAGCTGCGGCCGTAGATCAGCTCGCCGTCGAAGAACACGTGCCCCGGCTCGGCCGTCTCGGCCACCACCTCGCGCGTGCCGCCCGAGTCGATCAATTCCACCTGGTAGCCGGTGATCTCCAGGCCCTGCCCACTGGGCGCCTCCCAGTCGAGCGTCACGGTCCCGTCCGGGTGTGCCAGGGCCGCAACGGCCGCAACGGGATCGGGCACCTCAGCGGTTGGACGCAGCGGCGGCGACGGCGTCGCGGGCCCGTCGCCCTCGGCGTTGCGGGCCGTCACGGTGAAGACGTACGTCTCGCCGTTGACCAGGTCGCCGATGTCGAGCATGCGCTGGCCGGGCGCGGTCTCCCAGGTGCGGCCGTCGCCTTCGACCACATAGGACGTGATGGGGGCGCCGTTGTCCGGCGCCGGGCCCCACGAGAGCGTGACCGCGCGGTCGGCGACGACCCCGGTGAGGTCGGTGACGGCCCCCGGCGGCTCCGGGTCCGGTTCGTCTTCGGGGCGTTCGACGTCGCCCTCCTCGCCGTGCGGGGACTCGTCGCCGGTGCCCGAGCCGTCGCCCTCGTCCTCGTCGCCGTAGTCGTCCACGGGCGGGACGTTGCCGCCGAGGATGTCGTCGCGGTCCTTCGGGGCCAGGCGCGCGGTGCCGTCGTCGGCGACCACGACCGCCTGGTTCGTGTAGGGCGCGTTGGCGAACAGGACCGCGCCGGTCGCGTACAGCTCGATCGGGCCGCCGCCCGCGTCGATGTCGATCCCGGCGAGCTCTTCGCCCGCGGGGCTGTAGACCCAGACGCGGTTCGCGTGCCCGTCCGGGACGTAGATCCGGTCGCTGAACTCGACCGACGCGCCGAGCAGCGGCGAGGATTCGGCGGCGATCGAGAAGTGCCCGGACCGCTCGTCATCGACCGCGACCACGCTGGGCGGGTCGGTCACGGTCACGGCGGCTTGGGTGCCCGGGCTGGTCTCGGCGGTGAGCGAGGGGCCGGCGAGGTCGACGTCGGCGGTCAGGCGCTTCCCGTCGGGGCGGACGGTGGTGACGGTCTGGACGGTGCGGTTGAGCACCGCCACGCCGTCGCCGAGCACGGTGAGGCTGAGGTCCTGGCCGGGGTCGGCGATGACCTCGGTGCTGTCGACGGCGGCGCCGTCGTCGCCGGTGGTGACGGCGACGAGCGTGCCCTCGCGGGGGACGCCGAGCCACAGCGCGCCGCCAGCGTCGAAGCTGCCGCCGGTGAGACCCGGCGGGAATGAGAGCTTGCTCCCGACGGGGGAGAGGTCGATCGGGTCGACTTGGGCCACTTGGCCTTGGAGGAGGTCCACGATGAACGCGCGGTCCTCGTGGAGCGCGAGCCGGACCCCCGCGCCGGGCGCGGTCTCGGCCTCGCCGGTGAGGTCGAGGGTGCGCAGGTCGACGGCGCTGACCTTCCCGGTGGTGATGTCGCGCAGGATCAGGAAGCGGTCGTTCTGCACGATCTGGACGAGATTGCCTGCGGCGTCGGCGATTTCGAGGCGCGCGTCGGTGACGGCGGTGAGGCCGTTGACGCGGGAGAGCTCGCCGGTGGGGACGGTCCACAGCCACAGGCTGGCGTCCTCGCCGGTCGTGTCGCGCGAGAACGCGCCGGTGCCGATGAGGGTCGCGACGAGCGCTCCGACCAGGACGATGGGGAGCCCGGCCGCGATCGAGATCCCTTTGAGGGACAGCTGTCTGGAGCCGGAGGAACGCGGGCGCGCGGAAGAGCGGAGATTCACGGTTTTGGAAGCCTTTGAGGGGGAATCAGGGGGGGTCGCTGAAGCGTACCAACTGTAACGTGGCCGGAGCGCCCTGTGTGTACACACAGGGCGCTCCGGATGAGGTGGGGGCGAATGTGAACGGCGATTCCGGGGTGAATCAGACATTCGCGAGCGCCCCCGGTTCAATACTGCGCCGGGGGTGCGACATCGTTTGCGGCGCGGCGAATATGAACGGAGGTTCTGTGCAAAACGGACGTTCGCAAGCGCCCCCGATTCCATGATGCGCTTCGGGTGTGACACGGCGGCGGGCGCGGACCCGTGGAGGGACGAGGCGTTGCCGAGGGCGCGAGCGGTCCGCACATAGGCGT